>NZ_JBMAXV010000017.1:0-98794 GCF_048589245.1 Klebsiella sp. 10982
TAGCATAAGCAGGGTAAATCCCCGGCTGGCCGCTGGCACCTTGCTCGTGCTGCCAGGTGGCACAGAATCCCAGGCCCGGCAAGCAAAGGCGCCGCCGGGCATGTCAGGCATTACACGGCAGGGATATTGCGGCCGTAGTAAATCTCGCGCATCTCTTTCCACAGCAGGTCGGTAATGACCTTGCGCTCTTCGACGGTTAACTCTTCCGGTCGGGTATGGAACATATAGTGCTTAAGGTCGAATTCCTTGAGCAACATTTTGGTATGGAAGATATTTTCCTGATAAACGTTGACGTCGACCATGTCATACAGCGACTTCATGTCGTCAGACATAAAGTTCTGAATCGAATTAATTTCATGATCGATAAAATGCTTCATCCCGTTGATATCGCGGGTAAAGCCGCGCACGCGGTAGTCAATAGTGACAATGTCTGATTCCAGCTGGTGGATCAGATAGTTCAGCGCTTTGAGCGGTGAAATGACGCCGCAGGTTGACACTTCGATATCGGCGCGGAAAGTACACAGCCCGCCTTCCGGATGGCTCTCCGGGTAGGTATGCACGCAGATATGGCTCTTATCGAGATGGGCAACCACGGTTTCCGGTAGCGGGCCGGGGTGTTCGGTCTGGTCAATCAGCTTAGGATCGACAGGTTCTTCGCTGACCAGAATGGTCACGCTGGCGCCCTGGGGCTCATAATCCTGGCGGGCGATATTCAGGATATTGGCGCCAATAATAGAACAGGTTTCTGTCAGGATCTCCGTCAGGCGATTGGCATTATAGAGTTCGTCGATATAGGCGATGTAGCCGTCGCGCTCTTCGGCCGTTTTGGCGTAACAGATATCGTAGATACAAAAACTCAGGCTTTTGGTCAGGTTGTTAAAGCCGTGCAGCTTCAATTTTTTCAATTTAGTTCACCCCCTTACTTCGCGTCACGGTGCGGACAGAGCATCATGCAGATATTGTGGTAAGGCGAAGGCCGCCGTATGTATTGCCGGATTGTAATAACGGCAGGTCAGGTTGGCTTTGTGAAAACGCGCCTGAATGATTTCACTGGAGAGATGACGTAGCGCTTCGTTGTCGCTTGCCCAGGCAAAGGTCATGATCCCGCCGTAATAGGTTGGAATTGCCGCCTGGTAGAAGCTGACGTCGCGAAAATAGTGGCTCAGCTTGCGATGGCTACCTACCGCTTCATCCTGTTGCAGGAAGCAGACACCGTTCTGCGCAACGAAGATGCCTCCCGGGTTCAGGCAGCGTTTGCAGCCTTCATAAAAAGCTGAAGTGAAGAGACTTTCGCCCGGACCGATAGGGTCGGTGCAGTCAGAAATGATCACGTCAAACGTTTGCGTTGTCTGGTTAACAAAATTGACGCCATCATCAATCACCAGCGTAAAACGCGGATCATCATAGGCGCCGGCGCTATGGTTGGGCAGGTACTGGCGGCAGAATGAGACTACCCCAGCGTCAATTTCCACCATGGTGATGGTTTCGATGCTATGGTGACGAGAGACTTCGCGCAGCATCGCGCCGTCACCGCCGCCAATGATCAGCACATGCTTCGCGTTGCCGTGAGCCAGCAGCGGCACGTGGGTCATCATTTCGTGGTAGATGAACTCATCGCGTTCGGTGGTTTGTACGACGCCATCCAGCGCCATCACCCGGCCAAAAGCGCGGTTGTCAAAGATGATTAGATCCTGATGATCGGTTTTTTCGTGGTACAGCACGTTATCAACGCTAAAGTACTGACCAAAATGGTCATGCAGCGTTTCATGCCACTGTGGGTAATCGGCCACGATGAGGCTCCTCCTTCGTTAACATCTGTTACACCCGTAAAACGAGTGCAACATCATAGACAACTATAGATGAGGATGCACGGCGGTTATTGCAGCAATGCGGCAGGGATAACGCCACCGCCCGGAGAGGGCGGTGGGCGCGGAACTATTTCGCCGGTGCAGGTTGCGTATCCACTATTCGTACGGAATAGACCATCGTGGCGCCAGGCGGGATTTTCGGCGGTAGTCCTTTACTGCCATAGGCTTTGTCGGGCGGTACGACCAGCGTAATGGAACCGTGGTTCTGCAGACGTTGCAGCGGTCCGCGAAACACCGGCGGATAGGCATCCAGCTTCTGGGTGAGCGCCTGATCTTTCGCTTCCATATCGTTGATCACTGTCCCATCCGTCAGCATCTCTTTGATCACCACGGTGACTATGTCGTTGCCGCTTATTTTACCTTTACCCAGGTAATCGACACGACTGTAGACGCCCTCTTTGAAGACCACATCTTTTTTGCGCGCAAACGCCTGTTGATATTTTTTGCCCGCGCTGATGTTTTTCTGTTCGATTTTATTCAGGTTCTGGAACACCTGCTGCGAAATGTCAAACAGCGCTTTGTTCCGCTCCTGTTCTCCGAGGCGAAGCTGCCCGCTAAAGGCATCTTCGATACCCTGCAGCACCAGTCCGGCATCGACGATAATTCCCTGTGTGCGGCGGGTGGTGAGGACGTTAAGGGCCTCGGTGCCCATTGAGGCGCCGATGGCATAAGCCTGCTGCTCGCCCGAGGCGTTGAGTTTGGCGCTGGCAGTCTTGCTACCCGCGATTTTAGGCTGCACCGACAGCTGGGTTTTCAGCAACTGGATTTCGTCTTCTTTCATCCTTAGCTGGGCGTTGTCTTTGTCCGCCTGCAGGCGGTAGGCCGCAACAACCGCCGCCATCTCCGGAGGTTCGCTCTTTGTGGCCGCGGCGGTGGTATCGTGGCCAGGTGGCGTTTTTTCCGCAGCGGCGAGCCGGGTGGAGAGGGACTGCTTATCGGCCTTAAGTGCGGTGACCTGATCGAGGGCGTCCTGTTTGGCTTTTTCCGCAGCGGCCAGTTGGGCGGTGAGAGACTGCTTATCGGCATCAAGCGCTTTGACTTTATCGAGAGCCGCCTGCTGTGCTTTTTCCACTGAGGCCAGCTGGGTGGCCTGCGGCTGTTTGTCGGCCTGAAGCGCTTTGGCCTGCTCGAGAGCAGTCTGTTTGGCTTTTTCCGCGGCTGCCAACCGGCTGGCGAGCGACTGCTTGTCGGCATCAAGGGCTTTGGCATGCTCGAGCGCGGTCTGCTGCGCTTTTTCCGCGGCGGCCAGTTGAGTCATGAGCGACTGCTTGTCAGTATCGAGAGCTTTAGCCTGGTTAAGGGCTATCTGCTGGACTTTTTCCGCGGTGGCCAGCCGGGTGATAAGCGACTGCTTGTCAGTATCGAGGGCTTTGGCCTGGTTAAGGGCGGTCTGCTGTGCTTTTTCCGCGGCGGCCAGTCGGGTGGTCAGCGTTTGCTTATCCGTATTCAGCGTAGTGAGGCTCGCGCTGAGCCGCTGATTTTCAGTTTCGGCGTTTTGAAGCTGCGAGGTGAGTTGCTGAATCTGTTTAAGCGCGGCAGTCTGGCTTTGCTGCAGATTATTATTCTGGGCAACGCTCCCTTTTTTTATCAACGCCTCATTTTCCGCGGTCGCGGCGGCTAACGCTTTCTGCAATTGTTTTATTTTATTATTCAATTCCGCGTGGTCATTCGCGGTGGATGTTTCTGCTGACGGCGTGGCGGTAAGCTCTTTTTTTAATTGCTGAATAGTTTTATCTTTTTGCGCAATCGTTGCCTGCTGACTGATGATTTTTTTTTGCAACTGTGCGGTGTTGGTCGCATTTTTTTTATTATCCGCGTTAGGACGATCCCCTGCCGTTTGCTTTACGGTGTCAGTATCGTTTTTTTCTTGCGTCTGAGTTTGCTGCTGCGCGTAGTCGAGGAAGGCCGGCGCGGCGCCGGCGTAAAATGAGGGTAAAAGCGCCAGCGCCGCGGCGAGCATCAGCAGAGGTGCTTTTGGGGTCAGCGTGGCGGTTCTGTTCATGGTTGTTTGCTTTCACCACGCTGTACCAGGCTATCGATCAGCGTTTTTTGGATATCGGAGCACAGCTTGATAGATTTGAACTGATACATGGAGTCAATGCCCATCCGGGTTGGATCGGCCACTTTCTCGCGCACCTTGTTATATTGTGACGCCGCGCGCACCAGAGCATTGAACTCGTTGCTGAGTTTAGTTGCCTGCTGTGGGTTCACCTCTTTAAGCGAATCCAGCGCCTGACGGCAGGACTCAATACGCTCCTGTTCGCTGGCAGCGCGCTCCTGCTCAGCCTGTTGTTGCGACGTTAGCGGCGTGGTAATCGGCTTTACCTGCTGGCGAGATGAGGTATTGCTACAGCCCACTAATAAAAGTGCGGTAAGCGGGATAATACGAAGAGTCGGCGAGATATTCACAATTTCAGTCCATGAAGTAGGTATATTTTCACCGGATTCTAGAAGGGTGTTTTTTATTTTGCAATATATGAATAATGATATTTTATTAGTTTTTTAGTAATTCATTATTAGTAGGGGTTTAATTTATTTGGTGGATTGATATGTTTGAAGGGGAATAAGATTTATTTATATACAATAATAAATATAACTATTCGAGTGAGATAAAGGAAATGGTAAAGGCGCGGAGCGTCGCCGCCCGCGCAAGGCATTATTTAACGTAAGCCAACAGGCTGAGTGAATCGCGGGCCAGCGCTTTGCATTTTTTCGCCGTCGGAATGTTAATGCCGCTGAGATCGCGATAGCTGTCTTCGCCAAGCGCTTTCATGTTGTAGCTGTCATAGTTGCTGAGGTCCCACTGGTTCTGTTGAGCAAAGAACACCAGTGCGCGACGGATCTGCGTGTTGGGCAGGTTCTGGTAGCCACAGTCGTTTTTCAGAAACACAAAAACCGCGGTTAAATCAGCCATATCTTCCGCTTCTGATTCGCTGAGCGCGTAGCTGTTGGCGGAGAGAGCAAGCAGGCTGCCGAGTACCATTGTTCTGAAAAGCGTCTTCATTTTTTCTACCATTAGATCACCGACGCTTCAAATTAGCATACTTCTTTACACAGCGCCGATCTTTATTCTTACTCTTCTGCTTGACCTTCCCGTTACGGTAGGGTTTAAGCTCAAATATTCGCCCGCAGAATAAAAGGATGTGAATATGCAACGTCGAGACTTCCTCAAACTGACCGCCGCGGTCGGCATGGCCAGCGCATTGCCGTTATGGAGCCGGGCGGTCTTTGCCGCCAGTAGCCCGGCTCTGCCGATACCGTCGCTGTTAGCCGCCGATGCGCGCAACCGCATCGCGCTCAGGATCCAGGCGGGCAAAACGCGGTTTGGCGCCCTGAATGCCACTACCTGGGGCTACAACGGGTCGCTGCTGGGCCCTGCGCTGCAGTTGACGCAGGGGAAGACCGTCACGGTGGATATTACTAACCAGCTGGCGGAAGAGACCACGCTGCACTGGCATGGTCTGGAGGTACCGGGCGAGGTCGACGGGGGGCCACAGGGGGTTATCGCGCCGGGCGCCACCCGCACGGTAAGCTTCACGCCAACGCAGCGGGCGGCGACCTGCTGGTTTCATCCGCATCAGCATGGGAGCACCGGCCGGCAGGTGGCGATGGGGCTGGCCGGCCTGGTGCTGATCGAGGATGAAGAGAGCGGGCGCCTGCTGCTGCCTAAGCAGTGGGGGATCGATGATGTGCCGGTGATCGTCCAGGATAAGAAGTTCACCGCCGCCGGCGAGATCGACTATCAGCTGGATGTGATGAGCGCCGCCGTCGGCTGGTTTGGCGATACGCTACTGACCAATGGGGCCCTCTATCCCGAACATGCCGCGCCGCGCGGCTGGCTACGCCTGCGTTTGTTAAACGGCTGCAATGCCCGTTCCCTTAATTTTGCGACCAGCGATAAGCGGCCGCTGTACGTGGTGGCCAGCGACGGCGGTCTGTTGGCCGAGCCGGTGAAGGTCGATGAATTGCCGGTATTAATGGGGGAACGCTTTGAGGTGCTGGTGGACACCAGCGACGGAAAACCTTTTGATCTGGTGACCCTGCCGGTGAGCCAGATGGGCATGGCCATTGCGCCTTTTGATAAACCGCAGCCGGTGCTGCGCATCCAGCCGCTGGTCATTCCTGCCTCCGGCAAGCTGCTGGATACCCTGGCCGCTCTGCCGGCGTTACCGTCCCTGACGGGGCTGTCGCAGCGTCAACTCCAGCTGTCGATGGATCCGATGCTCGACAGAATGGGCATGCAGGCGCTGATGGAGAAGTATGGCGACCAGGCGATGGCGGGAATGGACCACGGCATGATGGGCCATGGCGGGACGGGCGGCATGGGGAATATGCACCACGGCGACATGAGTAACATGAACCACGGGGCCGGCATGGGGCATGGCATGTCATCAGGAAAGGGCTTTGATTTCCATAACGCCAACCGCATCAACGGCAAAGCCTTCGACATGAATGTGCCGATGTTTGCCGCCGCCAGAGGGCAGTATGAGCGCTGGGTGATTTCGGGTAAGGGCGACATGATGCTGCATCCGTTTCATATCCACGGCACCCAGTTCCGTATCCTCAGCGAGAACGGTAAGCCGCCTGCGGCGCATCGTAGCGGCTGGAAAGACACCGTCCGCGTGGAAGGTGAAATTAGTGAAGTGTTAGTGAAGTTTGATCATCCGGCACCGAAGGAGTTTGCCTATATGGCCCACTGCCATCTGCTGGAGCATGAAGACACTGGCATGATGTTGGGATTCACGGTTTAGGGCGGTACGGCGCGAAAGCGTGGGGAGCTGGGATAACCCAAAAAAACGGCAACTTTCGTTGCCGTTTTGCGTTTTATTTCGCGTCATCCGGTAGCGCATAGGCGACGATGTAATCGCCCATTTTAGTACCGAACGAACCGTGACCGCCGGCAGAGATGACAACATACTGTTTGCCATTCACTTCGTAAGTCATCGGCGTCGCCTGACCGCCAGCTGGCAGACGGGCTTCCCATAGTTTCTCACCATTGCTCATATTGTACGCGCGCAGGTAATTATCCGCGGTCGCGCCAATGAACAGAACGTTACCGGCCGTGGAGATCGGCCCGCCCAGCATTGGCATACCCATAGTGAACGGCAGCTTAACCGGCATCGGGAACGGCAGACTATCCTGCGGCGTACCGATACGTTTTTTCCATACCACTTCATTGGTTTTCAGATCCAGCGCGGAGATATAGCCCCATGCCGGCTGTTTGCACGGCAGGCCAAACGGCGACAGGAACGGGTTCAGGGTCACGCCGTACGGGACACCGTACTGCGGCTGCACGCCGGACTCGGTGCCAGAGCCTTTCGCATCTTTCGGTGGCTCCATCGGGTTACCCGGGCCGCGCGGGATCAGTTTAGAGACGAACGGCAGCGCCATCGGGTTGGCAATAGCCACCTGACGGTTCGGATCGACGGAAATACCGCCCCATTCAAACATCCCCAGGTTACCCGGGAAGACGAGGGTGCCCTGCTCGGACGGCGGGGTGAAGATACCTTCATAACGCAATTGATGGAAAATCACCCGGCACACCAGCTGGTCGAACATGGTGGCGCCCCACATGTCCGCCCCGGTGAGATCTTTCTTCGGACGGAAGCTCAGATCGGAGAAGGGCTGGGTTTTGGTGACGTAATCCCCTTTGGCAGCACCCTGCGGAACCGGTTTTTCCGGCGCCGGCACTACCAGCTCGCCGTTACGGCGATCCAGTACGAAGATGTTACCGGTTTTCGCCGGAGCATAAATGACCGGCACGGTTTTGCCGTTGACCTCAATGTCAGCCAGCGTCGGCTGGGAAGGCATGTCCATATCCCACAGATCGTGGTGGACGGTCTGGTAGCTCCAGGCCAGTTTACCGGTGGTGGCGTTCAGCGCCACAATCGAGCTGGCGTAGCGCTCTTGCTCCGGCGTGCGGTTGCCGCCCCAGATATCCGGGGTGGTCACGCCCATCGGCAGATAGACCAGATCCAGCTTCGCGTCGTAGGCGGCAGGCGCCCAGGAGTTCGGTGAGTTGAGCGTGAAGTGGTGCTCATCGCTCGGGATGGCGTTCGGGTCTTTCGCACCCGGATCGAAGGCCCACAAGAGTTTACCGGTATTCACATCAAAGCCGCGGATCACGCCTGACGGCTCACGGGTTGAGAAGTTATCGGTGACCGCGCCGGCAATCACGATGGTCTTATCGGTGATAATCGGTGGGGAAGTGGGTTCATACATGCCCGGCGTGGTGACCGGCATGTTGGTCTGCAGGTTGAGAATACCTTTGTTGGCAAAGGTTTCGCACAGCTTACCGTTGTCAGCATTCACCGCGAACAGGCGGCCATCGTTCACCGGCAGAATAATGCGGCGCGGACAGTCGGCCACGACGTCGGCAGGCGCGTTGTCCGCTTTCGCTTCGTGATAAGAGACCCCGCGGCAGGTAACGTGCTGGAACGACGGATCGGCGTTCAGCTGCGGGTCAAAATGCCACTTCTCTTTACCGGTCGCCGCGTCGAGGGCGAACAGACGCTGGTGGGCGGTACACAGGAAGAGCGTGTCGCCGACTTTAATCGGCGTCACTTCGTTAGTGATTTCACCCGGATCGTTTGGCAGCTTCAGGTCGCCGGTGCGGAACACCCAGGCTTCCTTCAGATTCTTCACGTTCTCAGCGTTAATCTGCTTCAGCGGGGAGAAGCGCTGGCCTTCCTGGTTACGTCCATAGGCCGGCCAGTCGCCGTCGGCGACGGTGGAGATGGGTGCAGCCGGGGTGGCGTCGGCGCTCAGGGTGCCGTTGACTTCCTGCGGGTCGTTAAAGCCGGCCCAGGTCAGCATGCCGCCGCTAATCAGCAGGGCGACGACCAGGGCACCTACGGCGCCAGCGGAAGGGATAGGCAGGCGGCGCCAGACAAAGGGCAGGATCAACCAGATACCAAAGAAGACGAGGATGTCGCTACGCGGCGTCAGCGCCCAGAAGTCGAAGCCGACTTCCCAGACGCCCCAGATCATCGTCGCCAGCAGCAGCGCGGCGTATAGCCACAGCGCAGCGCGTTTGCCGCGGAACAGCATTACGGTCACGCCCAGCATCACCAGACCAGCGATAGGGTAGTACCAGGAGCCGCCAAGCACGACCAGCCATGCTCCGCCGATTAAAAGATAGAGGCCGCAGAACGCTGCAAATAGCGCAGTCAGCGTCACCAGGAGCCTTGATTGTTGAGACTTTGTTTCAGCCATAGAAAGTTACTCATGTGTTTGTTAATTTTTTAACTGCAATTAATTATAGGTTTTAACAAGTGTGATCGGAATCACAAAATGGGCTTTATTAATCCCTGCACCGAAGATTTCTTTTTGCTGGTATACTGGATGGCTTGCCGGTCATCGTCGGGGCGAAAGCAGCGGCTTTGATGATTTATATTTAGAATCAAATGGTTAGTCTTATGAAACATACTGTAGAAGTGATGATCCCGGAATCCGAGATCAAAGCGCGTATCGCGGAACTGGGTCGTCAAATCAACGAACACTATCAGGACAGCGGCAGCGAAATGGTGCTGGTGGGGCTGCTGCGCGGCTCATTTATGTTCATGGCCGACCTGTGCCGTGAAGTGCAGGTGCCGCATGAAGTCGATTTTATGACCGCCTCCAGCTACGGCAGCGGCATGTCCACCACTCGTGATGTGAAAATCCTTAAAGATCTGGATGAAGACATCCGTGGTAAAGACGTTCTGATCGTGGAAGACATCATCGACTCCGGCAATACCCTGTCTAAAGTTCGCGAAATCCTCAGCCTGCGCGAGCCGAAATCGCTGGCTATTTGTACGCTGCTGGATAAACCGAGCCGCCGTGAAGTGAATGTCCCGGTTGAATTTGTCGGTTTCGCCATTCCGGATGAGTTCGTCGTGGGCTACGGTATCGACTACGCTCAGCGTTACCGCCATCTGCCGTATATCGGCAAAGTCACCCTGCTGGACGAGTAAGGGGAAATCCACCCTGGACAGCGCGCGCCGCGCTCTCCAGGGTGGATAAGCCTGAAGGCTATTTGTGGTTGATGTGCTTGATCTTGAGGTTGGAGATGCCGTGGCGATAGCGCTGTTCGAGGGTTTCCCGACTCACGGCGGTGACATCCAGATCGCGCAGCAGTCCGTCATGAATGCCGTAAGCCCAGCCGTGAATGGTGACCTTCTGTCCGCGCTTCCACGCCGATTGCATAATCGTCGAATGTCCCAGGTTGTACACCTGCTCCATCACGTTCAGTTCACACAGGGTATCCAGACGGCGCTCCTCCGGCATTTCACCCAGCAGCGAGCTGTGCTTAAACCAGATATCGCGGATGTGCAGGAGCCAGTTGTCGATGAGTCCCAGCTCCGGGTTCTCCACTGCCGCCTGCACGCCGCCGCAGCCGTAGTGGCCGCAGATAATAATGTGCTCGACTTCGAGGACATCGACGGCATACTGCACCACCGACAGACAGTTCAGGTCGGTGTGGATCACCAGATTCGCCACGTTACGATGGACAAACAGTTCGCCAGGCTCCAGGCCGGTGAGTCGCTCAGCCGGAACACGGCTGTCAGAACAGCCAATCCACAGAAAGCGTGGTTTCTGCGCCTGCGACAGTTTTTCGAAAAAGCCGGGGTCCTCTTCCACCAGCATTTTTGACCATAGTGCATTGTTGCTGATGAGTGTATCTATATCATTCATGGACGTTTACGGCCTGTAACCAAGTAAGTGCGTTGCGCTAATATAGGGTAAGCTCACCTTTTTTAAAACCATCTTAACCCGTGATACTTCAGGCTAGTGGTACGCTGGCCGCGCCAGCGCCCGTATAGCGCGAAACGTGCGTTAGACGGGTAAATACGTGTCACGACTCGAGAAGAGATATTTAATGACCATTGCTCTGGAATTAAAACAGCTCAAAAAAACCTACCCCGGCGGAGTTCAGGCGCTGCGGGGAATCGACCTGCAGGTCGAAGCGGGGGATTTTTATGCCCTGCTGGGCCCGAACGGGGCCGGAAAATCCACGACGATCGGCATCATCAGCTCGCTGGTGAACAAAACCTCTGGTCAGGTCAATGTCTTTGGCTACGATCTGGAGAAAGACGTCGTCAACGCCAAGCGTCAGCTTGGCCTGGTACCGCAGGAGTTTAACTTTAACCCCTTCGAGACTGTGCAGCAGATCGTTGTTAACCAGGCGGGCTACTACGGCGTTGAGCGTAAAGAAGCCATCGCTCGCAGCGAAAAATACTTAAAACAGCTCGATCTGTGGGAAAAACGCAACGAACGCGCGCGGATGCTCTCGGGCGGGATGAAGCGCCGGCTGATGATCGCCCGCGCGTTAATGCATGAGCCGAAGCTACTGATCCTCGATGAGCCTACCGCTGGCGTGGATATTGAACTGCGTCGCTCCATGTGGGGCTTTCTCAAGGATCTCAACGATCGCGGCACCACCATTATCCTGACCACCCACTATCTCGAAGAGGCGGAAATGCTGTGTCGCAACATCGGCATCATCCAGCATGGGACGCTGGTGGAAAACACGTCGATGAAAGCGCTGCTGTCAAAGCTGAAGTCTGAGACCTTTATTCTCGATCTCGCGCCAAAAAGCCCGGTACCGAAGCTCGAAGGCTACCAGTACCAGCTGGTCGATACGTCGACGCTGGAAGTGGAGGTCCTGCGCGAGCAGGGGATTAACAGCGTCTTTGCCCAACTGAGCGCTCAGGGGGTACAGGTATTGAGTATGCGTAACAAAGCCAACCGTCTGGAAGAGCTGTTTGTCACGCTGGTGCATGAGCGAAAAGGAGAGTCAGCATGATGCAGCTTTATTGGGTCGCGCTGAAAAGCATCTGGACCAAAGAGATCCACCGTTTTATGCGCATCTGGGTGCAGACGCTGGTGCCGCCGGTGATCACCATGACCCTGTACTTCGTCATTTTTGGCAACCTGATCGGCTCGCGTATCGGCGAAATGTATGGTTTTACCTATATGCAGTTTATCGTCCCGGGCCTGATCATGATGGCGGTGATCACTAACGCTTACGCCAACGTCGCCTCGTCGTTCTTCAGCGCCAAGTTTCAGCGCAATATTGAAGAGCTGCTGGTGGCGCCAGTGCCGACGCATGTGATTATCGCCGGCTACGTGGGCGGCGGGGTGGCGCGTGGGCTGTGCGTGGGTATCCTGGTGACCGCCGTCTCGCTGTTCTTCGTGCCGTTCCAGGTTCACTCATGGCTGTTTGTCGCCCTGACGCTGATCCTTACCGCGGTGCTGTTCTCGCTGGCCGGCCTGCTGAACGCCGTGTTTGCCAAGACCTTCGATGACATCAGCCTGATCCCGACCTTTGTGCTGACGCCGCTGACCTACCTCGGCGGGGTGTTCTACTCGCTGACGCTGCTGCCGCCCTTCTGGCAGGGGCTGTCGCATCTGAACCCCATCGTCTACATGATCAGCGGTTTCCGCTTCGGCTTCCTCGGGATTAACGATGTCCCGCTGGTGACGACCTTTGCGGTGCTGGTGGTCTTCATTGTCGCCTTCTATCTGCTCTGCTGGTCGTTAATTCAGCGCGGCCGCGGCCTGCGTAGCTGATACGGCTCACGGTTAGCGCTTCCCGAGGCAAACAGGTGGGGCGCTAACCGCTTATCTTTGACCGTCATCACCGATACGTCACCTTCCCCTTGCTACATTATTAGCTGGCTAAGGAGGGAAACATGCTCGGTTGGGTCATTACCTGTCACGATGAACTGGCGCAGGAGATGCTGGATCGTCTTGAACAAAAGTTTGGACCGCTGGCCCAGTGCCGGGCGGTCAATTACTGGCGCAATCTCAGCAGCAATATGTTGAGCCGGATGATGTGCGATGCGCTACATGCCACCGACTCCGGGGATGGGGTCATTTTCCTCACCGACAAAACCGGTGCGGCGCCTTATCGGGCCGCCGCGCTGATGAGTCACAAGCATACCCACTGTGAAGTCATCTCCGGCATCAGCTATTCATTACTTGAACGAATGTATCTGCTGCGAGGCACGTTAAGCAGCGACGCGTTTCGCCAGACTATCGTCAGCGCGGGTGGGCCGCTGGTGAGCAGCCTGTGGCATCAACAGCAGAAAAATCCCCCGTTCCGGCTGCGCCACGATACCTTCGGAAATTAAGCATCGGCATTGATGCCGCTTTTGTTACAATAGCGGCCGTTGATGGTTGACCGGTTCGATGCGCATGCTTGCCCGAATTTTTACTCTGCTTCTTTTACTGACCTCGCTCAGCGCCTCTGCCAGCCTGCTTAGCCAGCAGGGCAAGCCTGTACGCTATATGCAAACCACCGAAGATGCGGTTATCTGGGCGCAGGTGGGGAACCATGTCATAAGCGTCGGCAATGTGCGTGCCGGGCAGATCCTCGCGGTCGTCCCGACGGCGGCTGACTATTATGAATTTCGTTTCGGTTTCGGCACCGGATTTATTGATAAAGGCCATCTCGAGCCGGTACAGGGTAAGCAGCGGGTGGAGGACCGTTTAGGGGATCTCAATAAGCCGTTGAGTAACCAGAATTTACTCACCTGGAAAGACACTCCGCTCTATGACGCACCCTCGGTAAGCAGCGCGCCGTTCGGCACGCTGGCCACGAATCTGCGCTATCCGATCCTCAGCAAGCTGAAGGACCGGCTTAATCAGACCTGGTTTCAGATCCGCATTGGCGACCGGCTGGCGTGGGTCAGCAGTCTGGATGCGCAGGAAGATAATGGCATTCCCGTGCTGACCTATCACCATATTCTGCGCGACGAAGAGAACACCCGGTTTCGTCATACGTCGACCACCACCTCGGTACGCGCCTTCAATAACCAGATGACCTGGCTGCGCGATCAGGGCTACACCACGCTGACCCTGTACCAGCTCGAAGGCTATGTGCGCAATAAAATCAATCTCCCGGCGCGGGCGGTGGCGATCACTTTCGATGATGGTCTGAAATCGGTAAACCGCTACGCCTATCCGGTGCTGAAACAGTACGGCTTCCACGCCACCGCCTTTATTATCTCCTCGCGCATTAAGCGCTATCCGCAAAAATGGGATCCGAAATCGCTGCAGTTTATGAGCATTTCCGAGCTACGCCAGATTCAGGACGTCTTTGATATTCAGTCGCATACCCATTTTCTGCATCGGGTGGACGCCTACCGGCGACCGATCTTATTCAGCCGTAATTACCACAATATTCTGTTTGATTTTGCCCGCTCGCGTCGGGCGCTGGGCCAGTTTAATCCGCACGTTCTTTACCTTTCCTACCCCTTCGGCGGCTATAACGCCACCGCGGTACAGGCGGCGAATGACGCCGGGTTTCATATGGCGGTAACGACGGTGCGGGGGAAGGTGAAGCCGGGGGATAATCCGTTTCTGCTGAAGCGCTTATATATTTTACGCACGGATTCGCTGGAGACGATGTCGCGGCTGATCAGTAATCAGCCGCAGGGGTAATACCAGCGCTGTGCCTGAGCACAGCGCCGCGGCCATCAGGCGACCTGTACCGGAATGGCTTTCGCCTGGCGTTTCATTTCGTTATCGCCTTCGAAGTAGGCGATGTTAGGCTGCCAGTTACGCGCTTCTTCATCCGACATCGTAACGAAGCTGGCGATGATCAAAATATCGCCGACGCTGGCGCAGTGTGCGGCGGCACCGTTAACGGAGATGATCCGGGAGCCCCGCTCGGCGGCAATGGCGTAGGTGGAGAAACGGTTGCCGTTGGTGACGTTCCAGAGATGAATGGTTTCATTCTCCAGAATACCGGCCGCATCCAGGAAGTCCTGGTCAATGGCGCAAGAACCTTCATAGTGCAGGTCCGCCTGCGTGACTTTTACGCGGTGGAGCTTGCCCTGCAGCATATTACGCATCATAACTTCTACCCTTCAACCTTAATGTAGCAGTGCGGACACGGCGCCCGCCCTGAGAAAAGCCCGGGCAGTATTGCCCGATATTTACCCGCTGTCTACTGAGCGAGCGTGACGATCTGGTTGTCGATCAGGCGGGCCTGACCCAGCCAGGCGGCCATCAGGATCACCGCACGCTGGCTGGCATCGGTCAGCTCAAGCAGGGTGTCGGCATCGCGGATCTGAATGTCGTCGGCGCGGAAGCCTTTTTCATTCAGCTCTTGTTCAGCGATAGCGATAATCTCGTCGAGTTGGCGATCGCCGGCGGCCAGTTTTTCCGCCACCGCGCTTAGCACCTTATACAGACCCGGGGCGATTTTGCGCTGGTCAGCGGTCAGGTAGCCATTGCGCGAACTCAGCGCCAGGCCATCTTTCGCGCGGACGATCGGTACGCCGATGATCTCGATATCGTAGCCCATGTCGGCGACCATTTTGCGGATCAGCGCCAGCTGCTGGAAGTCTTTCTCGCCGAAGCAGGCAACGTCAGGCTGGACCAGGTTGAACAACTTACTGACGATGGTCGATACGCCGCGGAAATGGCCCGGGCGGCTGGCGCCTTCGAGCATGGTGGACAGTCCCGGAACGTCGACATAAGTCTGGCCCTCGGTGCCCTGAGGGTAAACTTCCGCCGGCGTCGGCGCGAAGACAAAATCGACATGACGCTTGTTCAGCTTTTCGCAATCATCCTGCAGGGTGCGCGGGTAGCGCGCCAGGTCATCGACGCGGTCAAACTGCATCGGATTGACGAAAATACTGACCACCACCACGTCCGCGCTGGCTTTGGCTTCATCAACCAGTTTCATATGACCATCATGCAGGTTGCCCATTGTCGGAACCAGCGCAATACGCTTACCTTCCTGACGCAAACGGCGGATATGCTGACGCAGCAGCAGCACGGATTCAATAATCAGCACAACAAGACTCCTTAATGGAAACTGTGTTCTTCGCCCGGATAGACCCCGGATTCGACTTCGGCAATATACTGCCGCACCGCGGCGCGGATGTCGCCCGCTTCGGCAAGGAAATTCTTGGCAAATTTCGGAATGTGGCCGCCGGTAATGCCGAAAGCATCATGCATTACGAGGATTTGCCCGTCGGTAACGTTGCCTGCGCCGATGCCGATCACCGGAATGGTCAGGGCTTCGGTGATGCGCTTCGCCAGTTCGACCGGCACGCACTCCAGCACCAGCAGCTGCGCCCCAGCCGCCTCCAGCGCTAACGCGTCTTCAAACAGAGTTTGCGCCGCATCGCCGCGGCCCTGCACTTTATACCCGCCGAATACGTTCACCGACTGCGGCGTCAGGCCAAGATGGCCGCAAACCGGTACCGCGCGTTCCGCCAGCATCTTCACGGTGTCGGCGAGCCAGGCGCCGCCCTCGAGTTTGACCATATTGGCGCCAGCGCGCATGACGATGGCGGCGTTTTCAAAGGTCTGCTCGGGGGTGGCGTAGGCCATGAACGGCAGGTCGGCAAGCAGCAGACTGTTCGGCGCGCCGCGGCGGACGGCGCGGGTGTGATAGGCGATATCTTCCACGGTAACCGGCAGGGTGGAGTCGTGACCCTGCACCGTCATTCCCAGCGAGTCGCCCACCAGCAGTACATTGATGCCTTCATCGGCGAACAGCTTCGCGAAGCTGTGGTCGTAGGCGGTAATGGTGGCAAAGCGCTTCTTTTCCTGTTTGCATTTCTGCAGCAGGGCAATGGTGGTCGGTTTCATAACATTTCCTGATGATGAAAGTCATATTAACCGGCATTCTAACAGCAGCATTCAGAGGGGCAATGATTTTGGGCAACCGATTACGACGATCGCCGCAAATGCTAAAAAAGGCGAGGGGATTACCAGCTGGCGGGCTTTTCCGCGCCGAGATTATCCAGCACGGCGCGCAGCGCCAGGCCGTCAGGAAAACGGAGGTCAGGAGCGATCTCAAACAGCGGCCAGAGCATAAAGCCGCGGTTTTTCATATCGTAGTGCGGAACGGTCAGGCGCTCGCTGTTGATGACCGCGTCGCCAAACAGCATGATGTCGAGGTCGAGCGTACGCGGCCCCCAGCGTTCGGCTTTACGCACTCGTCCCTGCTGCAGCTCGATGCGCTGAGTGTGATCGAGCAGCGCGTCAGGGGTCAGCGTAGTGTCCAGCGCAACGGCAGCGTTGAGATAGTCCGGCTGATCCTGCGGGCCCAGCGGCGGCGTGCGGTAGAACGAAGAGACGTTTACCACGCGGCTGTGCGGAATATCGCCAAGCGCGTGGATAGCCGCTTGTACCTGCTCCAGGGGAGAAGCAAGGTTACTGCCAAGGGCGATATAGACCAGGGTCATGCGTTACCCTGGCGCGGCGCGCGCTTGCGCGGACGACGGTGGCGACGGCGCGGCGCCGGATCGTCCCCGAGGTCGTTGAGCATATCTTTTTGCGCCGGCGGCGCGGCGACCTGGAATTCGCCCCACCATTTGGTCAGGCGCTGCAGTTCGTGGTTGTTCTCGGCGCCTGCGCGCAGCTCCAGCAGGTCATAGGCGGCGCGGAATTTCGGATGCTCCATCAGCTTCCAGGCGCGTTTGCCCTGGCGACGGGACATGCGCAGCTGCAGCTGCCAGATATCACGAATAAGGGTGGTGATGCGCTTAGGGATCGCCAGCGTGCGGCAGGCTTCATCCAGCACATCGTTCATCGCCAGGGCAAAGGCGTCGTAGTACGCCAGACCGCTCTCCTGGGCGATTTTCTGCGCCGTTTCCAGCAGCGGATACCAGAACATCACTGCGAAGAGGAAAGCCGGGTTGACGCGCATGTCGTTATGAATGCGGGTATCGGTATTCTTCAGCACCTGGCTGATGATCCGCTCCATCGGGCTGTCGCCGCGCTCGGTAAAGTAGCGGGTGATGGTTGGGAACAGCGGCTGGAACAGGTTGTATTCCCGCAGCAGCATGTAGGTCTGGTAGCCATACCCGGCCTGCAGCAGCTTGAGCACCTCCTCGAACAGACGTGCCGGTGGCACGTCGTGGAGCAGGGCGGCCAGGCGCGGCAGCGGTTCAGCCGTTTCCGGGCTGATGGTCATATTCAGCTTGGCGGCAAAGCGCACGGCGCGCAGCATCCGCACCGGATCCTCACGATAACGGGTTTCCGGATTGCCGATCAGGCGGATCACGCCATCCTGCAGGTCCTTCATACCGCCGACGTAGTCGCGGACGGTAAAGTCCGCCACGCTGTAATAGAGGCTGTTGATGGTGAAGTCGCGACGCTGGGCATCTTCCTCGATCGAGCCGAAGATGTTATCGCGCAGCAGCATGCCGTTCTGGCCCCGCTGGGAGGTGACGCGATCGGTGGTGTGCCCTTCGTGATGGCCACGGAAGGTGGCGACCTCAATAATTTCCGGCCCGAACATGACATGCGCCAGGCGGAAACGTCGCCCAACCAGACGGCAGTTGCGGAACAGCTTGCGTACCTGATCCGGCGTGGCGTTGGTGGTGACGTCAAAATCTTTTGGCTTTTTGCCAAGCAGCAGGTCGCGGACGCCGCCGCCGACCAGCCAGGATTCGTAGCCCGCCTTGTTGAGGCGGTACATGACCTTGAGGGCGTTTTCACTGATATCTTTGCGGGAAATAGCATGCTGCTCACGCGGGATCACCGTCATAGGCGTTGGTTCGACGGCGGCTTCTGCCTCGCGCTCCTCACGGCTTAGCACCTTACGGCAAAAATTAGCGACTCGGGTAAAAATGGTGCACCTCGTAGTGTCAGACGGACTTCAGATCAACTGTACAGTGTAAAAATAGCGGCTAATCATAGCTCAGCGGGAGCCATTTGAGAATGCTCGATTTTCGCCGGCTGCCAGTTGGCGACGGCCTGGGCGAGTAAATCGTCGATGCTCAGGGCCTGCCACTCCCCGGGGATTGCCTGATTCAGAAAGCGGAGCGCCCGGACGATTTCGGGGCGTGGATCGCCTTCCGGCAGCGCCGGCGCGTGGTTTTGTTTAGAGAGTTTATTCCCGTCAGCATTGAGAGCCAGCGGCAGATGGAGATAGTCCGGGGCCTGCCAGCCAAAATGCTGATACAGCGAAATCTGCCGCACCGTCGGCTCAATCAGATCGGCGCCGCGAACGATCTCGGTGATCCCCTGGAAGTGGTCATCGACCACCACCGCCAGATTATAGGCAAACAGCCCGTCGCGACGGTGGATAATAAAATCCTCCCGCGCCAGCGGCTCATTGGCGACGAGCGTGCCGCGCAGGCGGTCGCTAAACTGCAGCACCGGGCGAGTCTGGCGCAGGCGCAGCGCGGCGTTTTCCGCCCCCAGCCCAAGGTCGCGGCAGTGACCATCGTAAATCCCGCCGACGGCGTGGATCCGCGCACGGGTGCAGGTGCAGTAGTAGCTCAGCCCCTGCTCGCCCAGCCACGCCAGCGCCTCGCGGTAGGCCTCGTGCCGTTGCGACTGCCAGAGCACGTCGCCATCCCAGTGCAGGCCATAGTGGTCAAGTTGGCGCAGGATGGTATCGGCGGCCCCGGGGACTTCGCGCGGTGGATCGATATCTTCAATACGAACACGCCAGATACCCTGGTTCGCGCGGGCTTGCAGGTAGCTGCCGAGCGCGGCAATCAGAGAGCCGAAGTGGAGTTCACCGGAGGGGGAGGGAGCAAAGCGCCCTATATAGTGTGAGTCAGTCATGGTACGGACAACAGAACCAGGCGGGAGAGACTCCCGCCAGAGAGTGAGGCAGCAGGGGATTAGCCCGCCATCTGTTTTTCGCGAATTTCCGCCAGGGTTTTGCAGTCAATGCACAGATCCGCTGTCGGACGCGCTTCCAGACGGCGAATGCCGATCTCCACGCCGCAGGATTCGCAGTAGCCGAAGTCTTCGTCTTCAACTTTTTTCAGCGTTTTCTCGATCTTTTTGATCAGTTTACGTTCGCGGTCGCGGTTACGCAGTTCCAGGCTGAACTCTTCTTCCTGGGCGGCACGGTCTACCGGGTCCGGGAAGTTAGCTGCTTCATCCTGCATGTGCGATACGGTGCGATCCACTTCATCCCTGAGTTGATTACGCCATGCTTCAAGAATACGCTTGAAGTGCGCCAGCTGGGCTTCGTTCATATACTCTTCGCCCGGTTTCTCTTGGTACGGCTCCACCCCAGCGATGGCGAGAATACTCAGGGACGATGTTTTACGGTTTTGCCCTTCTTGCATGTTGCTTCTCCTTAACACGCACTATCGATCCCCATGTGGGGGAAAATCAGGCCGCTATAAATAGCAGATGCTTTTCCGGATAGCAATTATCTAAACGTTACACTTGACAACCCTGTGAAGAAAAGCGTATTCGCGCTTGCGACCCGAACACTATTTAGCCACTTATTTACCGGGGTTTAACACCACGGCGATCGGCTTATTCAGAGTCATCCTCGTCGTAGAAAGTTCCGCTTTCCAGGCGAGAATTTCCACCCCCTTGTCCTGGGCTTCTGTTAACAGCTGTGCGTATCTGGCATCAATATGATGCGCGGGAGAAAAACGGTCAATTGCCGAATGCAGGATGGCAAATAAAATCACCGCGCGGTCGCCATTCGCCGCGACGGCCATCAGCTCCCGCAGGTGCTTCTGGCCGCGCGTGGTCACTGCATCGGGGAAATAACCGTATTCTTTCTCCGCCAACGTAACCGATTTCACTTCAATATAGCAGTTTTGTCGGTCATCTGCCTGTAACATAATATCGATACGGCTATTTTCTTCGCCATATTTCACTTCGCTTTTCAGCTGGTTATAGCCTGAAAGTTCAGGAATTATCCCGGCAGAAATCGCCTCTTTCGCCAGCGAATTTGCGCGCAGCGTATTGACGCAAATAATCGCGCCTTGCTGCGTTTCAGTTAATTCCCAGGTGTGGGCATATTTGCGCTTCGCATTGGCCGAGGTGGAATACCAGACGGTGTCGCCCGGGGCGGCGCAACCGGTCATTGCCCCGGTATTCGGGCAGTGGAGCGTCAGCTCGCGACCATCGGGGGTGACCACGTCAGCAAGAAATCGTTTGTAACGTTTAAGCAAAATGGCGGGCTGCAACGGCGGATCAAACTGCATCAACT
This sequence comes from Klebsiella sp. 10982, assembly GCF_048589245.1. Taxonomy (NCBI): domain Bacteria; kingdom Pseudomonadati; phylum Pseudomonadota; class Gammaproteobacteria; order Enterobacterales; family Enterobacteriaceae; genus Klebsiella; species Klebsiella sp. 10982. The sequence continues at coordinate 20,797 of NZ_JBMAXV010000017.1, forward strand.
TTCCTTATCAAACGGATAACGTTCCAGCGCCGTGTAGCGCGTGCGCCCGCGGCTAAAGCTGGACTCAAACAGCACGAACTCGTTCACCGGAAACGTCCAGCGAAAGCCGGGAGCCGGGATCGGCACCGCCTGGCGGGCGTCGCGCCACAGGGTAATATGCGGGTGAAACGGCTGCGGGCTCTGGTAGCAGCCGCTGCGCGCCGCCTGAGCGCGCAGCATGCTGGCGAGCTGCAGCAGGCCGCGCGGCGGCTGACGGGTTCCGAGCCACACCACCCGCGAGCGCAGCCACTGTCCGGCATCGTCCAGCGTCAGGGTAAAGCCCGGCTGACGCAGGCGGCCGGCAAGGGCGGCCAGCGCCCGCTGTTTTTCCGCGCTCACCTCGCCGAGAAACGCCAGCGTCAGATGAAGATTATCCGCCGCGATGGGCCTGCCGGCATCTTCGGGGAAGTGCGTTGCCCGCCACTGGACAATCTGCTTCTGGACGACAGACGGCAGTTCAAGCGCAAAAAACAGCCTTTTCGGCTCAGACATGATAGAGACTCGGTAATGAATTAGGGGGATGCTACAATGCGAGCCCCTGAATGTTAACCCCCGGAGCCTTTTGTGTCCTCATTGCCGGTTGCCGCTGTCCTCCCAGAACTGTTATCCGCCCTGCAGCATGCGCCGCAGGTTTTGCTCAATGCGCCGACCGGCGCCGGGAAATCGACCTGGCTGCCGCTGCAGATCCTCGCCGAGGGCCACATCGCGGGACGCATTATCCTGCTGGAGCCGAGGCGCCTGGCGGCGCGTAATGTCGCGCAGCGGCTGGCTGAATTACTTGGCGAAAAGGCGGGGGAGACCGTGGGTTACCGCATGCGCGCCGAAACCTGCGTCGGGCCGCAGACCCGCCTGGAGGTGGTTACGGAGGGGATCCTGACGCGCATGATCCAGCGCGATCCAGAGCTGGCGGGCGTGGGGCTGGTGATCCTCGATGAGTTTCACGAGCGCAGCCTGCAGGCGGATCTGGCCCTGGCCCTGCTGCTCGACGTCCAGCAGGGGTTACGTGACGATCTCAAGCTGCTGATTATGTCGGCGACCCTCGATAACGATCGCCTGCAGCGTCTGCTGCCTGACGCGCCGGTGGTGGTCTCGGAGGGGCGCGCTTATCCGGTGGAGCGTCGCTTCAGCCCGCTCTCCGCGCACCAGCGTTTTGATGAGGCGGTGGCGGTCGCGGCGGCGGATCTCCTGCGGCAGGAACCGGGGTCGATGCTGCTGTTTCTGCCCGGCGTCGGCGAGATCCAGCGCGTTCAGGAACAGCTGACGGAGCGCGTGGCGGAGGATGTCATTCTCTGCCCGCTGTATGGCGCGTTGCCCTTAAGCGAGCAGCGCAAAGCGATCCTTCCGGCGCCAGCCGGAAAGCGCAAAGTGGTGCTGGCCACCAACATTGCCGAGACCAGTCTGACCATCGAGGGGATCCGCCTGGTGGTCGACAGCGCCCAGGAGCGGGTCGCCCGCTTCGACCCGCGCACCGGGCTGACCCGGCTGGTGACGCAGCGCATCAGCCAGGCATCAATGACGCAGCGCGCCGGGCGCGCCGGACGCCTCTCCCCGGGGATCTGCCTGCATTTGCTCGGCAAAGAACAGGCCGAACGGGCGGCGGCGCAGAGCGAACCGGAGATCCTGCACAGCGATCTGTCGGCGCTGCTGCTGGAGCTGCTGCAGTGGGGCTGCCACGATCCGGCCGCCCTGGCCTGGCTGGATCAACCGCCGGCGGTCAACCTGGCCGCTGCGCGCCGCCTGCTGGAGGCGCTGTCGGCGCTGGACGGCGAGCGGCTGTCGGCGTTTGGCCGCAAAATGGCGACCCTTGGCAACGAGCCGCGGCTGGCGGCGATCCTCGAGGAGCCGCCGCGCGGCGGGCTGGTGGATCTGGGCGCTGTCTTTTCCCGCCAGCAGGCCAACTGGCAGCAGCGGGCGCAGCAGCTGATGAAGCGTCTGGCCCGCCGCGGCGGCCAGCCCGATGCCGGAGAAATGGCGGCGCTGCTGGCGTCGGCCTTCGCCGATCGCATCGCTCGTCGCCGCGGCCAGGAGGGGCGCTACCAGCTGGCGAACGGCATGGGCGCGATGCTGGACGCCGACGACGCGCTCGGCCGCCACGAGTGGCTGATCGCTCCGCTGCTGCTGCAGGGCAGCGCCTCGCCGGATGCCCGCATGCTGCTGGCTCTGCCGGTGGATATCGGCGAGCTGATCGCCGCCCGTCCCGAGCTGGCGCAGCGTTCCGACACGGTGGAGTGGGATGAGGCCCAGGGTACCCTGAAAGCCTGGCGGCGGACGGTAATAGGCCAGCTGGTGATCAAGACCCAGCCGCTGGCGAAGCCCTCTGAGGCGGAGCTGCATCAGGCGATGCTCAACGGTATTCGTGAGAAAGGCCTCGGGGTGCTTAACTGGACGCCAGAGGCCGAGCAGCTGCGCCTGCGGCTGCACTGCGCGGCGCAGTGGCTGCCGGAAGAGGCATGGCCCGCGGTGGATGACGCTTCGCTACTGGCTTCGCTGGAGGCATGGCTGTTGCCGCAGATGAACGGCGTCCATTCCCTGCGGGCGCTGAAGGCGCTGGATCTGCGTCAGGCGCTCCAGGACTGGCTGCCGTGGCCGCTGCGCCAGAAGCTGGATCGCGAGCTGCCGACGCACTATACCGTGCCGACCGGCAGTCGTCTGGCGATCCGCTACCATGCGGAAAACCCGCCGGCGCTGGCGGTGCGTATGCAGGAGATGTTCGGCGAAGCCACGAACCCGGTGATCGCCGAGGGGCGAGTGCCGCTGGTGCTGGAGCTGCTGTCGCCCGCCCAGCGTCCACTGCAGATCACCCGCGACCTGAGCGCCTTCTGGCAGGGGAGCTACCGTGAGGTGCAGAAAGAGATGAAGGGACGCTACCCGAAACACGTCTGGCCGGACGATCCGGCCAACACCGCCCCGACCCGCCGTAGCAAAAAATATTCGTAGCCGCCGCTGCCGGGCGGTATCCTGCCCGGCCAGTCGGCTCGTAAACGCTAGACCATCTGCTGCCAGAGAAAAGTGCCCCCTCCCGCCAGCGCCAGCCAGGGGCCAAAGGCCAGCGGCTGCTGTAGCGACTGCCGGGTCCACAGGCGTTGCAGCAGGGTCCATACCAGCCCGCTGGCCGAAGCGAGCAACAGCACCTGCGGCAGAACCTGCCAGCCGCACCAGGCGCCCAGCGCCGCCAGCAGCTTAAAATCGCCATAGCCCAGCGCCTCTTTCCCGGTCAGCAGGCGGAACAGCCAGTACACCGACCACAGCGCCAGATAACCGGCCATCGCCCCGGCGACCGCCTCCGGCAGGGCAATGTACACCTCGTTAAGATTGAACAGCAGCCCGGCCCACAGCAGGGGCAGCGTCAGACGGTCGGGCAGCAGCTGGGTCCGGGCGTCAATCCGCGCCAGTATCAGCAGGAACGAGAGTAGCACCAGCCCGCCCGCCAGCGGCAGGCCCGGCGCGAGCAATGCCCCGGCGAGCATAAACAACAGGCCGGTGGCCAGCTCGGTCAGCGGATAGCTCCACGCGATGCTCGCCTGACAGCAGCGGGCGCGACGGCCCAGCCAGAAGAAGCTGAGCAGCGGGATATTGTCCCGCCAGGCGATCGGCTGGCGGCACTGCGGGCAGGATGATCCCGGGGTGCTGAGGGTTATCCGCTCATCGTCCGCGGTCTGGGTCAGCATGCGCGGCAGACGATAGATCACCACATTGTAAAAGCTGCCCAGCGCCAGACCGAACAGCAGCAGGAAGCCATACCAGACAAGGGGGAAGTGCAGCGATAATGCGGCTAATGTCGTCATTTTTGCTCCTGGTGTAACCATTTTCCCTGTAGCTGCCACGGCGTCGGGCCCGGGGCGTTATTCCCTGTCGGGCGCGTGACCAGCAGTGCCAGCAGCGGCGGCATCCCCTGCCGGGGCTGCAGCGTACCGCGAAACAGATAGCGGCCATCGGGCGACAGGGTTCCCTGGCCGCTGAGGCTCAGCTGATGAGAGTCCTGACGGAGGGTCAGCGCCACGGCGCCGTCTGCCGTGCAGCGGAAGGTGCCATTAACCTGAGCCAGCTCCAGGCTGCCGACCGGGGAGTGCAGTCGGGCCTGCCGCCACAGCGCGCCACCGGCGGTAATTTGCCGACAGCGCCCGTCACTGAACCGCCCTTCGGTGAGGGTGAAGGTGACTTCCCCATCCGCGCTGACCGGCATCGTTGGCATCAACCAGCGGCTGAGCAGGCTGGCGGGAGCGGTGAGCCGCCCCTCCTGCAGGCTCAGTTCGCGCAGGCCCCACAGCCGGGCCTGGCCTTCCACCCCGCGCGGATCGCTGAGCGCGATCTGCCAGCCAGCCAGGGTCAGCGACCACGCCAGTCGTTCAAGCCGTTCGCCATGCCAGTAGATCGGCTGCGCCTCGCCGCGCCAGACGCTGCCGCTGAGGTGGCCCACCTGAACGCCGGGCGGCAGCATGGGGGTCAGCAGGCGCGCCGGAGCCGTGGCGGCGAGCCACAACAGATAGAGCACCAGCAGCAGTCCACCGGCGATCGCTTTAGCTTTCATCGTCGCGCTCCAGCAGCAGATGGTTGACCGTGACCCAGCCGGGCCGCGACGGCTGCCCGGTCACGGACAGCGAAACCGCGTTGACGCCGCGCATCGCCGGGGCGTCCAGCCAGTCGATCAGCGCCTGGAAGGTACAGGGCTGGAGGGTGACCTGCAGACGTTTTCCCTGCGGCTGCAGGCGGACGACGGCCAGCCCGTGGCTCGCCGCCTCGCGCATCACCAGCGCGGTGAGGGCCTCTTTTGCCGCAGGCGTGGGCTGCTGGCTGAGCTGCTGCAGGCGCGGAGCCTGCTCCGTCATCCAGCGCAGGCTGGCCTGTTCTTTCACCAGGGTTTGCCGCCACTGCGCCTCGCGGGCTCGCCAGGGCTGCCACAGTCCATACCAGAGGGCGCAGACCACCAGCAGCCCCGCGAGGCACAGCAGCAGGCGCTGCTCGGACGGTGTGCGCTGCCGCCACCAGATAAGCAGATTAGCCATCGATTTCCTCCAGCGTCAGTTGTCCTTCAATGCCATCCGGTTTCGTGATCATGTCGCCCGGCCGGACGCGAAACCGCGGCTGCGCCCGCTGGGTAAACTGCTCCAGCGCCCGGGAAGAGACCGCGGCGATTTCCAGCTGCAGACGGTTGCCCGCGGCATCCCAGCTCAGCGCCCGCAGACGGATCCCTGGCGTGTCGCTGAGGATGTTTTGCAAGGCGCTGAGGCGATCGACAAGGGGGGCGTGATGCGCCTGACGGGCCAGAGCCTGCAGGTGCTGCTGCATCTGCAGTCGCGGATTAATTACCTTTTTCTCCGCCGGAAACCAGTGGCGATAGAAGGCCCGGCTGGCCTGCTGCGCCGCCTCGGCCTGGCGCGCCAGATCGAGATGGTCCAGCACGCTGTTTGTCCCCACCAGCAGCGCCAGAGCCAGCGCAGCATACCGCGCCGGACGCCAGCTCGCCTGCGCCAGCCGCCGCCGCCGGAGAGCGAACTCCCCCTGCAGCAGACTGAGCTTCAGCGCCGCCGGATGGCGTGCGGCAAGGGTCAGCAATGTCTGCGCAGGTTGCGCCCGCCAGACGCCCGGCGCTTCGGGCGGCGGTGAATAGCTGTCGATGACTGGTTCTTCCGCCTCGCTCTGCAGCAGCTCCGCCAGCCAGGGACTTTCCGCCGCCATGCCGCTCCATGGCTGGTGGCGGATCAGCCACTGCTCGTCCGCCTGCACCGCGCTCCACGCCGGCGGATGCCAGGGCAGGGCCAGCACGTCGGGCGTCAACGCCAGGAGCCTTAAGGAGAGCGACTCGCAGCGGGCCAGCCAGTCGTGCATTTTTTGCCGCTGTACGGCGACGATCTCACACTGGGCCTGCTGGCGGTGGAGCAGAGCAAAATGAGTGGCTTCGACATCGTCGGCCAGTTGCTCTTCCAGCAGAAACGGGGCGACCTGCAGCGGCGGTTTACGCAGGCCCGCTGGCAGGGTGAGCGAGTGAAACGCGCAGTCGCTGGCCGGGATCAGCACCCAGGCAGGGTAATGCGCCGCCAGCGCCGGGAAAGGGCTGGCGTCGTCAGCCGGCCACCGGCCGCTGGCCTCGTGGTGCGGCTCGCCGGGGGCAAAGAGTTGCCAGTGCAGCGGCGCCTGCGTAGCGGCGAGGCGCACGATCAGCATGGCCTGGGGAGAAGCGTTAATCTTATTCATCGACCACCATAGAGAGTCCATATCGCCGCTGGACGACGGTAAAGGTGCGCCCCGATTGTTGCAGGACGCTGTGCAGCTGAAAGCGGAGATTGCCGGTCACCACGGTAAAGGCGGCGATAAAGCGTGTGCTGTGCACCGTCAGCCAGGGACGGGCAAGCGTGGTATCGGTTTTCTGCAGCGTCGGCTGCGCGAGAAAGGCGGCGACGCTGCTCCACCCGGTTCGCGGGCGGTTGTGCAGCAGCTGTTGCGCCTCCTGCAGCGTCAGATCGCCGGGAAAGAGGGCCACCAGCAGGGCAGCCTGGGAGGGGCGCAGGGTGTTGATATTGACCTGCAGCGCGTCATCCGGCTGGACGCAGACGAAGGGGAGCAGGCGCTGGTAGAGCGCGGCGTCCATACCGGCCAGCAGGCGCAGCTCACTGACATCCTGCATCGGCTGGTTGGCGGCGAGATAGCCCGGGGTTTGCGCCATATAGACCTCGTCCTCCGCCCCGTTCAGCCGCGGCAGGCCGTCGCTGTCCGTCCAGTCACCGAGGGCGGCGGCGATCTGGCTGGCGCGCAGCGGCGGCTCGCCGAGCAGCGTCAGCAGCCGGACGAAGACGTCGGTCGGGTAGGGCGTTCCGTCGCCAGCCTCGTCCGCGCGATGGTCAATGGCATTGAGGTTGAAGCAGGCGTGCCCGTCGCGGATCGTCGCGCGGATTTCGCCATCGTCGAGGGTAAAACGGCGCCCCTCCTGCGCCCAGCTTTGCGCCAGGTTCGTTTGACTGGGTGAGTCCAGCGCATCGCGTTGCAGCAGCGCGGCGGCCATATTTTCCGCCGCCAGGGCGTACCATCTGGCCTGCAAATTATCGAGGGTCACGGCGGTATGCTGATACATGACCGCGGTGCGCTCGGTCATGGCGCTGGCGAGGATCATCATCAGGGCTAGGATGAACAGCACCATCAGGAGCGCGACGCCGCGTTGCCGATTTTTCACTGGCTGCCTCCCGGGGTGAGTAAAAACAGGCGGGTTATCTCCCCGCTTTTCGCCAGCGTCAGGGTGATCTCCAGCCCCTGGGGCAGCGTCTGCGAGCGGTCCCAGGTCTCCTGCCAGCGCCCGTCGGCGTAAAACCGCAGGCGAAACGCCGTCACCTCGCGCAGCAGCACCCGGACCGTCGGCTGGCTGCCGGTCAGCGGATCCTGTTGATCGAAGCTCAGCCGTTCAAGCTGCTGCTGGCGCAGACGGTAGCTGACGTTCTGGATCTCCGAGCGCGGCAGGATCCCCAGCGGGTTTGGCCAGCCGCTGCGGCTGAAGGCCAGCCCCCAGTCGTCGCTCTGCAACTGGAAACGTCCGGCGAAGAAAAGCGTGTCGCTGTTTCTGGCGCGACGGGGAATGATGTGCGTGACATCGTCGGCGATCTGGCGAAAGGCGCGCTGGAGGGCGGCGATCTGCTGGCTCTTCTCGCGGGTCAGGCCATCGGCGCGGATGACGTTCTGCAGCACCATCACGGCGGCGGCGCTAAGGACGGCGAGGATAGCCAGCGCCAGCAGCGTTTCAATCAGGGTGAAACCGCGCATTTTCGTTATCATGGCGGCGTCACCCAGGTGCGCAGGGTCGCCAGCGGCGCGGGATCGCTTTTTTGCCGTCGGACCTCCACGTCCAGCGCCCGCAATTGCGGCAGCGCGGTTTCCACCCCTTGCCAGCGAACGAACCAGCGCGTCCCGGCGGCCTCCACGGTGGTTTCGGACCAGCTAAGAGCAGGCCAGCGTTTCTCCAGCCGCAGCTGCACCAGCTGATTATCCGCCAGCCAGCTGGCGAGGATTTTTTCTTCCATACGCCCAAGCTGGCGCGTTTGCTGCAGGGTGGACTGCATCACTGCCAGGCCGGCGAGGGCGAAAATCACCAGCGCGACCATTACTTCGATAAGCGTCATCCCGGCCTCACGTTTCATGGCTGCTCCCGCGCCGCCAGCGGCTGGCTGTCGCCCTGGGCGTCGACGTTGATGCCCGTCGCGGCGTCAATCCGCAGCTGAAACGGCGTGACTTCGCCGCCGGGAAAGATGATCACGTCGGGCTGCTCGCCCGGATCCCACGCCTGGCCATCGGGAAAGCGCAGCGTCAGCCTGGCCCGCGGGAGGCTTTCCGCTGTGGCGACGCGCCCGGCCTGCAGCGGCAGCCACTGCGCGTTGCCCCAGCGGTCGTCGGCCGCCGCCGGAGCGCCTTCATCGGCAGGCTGCAGGCGCATAAACTGCCAGCGGTCAGGGTGGATGACGATCCCGAAAAGCTGGCCGGTTTGCTGCCCGCGCTCGCGGACAAAATCCAGCTGCGCCTGAAAGCGCGCCAGGATCTGCGTGGCCTCCTGGGTGCGGGCGGAGGGGAACGCCAGCAGCACCATGCTGGCGCTGACGCCGATCAGCAGCAGAACCAGCATCATCTCAAGGAGCGTGAAACCGCGCTGAGGCACTATTTCTTCCCGAGCGTCCAGTTGCCGATGTCGTCATTGGTGTCAGGCATCCCGTCAGGACCGACGCTGAAGACATCGATGGCGCCATGCTGACCGGGGCTTAACAGCTGATACTCATTTCCCCACGGGTCCTGCGGCAGACGTCGGATATAGCCGCCTTCCGGATAATTGCGCGCGTGCGGCTCGGCGGTCGGGGCGGTCACCAGCGCCTGCAGCCCCTGCTCGGTGTTCGGATAGCGGCTGTTGTCGAGTTTATACATGTCCAGCGCCCCCTCGAGCGCCACCAGATCGCTGACCACCTTCTGGCGATCTGCTTTCTCTTTGTTGCCCATCAGGTTAGGCACCACCAGGCTGGCGAGGATGCCGAGAATGACGATCCCCACCATAATTTCCAGTAACGTGAAACCGCGTTGCCGTTGCATAGTTTTCTCCATTAATACAATCACATACTCATAAGGGTGTTCAGTTGCAGGATCGGCTGCAGGATGGCCAGCACGATAAACAGCACCATGCCGGCCATGGTGACCACCAGCAGGGGTTCAAACAGACTGAGGGCCATCTGGATCTGCGCGCTCAGCTCCCGGTCCTGGTTCTCCGCTGCGCGCTCCAGCATCGCGGTCAGCTCACCGCTCTGCTCGCCGCTGGCGATCATGTAGCGCATCATCGGGGGAAACAGGGCGGTGGCCTCCAGCGCGCGATGCAGGCTGACGCCTTCGCGTACCGATTCGCTGGCCGTTTCCAGCTGGCTGCGCGCCCAGGCGTTGCTGAGGACGCCGGCGCTGATGCGCATTGACAGCAGCAGCGGCACCGCGCTGGCATTGAGAATGCTTAAGGTGCGGGCGTAGCGCGCACTGTTGACGCTGCGCGCCACGCGCCCGATGACCGGCAGGCGCAGCAGCGCCCGGTCCCAGGCGAGCCGCCGGGCGGGCTGGCGCAGCAGATAGCGTAACGTCAGCAGCGCCAGCAGCGACAGCAGCACCAGCCAGGGCCCCGCGCTGCGTACGATATCGCTCAGGCTCATCAGCAGCCGGGTGGAGAACGGCAGGGCCTGTTTCAGATGCACAAACTGCTCAACGACTTTCGGCACCACGGTGGAGAGCAGAATGGCGATCACGCTGATGGCAACCAGCGTCAGCACGATGGGGTAGATCATCGCCTGCAGCAGGCGGGCGCGAAGCTGCTGGCGCTGCTCGGTATAATCCGCCAGCCGGTTAAGCACGCCGTCGAGATGACCGGAGGTTTCGCCGGCCGCCACCATGGCGCAGAACAGGCCGTCGAAGCAGGTGGGATAGCCGCGCATCGCCTCCGCCAGCGAGTGGCCTTCGAGCACTTTGCCGCGCACCCCGGCCATTAACGTTCTCAACGCCGCCTTTTCACACTGTTGGGCGACGGCATCAAGCGCCTTTTCCAGCGGAATGCCAGCCGCCACCAGGGTGGCCAACTGGCGGGTGAGCAGGGCTAAATCACCGGCGCTGGTGCGCCGGGTGAGCAACTCGCCGCGCCACAGTCGCCGCGCCGGATCGGCGGCCGTCAGCTCCAGGGCCAGCCAGCCCTTGTCGCGCAGCAGCTGGCGGGCGTGGCGGGCGGAGTCGGCCTGTTGAACGCCGCGGCGGGTTTTGCCTTGCGCGTCCAGCGCCTGATAGCGAAACAGGGCCATCTCAGTCGTTTTCCGCCGTTTGCTGTTCGGTGACCCGCATCACCTCCTCCCAGCTGGTGATCCCCGCCAGCGCTTTGTCGCGCCCGGCATGGCGCAGGGTCTGCCAGGTTGGCCCCAGCTGCTGGATCAGGGTGATCTCGTTCTCGCCGCGGTGGATGGCGGCACGCACGCGATCGTCGATTAGCAGCAGCTCATGAATGCCGGTACGCCCGCGATAGCCGGTGAAATTACACTGGGCGCAGCCTGTTGGCTGCCACAGCGGCGTGCCGGTCGGGACCGCCATCTGCCGGGCGGTGTCGGCATCCGCCTGCCTGGGCTGACGACAGTGCGGGCACAGTTGGCGCACCAGCCGCTGCGACATTACCGCCAGCAGCGATGTGGAGAGTAAAAAAGGCTCCACGCCCATATCCTGCAGACGGGAAATAGCGCCCAGCGCGCTGTTGGTGTGCAGGGTCGACAGCACCAGGTGCCCGGTCAGCGAGGCCTGGACGGCGATCTGGGCGGTTTCGCCATCGCGGATTTCCCCTACCAGCACCACGTCGGGGTCCTGGCGCAGTATGGCGCGCAGACCGCGGGCGAAGGTCATCTCGACTTTGGCGTTGACCTGGGTCTGGCCGATGCCCTCCAGCTCATACTCCACCGGATCTTCAATGGTCATGATATTGCGTTCGTGGGCGTCGAGGCGGCTGAGGGCGGCATACAGGGTAGTGCTTTTCCCCGACCCGGTCGGCCCGGTGACCAGAATGATGCCGTGCGGACGGGCGATCAGCGTGTCGACCCGATCGAGCAGGGCGGGCGGCATACCCAGCGTCAGCAGATCCAGGTTGACGCTGTTTTTGTCCAGCAGGCGCAGCACCACGCGTTCGCCGTGGCTGGAGGGCAGGGTGGAGACGCGCACGTCGATCGCCCGGCCGCCGATGCGCAGCGCCATGCGACCATCCTGAGGGACCCGCTTTTCGGCGATATCCAGGCTGGCCATCACCTTGATGCGCGAAATTAACAGCGCGGCCAGCCGCCGCTGCGGGCGCAGAATTTCGCGCAGCACGCCGTCGACGCGAAAGCGGATCTGCAGATGGCGCTCGTAGGTTTCGATATGGATATCTGAGGCTTTCTCTTTGATGGCCTCGGTGAGCATGGCGTTGATCAGGCGGATGATCGGCGCATCGTCCTCGCTGTCGAGCAGATCGTCGGTGTCCGGCAGCTCTTCGGCGAGGGTATAGAGGTCGAGTTCATTGCCGATGTCAGCCATCATGCGGTGCGCTTCCGCCGAGTCGCGCTGATAGCTGAGCACCAGCACTTTCTCGAATGCCTCCGGCGCCAGACGGCTGACGTTCATTGGACCGTCCGCCAGGCGGCGCGCCTCCAGCAGCGCCCGGGCGGTGGTATCGGGGCGGCACAGCGCTTCGCAGCGTTCGCCGTCGCTGAGCAGCACAAGATGGTGCGCACGGGCCCAGGCAAAAGGCAGCAGCGGACGGCGTTCGGCGGCTGGCGTCATGGGCGGCCTCCGAGGTTAAAAGCGTCAATGGCGGCGCTGACCTGGCGGAAGGCCTGGGTCTCCTGTTGCGGATAGATATGCAGCAGGTCGTTGCTGAGCGACGCTTCGTTGCTGTCCTTACCCCGCTGTTTGGTTTGCGCATTGTTGAAGGCGGTGTACTGGCCGGAAGAGGCCTGGCGGTACTCATCGCGATCGCGAATGATCGTCGGGCGGATAAACAGCATCAGATTGCGTTTCGACACTTTCTTGCTCTCGGAGCGGAACAGGGCGCCGATCAGCGGGATGTCGCCGAGCAGCGGCACTTTGTCGGCGGTATCGGTGACGCTTTTATCCAGCAACCCGCCAACCACCACCGTTTCGCCGCTGCCGACCAGTACGGCGTTATTCACCGTCCGGGTATTGAAGGTCGCGCCAAGATCGCTGCTGGTGCTGGAGGCCGAGTCGGCGACGCTCGACACCTCCTGCTCAATCTCCAGCAGTACCGCATCGCCTTCGTTTATTTGCGGCTTCACTTTCAGCTTAATGCCGACGGTTTTACGTTCGACGGTATTGAAGATGTTGTCGCCGGAGGTGGTTTGCGAGCCGGTTAATACCGGAACTTCCTGGCCGACGTTAAACGTGGCTTGCATGTTGTCGAGGGTGACGATGCTGGGGGTGGCCAGAATATCGTTCTTGGTACTGCTGGAGAGGGCGGTCAGCAGCATCGCCCAGTTCCCCTGATAGAAGCCGGCGGCGATACCGTTAAACGAGCCGAGGGCGCTGGCCAGCGAGCTGCTGATGGTACCGTCTTTGTTGTACTGGTTGGCGCCGGCGATAGCCGTCGATATCGGCAAACCGCTGTTGGTGAACTGCGTCATGCCGGCGTTCTTATTGGCCCACTGAATACCGAGGTTAAGGCCGTCGGCATCCTGCACTTCGGCGATAATCGCCTCTACCAGTACCTGTGGGCGGCGGATATCCAGCTGGGCGATCACCCGCTCGAGATCGTTCATGACGTCCGGCGCCGCGGTGACGATCAGGGCGTTGGTCTGGCCGTGGGCTTTGATAATGATGTTTTTGTCGATTGCGGCTACCGGTTTGGCGCTTTGCTTATCGCTCTGCAGCGAGCTGCTGATCCCGGTCAGAACTTCCACCAGATCGGCGGCTTTGGCGTACTTCAGGTAGATCACTTTGGTGTTGCCCTGCACCGCCTGCTGGCGGTCGAGCTGTTTGATCATGGCGATGATGCGCTGGCGCGAGTTCGGTTCGCCGCTCACCAGTACCGCGTTGGTGCGCTCATCGGCCACCACGTTCGCCACCATCGAACCCGGCAGCGCCGACTTACTGGTGTCTTTATTGAGCTCGGTAACCAGTTTGACCACCTCCGCGGCGGAGGCCCAGGAGAGGGGAACGGTGACCACGCTGCGATCCCCGGCGTTGTCGACGCGCTCGACAATGGTCAGCAGGCGTTTGATCACCGCCGCGCGGCCGGTCATCAGCAGTACGTTGGAGGGCTCATAATGGACCACGCTGCCGGCGCCAGCGTTATCGTTCAGCTGGCGGAGCAGCGGCGCCAGATCGCGGGCGGCGACGTTAGTCAGAGGTACCACCCGGGTGACGACCTCATCGCCTTCGCCGGGTGCGGCCGCGCTGGCGACCGGAACGGCTGAGGTTTTAGCATCTTTGGCACGTACCACTTTTAGCACGCCGTTATTCATATTAATCACGGCGAAACCATATACATCCAGTACGCTGAGGAAGAATTGATAATATTGATCTTCATTAAGCATATCGTAACTGCGTACGGTGATGGTGCCGCGTACGCTGGGATCGATAATCACCGTTTTATTCAGGTTTTTGCTGACGGTATTGATAAATTCCTGAATATCGGTGCCTTTAAAACTGGCGGAAAATTCCTCTGCGACGACCGGGCTAAATATAAGTGGTGTTAATACCAGCAGCACAGGCAGCATTTTCCGCAGGCGTTTCATGGTTGGCAATTATTCATCCCCCAGCGCGAAAGCAATATCGTGTCGTTGGCCTTCTCGCTCAACGGTTAGCGTTATTTCGGTCAGTTCGGCCAGGTGTTGCATCGCCTGTTGCGCTTGTTCCTGGTCGCGTAAATCAATGCCATTTAAGGCAATGGCTAAATCATTTTCCTGCAGGCCGGCCTGGCGAAACAGTGAGGCATCTTTGCCTGGGTTTAGGCGATAGCCTTGCAGTTTGTCGCCACTGAGCACGGGCGAAATAGATAAATAAGTGAGGATATTTTGTGGCTGCTCGCGAAGTCGCTTCACGAGGGGAGGACTGGCCACCGCGGCGGCTGACGGCGGCGCCGCGCGGCTGTCGTTAAATAATAAAATGGCCTCCTGGCGCCCCTGATAGTTGACGATAATCCGGTCGGGCAGAATGGCGGCGATCCGCGCATCATATCCCGGGGTGGTATCGCCGACGCTAAGGCTAACTTGCTGTTTTCCTTTCTCAATAATGGCGATAGAACGTGCCGGATTGCTGCTGGCGAGCAGGCCGGTAAGGCGTAACTTCAGACTGGAAACCGGCACCTGATTGAGGTCGGTAGCCTCCGCTGGCGCCGGGATATTTTTTGCCGCCAGACCAAACAGGGTAAATACGGGGCGCACGCTTTTTAATTCCGCTTCTGCCCCTGGAGAAGCAGTTAGTGGCAGGGCGGAAATATCCTCAGGACTGACAGGGAATACCACGCGCCAGGTTAATTTGGCCAGCTGCGGAATGGTAGTTATTAATATGATGAGTGTCACAATTTGAGGTAATAATTTAATTATCCCCTTATTTATATTTGTTAACCTCATCACAGAAATTGGCATCTTTATTCCTTTGCAAATTTATTTTTCTGCACGCTGACGTCATACCCTACCGAAACAGGTAGGTGATTATTGGCTTTTGAATTATTTATTGCCGGAGAATGGCGATAAGCGTGGCGAATTATAATCAGTTTGCGGTTTCCGGTCGTCATTCCCTTTATTGATTTACTCCCCCGGCTTCCTACGCCCCCCTCTCATTTTCAGGGGATGATTGCACCTGCGAAAGCAAAAATATCTAATTAGCGCGCTGTAAAAATATTCATCCTTTCTTACCTTTTATAATTTAATAAGCATATTAGGGACTATCGAATGCTCAGATATACCTGTCATGCCCTATTTCTTGGATCGTTAGTATTATTGAGTGGCTGTGATAACAGCTCTTCCTCTTCCTCTTCCTCTGGCTCACCTGGCGATCCAGGTACTCCCGGCACGCCCGACCCGCAGGATGTCGTCGTCCGTTTACCGGATGTCGCTGTCCCTGGTGAAGCGGTACAAGCTTCCGCCAATCAGGCTGTCATTCATCTTGTCGATATCGCCGGTATTACCAGCAGTACGCCGGTCGACTATGCGACGAAAAACCTCTATTTATGGAACAACGAAACCTGTGATGCGCTGAGCGCACCGGTGGCGGACTGGAATGATGTCAGTACCACGCCAACCGGCAGCGACAAATATGGCCCTTACTGGGTGATCCCGCTGACCAAAGAGAGCGGATGTATCAACGTTATCGTTCGCGATGGCACCGATAAGCTTATCGACAGCGATCTGCGCGTCTCCTTCAGTGATTTTACCGATCGCACGGTATCGGTTATCGCCGGCAACAGCGCGGTCTATGACTCCCGCGCCGACGCCTTCCGCGCCGCCTTTGGCGTGGCGCTGGCCGAGGCGCACTGGGTTGATAAATCCACCCTGCTGTGGCCGGGCGGGGAAAATAAACCGATTGTGCGTCTCTATTACAGTCACAGCAGTAAAGTCGCTGCCGACAGTAACGGCGAATTTACCGATAAATATGTCAAGCTGACCCCCACCACCATCAGCCAGCAGGTAAGCATGCGCTTCCCGCATCTCGCCAGCTATCCAGCCTTTAAGCTGCCGGATGATGTCAACGTCGATGAATTGCTGCAGGGCGAGACGGTGGCGATAGCCGCGGAAAGCGATGGGATCCTGAGCTCCGCCACCCAGGTGCAGACCGCCGGCGTGCTGGACGATACCTATGCCGCCGCCGCCGAGGCGCTGAGCTACGGCGCCCAGCTAACCGATGGCGGCGTAACCTTCCGCGTCTGGGCACCCACAGCGCAGCAGGTTGAGCTGGTGCTCTACAGCGCCGACAAGAAAGTGGTAGCCAGCCATCCGATGACCCGCGACAGCGCCTCCGGCGCCTGGTCCTGGCAGGGGGGAAGCGACCTGAAAGGCGCCTTCTACCGCTACGCGATGACGGTCTACCACCCGCAGTCGCGCAAAGTTGAGCAGTACGAAGTAACCGATCCTTACGCCCACAGTCTGTCGACCAACTCAGAGTACAGCCAGGTGGTCGATCTGAACGACAGCGCGCTGAAGCCGGAAGGCTGGGATGGGCTGACGATGCCGCACGCGCAGAAAACCAAAGCCGATCTGGCGAAAATGACGATTCATGAATCGCATATTCGCGATCTGTCTGCCTGGGATCAAACCGTACCTGCCGAACTGCGCGGTAAGTATCTGGCGCTCACCGCCCAGGAGAGCAATATGGTCCAGCATCTGAAAAAGCTGTCGGATTCAGGGGTGACCCATATTGAACTGCTGCCGGTCTTCGATCTGGCGACGGTCAATGAGTTCAGCGACAAAGTCGCCGATATTCAGCAGCCGTTCAGCCGCCTCTGTGAGGTCAACAGCGCGGTGAAGAGCAGCGAGTTCGCGGGCTATTGCGACAGCGGTTCGACGGTCGAAGAGGTGCTGACTCAGCTGAAGCAGAACGACAGCAAGGATAACCCGCAGGTGCAGGCGTTGAATACGCTGGTGGCGCAGACCGACTCCTATAACTGGGGCTACGATCCGTTCCACTACACGGTGCCGGAAGGTTCGTATGCCACCGACCCGGAAGGCACGGCGCGCATTAAAGAGTTCCGCACCATGATTCAGGCGATCAAGCAGGATCTGGGGATGAACGTTATTATGGACGTGGTGTATAACCACACCAACGCCGCCGGCCCGACTGACCGCACCTCGGTGCTGGATAAGATCGTCCCCTGGTACTATCAGCGCCTGAATGAAACCACCGGCAGCGTGGAATCGGCCACCTGTTGCTCCGACTCGGCGCCAGAGCACCGGATGTTCGCCAAGCTGATCGCTGATTCACTGGCGGTATGGACCACCGATTATAAGATCGATGGCTTCCGCTTCGATCTGATGGGCTACCACCCGAAAGCGCAGATCCTCTCGGCCTGGGAGCGCATTAAAGCGCTGAACCCGGACATTTACTTCTTTGGTGAAGGCTGGGATTCCAACCAGAGCGATCGTTTTGAAATTGCCTCGCAAATCAATCTGAAAGGCACCGGGATCGGCACGTTCTCCGATCGTCTGCGCGACGCTGTGCGCGGCGGCGGGCCGTTCGATTCCGGCGATGCATTGCGCCAGAATCAGGGGGTGGGCAGCGGCGCCGGCGTCCTGCCGAATGAGCTGACCAGCATGACCGACGATCAGGCGCGCCACCTCGCCGATCTGACCCGTCTGGGCATGGCCGGTAACCTTGCGGACTTTGTGCTGATCGACAAAGACGGCGCGGTGAAGAAAGGCAGCGAGATTGACTATAACGGCGCGCCTGGCGGCTATGCGGCTGACCCGACGGAAGTCGTGAACTATGTGTCAAAACACGACAACCAAACGCTGTGGGACATGATCAGCTATAAAGCTGCTCAGGAGGCGGATCTCGATACCCGCGTCCGGATGCAGGCGGTGTCGCTGGCGACGGTGATGCTCGGCCAGGGGATCGCCTTTGACCAGCAGGGCTCAGAGCTGCTGCGCTCTAAATCTTTTACCCGCGATTCGTATGATTCCGGTGACTGGTTTAACCGCGTGGATTACTCCCTGCAGGACAACAACTACAACGTGGGTATGCCGCGCAGCAGCGATGATGGCAGCAACTATGACATTATCGCCCGGGTGAAAGACGCGGTGGCTACTCCGGGTGAAACGGAGCTCAAGCAGATGACCGCGTTTTATCAGGAGCTGACCGCGCTGCGTAAATCGTCCCCGCTGTTTACCCTTGGCGATGGCGCGACGGTGATGAAGCGCGTGGACTTCCGCAATACCGGCGCCGATCAGCAAACCGGTCTGCTGGTGATGACCATTGATGACGGGATGCAGGCTGGGGCCAGTCTGGACAGCCGCGTCGACGGCATTGTGGTGGCGATCAACGCCGCACCGGAAAGCCGGACGTTGCAGGACTTCGCCGGAACATCGCTGCAGCTGAGCGCCATCCAGCAGGCGGCAGGCGACCGTTCGCTGGCGAGCGGCGTGCAGGTTGCCGCTGACGGCTCGGTCACGCTGCCGGCCTGGTCGGTCGCTGTTCTCGAGCTGCCACAGGGGGAATCGCAGGGCGCTGGCCTGCCGGTGAGCAGTAAATAACATAACGTGGGGCGCCCGTAAGGGCGCCTCTGGCTGATGACAAACCTGTTTCGTTATTGTGCTCGCCTTTCTGCCGGGTGGCGGCTTACGCCTTACCCGGCCTACGAAAGACTGCAATATCAAACAGTTATGCAGTTAACTGGCGGCCCGCGCAAGCGTAGCGCCGCCGGGCAATCCCTGAAGATTGCACGTTGTCAGCAGTCTGGGGTGTCCGTAAGGGCGCCTTCTCGTTATCGTGAGGGAACAGGAGACCGTTGTGATTGTTCGTGATGACAGTGAAAGAGGGCTCCCGCCGCTGGTGGCGCATCAGCCGCCGTCGGCGCTGGCTGACGCGCCGGTGATCCGCGGCCGGATGGTGCAGATCCCTGGCTGGATCCTCCCGCTGTACGCCGGATTATTTATCGCCCTCGGCTGGTTTGGCGGCGAGCAGTGGCGCCATCCGTCACCGCCGCAAACGCTGCCCTTGCCGGTAGCCCATGCGGCGCTTCTGCCGTTAACCGCCGCCGAGGATAGCGCGGCAAAAACGCCGCCACCGGCGGTTAAACTCACCCCCAGCGCGCCCGCGACGCCGGTGGTGGACAGCGATACGCTGCCGCCTCTGCGCTACAGCGCCCATGTCTACGCCTCGGTGGCGGAAAAACGCAGCATTGTGTTAAACGGCAAAGCGTGGTCGGAGGGCGATTCCCCGCTGCCCAATCTGGTGGTGGAGCAGATCCAGCAGGATGTGACGATCTTCAGCTTCAACGGCGTGACCTTTACCCTGGCGGCGCTGGAGGACTGGCCCGGCGGAAAAATTGACGAGGAACCGAAAGGGGAATAAAAGCGCGCACAATAACAGGCGCGTTGAGGATATTTCGCTTAGTCGCCGCGCAGGCTGGCAATAAAGGGAGCCAGCTGGCGATTAAATTGACTGCACTGCGTGGCTTCCGGAGTGCTGTCCTGTAAAAGCTGTTGGTAAAGCCGGTCGCTATTTTGGCTTAACGTCGCCACGTCAATATTTCCCCATCCGCGCGCTTTACCGACATTCACCGCCGCCCGATATATCGTTTCATCGGCGGGGAGATCGCTACGATTACATTTATTCTTGAGATAGCGCGTTCCTGCCGCCACGGACGAGAGCTGCTCCAGCTGCGCCTGGCTGCTGATGGCCGGGCTGAGCGTTGAGGCGGGTTTTTGTTGGCAGCCAGAGAGAAGGGCTACCACGCAAAGCGGAAATATAAGCGGAATACGCATCATAGAGTAATCAAAATAATGAATCACTGGCCGCTAGTTTAACAAATATTTCCCCGGTGTCATCATAAAATATTATTCTGCATAAATGTTAACAGCCTCTCATTTTTATCAGCGGAAAGCCGCTTAATCGACTTTACTTCTTTCAATAATAAACGTTGGCCCCGGGAAAATATATTTTCATCCGCGGATGATGCCACTGCGTTGACCGGAAGGGATCACGCCGTTTTTTATGTTATTAAAAAACATACTCTTTCCCATCTTGTTACGTGCGCAGGCGGTAAAATGCTGGTTAAGAATGTCGCATTTTAGTGCTATCCTGTATGCCCTGAACATTACGTGCTATGTTCTGACTTATTCTGCTGATGATGCGTTTAACACAATGATTTTATGGTGAATTTTTATTGTTAGTATCATGTGACACGAAGCAAACCAACCCCCTGAAAGGCTGGCGGCGCGTTCTGCCAGCCAGCAGGTTGTCGTCCGAAGGATAAGCAGCCTGGACGTTAATTTGAGAGATTTCTTCTTCCTCTGAACAGAGGAAGTATTGAGAATCAGGCCTTTGCGCCTGAACGTTGCGGAGAAAAAGCATGGCGGGAGATGACCGCGAGCCTATCGGACGTAAGGGAAGACCCTCACGTCCGGCAAAACAAAAAGTCACCCGTCGCCGGGTTCGGGAAGAGGACTACGACGACGAATATGATGACGATGATTATGAGGATGAGAAACCGGTGCCGCGAAAATCTAAAGGCAAAGGGGGCAAGCCTCGTCGGAAGCGCAGCTGGCTGTGGCTGCTGGTTAAGCTGGGGATTGTCTTCGCGGTGCTGATTGCCGCCTATGGCGTCTACCTCGATCAGAAAATCCGCAGTCGCATTGACGGTAAAGTCTGGGAGCTGCCGGCCGCGGTCTATGGCCGGATGGTGAACCTTGAGCCGGACATGCAGATCAGCAAAAACGAAATGGTGCGTCTGCTGAACGCCACCCAGTATCGTCAGGTCAGCGCGATGACGCGTCCGGGCGAATACACCGTGCAGGCTAACAGCATCGAGATGATCCGTCGTCCGTTTGATTTCCCGGACAGTAAAGAAGGGCAGGTGCGCGCGCGTCTGACCTTCGACGGCGACCATCTGGAAACTATCGAGAATATGGATAATAACCGCCAGTTCGGTTTCTTCCGTCTCGATCCGCGGCTTATCACCATGCTGCAATCGCCGAACGGCGAGCAGCGCCTGTTCGTGAAGCGCAGCGGCTTCCCCGACCTGCTGGTGGATACCCTGCTGGCGACCGAAGACCGCCACTTCTACGAGCACGATGGCATCAGCCTCTATTCCATCGGCCGTGCGGTGCTGGCGAACCTGACGGCGGGCCGGACGGTGCAGGGGGCGAGTACCCTGACTCAGCAGCTGGTGAAAAACCTGTTCCTCTCCAGCGAACGCTCCTACTGGCGTAAAGCCAATGAAGCGTATATGGCGCTGATCGTCGATGCCCGCTACAGCAAGGATCGCATCCTTGAGCTGTATATGAACGAGGTGTACCTCGGTCAGAGCGGCGATAACGAAATTCGCGGCTTCCCGCTGGCCAGTCTGTACTACTTTGGCCGTCCGGTGGAAGAGCTGAGCCTCGATCAGCAGGCGCTGCTGGTGGGGATGGTGAAGGGGGCCTCGGTATATAACCCGTGGCGCAACCCGAAGCTGGCCCTGGAGCGACGCAATCTGGTGCTGCGTCTGCTGCAACAGCAGCAGGTTATCGACCAGGAGCTGTACGATATGCTGAGCGCCCGTCCGCTGGGCGTGCAGCCGCGCGGTGGGGTGATTTCACCGCAGCCGGCGTTTATGCAGATGGTGCGCCAGGAGCTGCAGGCGAAGCTGGGCGATAAAGTCAAAGATCTCTCCGGCGTGAAGATCTTCACTACCTTCGACTCGGTGGCCCAGGATGCGGCGGAAAAAGCGGCCTCCGAAGGGATCCCGGTACTGAAGAAACAGCGCAAACTGGCAGATCTGGAAACCGCCATGGTGGTGGTGGACCGCTTTACCGGCGAAGTGCGGGCGATGGTCGGCGGCGCGGAGCCACAGTTCGCGGGGTACAACCGCGCGATGCAGGCCCGCCGGTCGATTGGTTCTCTGGCTAAGCCAGCAACCTATCTGACCGCGCTGAGCCAGCCGAATCAATATCGCCTGAATACCTGGATCGCCGATGCGCCGGTGACCATTCGCCTGTCCAACGGCCAGACGTGGTCGCCGCAGAACGACGATCGTCGCTTCAGCGGCCAGGTCATGCTGGTGGATGCCCTGACCCGCTCGATGAACGTGCCGACGGTTAACCTCGGGATGGCGCTGGGCTTGCCGGCGGTGGTTGATACCTGGACGAAGCTGGGGGCGCCGAAGAATCAGCTTAACGCGGTGCCGTCGATGCTGCTGGGTGCGCTGAACCTGACACCGATTGAAGTGGCCCAGGCCTTCCAGACGATCGCCAGCGGTGGTAACCGTGCGCCGCTGTCCGCCCTGCGGTCAGTAATTGCTGAAGATGGTACCGTGCTCTATCAGAGCTATCCACAGGCAGAGCGCGCCGTGCCTGCCCAGGCGGCTTACATGACGCTGTGGACCATGCAGCAGGTGGTGC
The DNA here is from genome assembly GCF_048589245.1 of Klebsiella sp. 10982. NCBI lineage: Bacteria > Pseudomonadati > Pseudomonadota > Gammaproteobacteria > Enterobacterales > Enterobacteriaceae > Klebsiella > Klebsiella sp. 10982. Next base: position 42,891 of record NZ_JBMAXV010000017.1, read on the forward strand.
AGCGCGGGACGGGGCGTCAGCTGGGCGCGAAGTATCCTGGCCTGCATCTGGCGGGGAAAACCGGGACCACCAACAATAACGTCGATACCTGGTTCGCCGGCATCGACGGTAGCCAGGTGACTATCACCTGGGTGGGACGCGATAACAACCAGCCGACCAAACTGTACGGCGCCAGCGGTGCGATGTCGATTTACCAGCGCTATCTGGCGAACCAGACGCCGACGCCGCTGGTATTGACGGCGCCGGAAGATGTCGTCGACATGGGCGTGGACAGTAATGGCAACTTCGTCTGCAGCGGCGGTATGCGTTCGCTGCCGGTCTGGACCACGCAGCCGGATGCGCTGTGTCGTCAGGGCGAGATGATGCAGCAGCAGCAGTTGCAGCAGCAGGAAGCGAACAACCCGTTCAATCAGTCCGGGCAGCAGCAGCCGCAGCAACAACAACAGCAGCAACAGCCGCCGAAGCAGCAGGAAAAGAGCGACGGTGTGGCGGGCTGGATCAAGGATATGTTCGGCAGCAACTGATTCGCGTCGTCTGACCAGACCCCTTAATACGAAAGTATTAAGGGGTTTTTTTATCCCTGTAAAAAACTTAACCGCTCTTTAACCCCATAATAACTATCTGGTTATTAATTCGGCCTTCGGTCCGACCCGACAGGCATATCGCTTGCCTTGCCTTCAACGTTTCGCCTATTATATCGCCCGTCATAATAATAATTCTCGTTTACGTTATCATTCACTTTCATCAGAGATATACCCATGGCGCGTCCAAAAACTGCTCAGCCAAATCACTCGCTGCGTAAAGTCGCAGTTGTAGTAGCCACGGCGGTTAGCGGCATGTCTGTCTACGCACAGGCAGCAGAACAACCGAAGCAAGAAGAAACTATCACCGTCGTCGCGGCCCCGACCGCCCAGGAAAGCGCCTGGGGACCGGCGCCGACCATTGCGGCAAAACGCTCTGCCACGGCGACCAAAACCGATACCCCGATCGAAAAAACGCCGCAGTCTGTCTCGGTGGTAACGCGCCAGGAGATGGAGATGCGCCAGCCGACGACGGTAAAAGAGGCGCTCTCCTATACGCCAAGCGTCTTCTCCACCCGCGGCAGTTCAACTACCTATGATGTGGTCACCATCCGCGGCTTCACCACTTCGTCGACCGTCAATACCAACCAGTATCTGGATGGCATGAAGCTGCAGGGTAACAACTACTCTGAAGTCTCCATGGACCCGTATTTCCTGGAACGCGTGGAAGTGATGCGCGGGCCAACCTCGGTGCTGTACGGCAACAGCAACCCGGGCGGTATCGTCAGTATGGTCAGCAAGCGCCCGACTACCGAGCCGCTGAAAGAAGTGCAGTTCAAGATGGGCACCGACAATCTGTGGCAGACTGGGTTTGACTTCAGCGACGCCATTGACGATGCCGGCGTCTGGTCCTATCGCCTGACCGGCCTGGGACGCAGCCAGGATGCGCAGCAGCAAATGGCGAAATCGACCCGCTACGCGGTGGCGCCATCTTTTAGCTGGCGCCCCGATGATAAAACCGATTTCACCTTCCTGAGCAACTTCCAGAATGACCCGTACGCGGGCTACTACGGCTGGTTGCCGCGCGAAGGCACCGTGGTGCCGTATTACGATGCCAACGGTAAAGCGCACAAGCTGCCGACCGATTTCAACGAAGGCGAGTCCGATAACAAAATGGCGCGTCGCCAGCAGATGGTGGGCTATAGCTTCTCCCATCAGTTCGATGACACCTTTACCGTGCGTCAGAACCTGCGCTATGCCGATGTGCATACGCTGTATCGTTCGGTATACGGCAACGGCTATGTCGCGCCGGGCTACATGAATCGCGCCTACGTACGTTCTGATGAGCACCTGAACACCTTTACCGTTGATACGCAACTGCAGTCTGATTTCGCCACCGGCGCGGTCAGCCATACGCTGCTGACCGGGGTGGACTACTCGCGGATGCGTAACGACGTTGACGCAGACTACGGTACGGCCGATGCCATTAGCATGACCAATCCGCAGTACGGCAACCCGAATATTCAGGTCACTTTCCCGTACGCGGTCCTTAACCGTATGGAGCAGACGGGCCTGTACGCGCAGGATCAGATGGAGTGGGATAAGTGGGTCATGACCCTGGGCGGCCGTTACGATTACGCCACCACCTCAACATTAACTCGCTCCAGTAACAGCCTGGCGGAGAATCACGACCAGCAGTTCAGCTGGCGCGGCGGGATCAACTATCTCTTTGATAACGGCATCTCCCCGTACTTTAGCTACAGCGAATCGTTTGAACCGGTATCGGGTTCCAATAGCACCGGCAAACCGTTCGATCCGTCGCGCGGTAAGCAGTATGAAGCCGGCGTGAAATACGTGCCGAAAGATATGCCGGTGGTGGTGACCGCGGCGGTCTATCAGTTGACCAAAGATAAGAACCTGACGGCAGATCCTAACGATCCTACCGGACTGTTCAGCGTACAAACCGGCGAAATCCGCTCCCGCGGCTTTGAGCTGGAGGCGAAAGCGGCGGTTAATGCCAATATCAACCTGACCGCGGCTTACAGCTATACCGATGCCGAATACACTCACGACACCGTCTTCGAAGGCAAGCGTCCGGCGGAAGTGCCGCGTAACATGGCCTCCCTGTGGGGGGATTATACCTTCCACGAAACCGCGCTCAGCGGTCTGACGGTAGGTGCCGGGGCGCGTTATATCGGTTCAACGGTCAGTTACTACAAAAATGACACCAGCACCGGTAAGAAAAACGATTCCTTCAATGTGGCCGGTTATGCGCTGATGGATGCGACAGTGAAATACGATCTGGCGCGCTTCGGCCTGCCGGGGTCTTCGGTCGGCGTCAACGTCAACAACCTGTTTGACCGCGACTATGTCTCCAGCTGCTATAGCGAATACGCCTGCTACTGGGGCGCCGGACGCCAGGTCGTCGCTACCGCAACCTTCCGTTTCTAACCACCTACGGGCGCGGTTCGCCGCGCCCTCTACCAGGTTACCGCTATGCAGGAACAGACTCCGCACGCTGAAACCACCTTCGCACTGGATCGTGTCACTTTCCGTGTGCCTGGCCGCACATTGCTTCATCCGCTCTCGCTCACCTTCCCGGCTGGAAAAGTCACCGGCCTGATCGGCCATAATGGCTCCGGCAAATCCACATTACTGAAAATGCTCGGCCGCCATCAGCCGCCTTCCGCAGGCGAGGTGCTGCTGGATGGCCAGCCGCTGGAGAGCTGGAGCAGTAAAGCTTTTGCCCGTAAAGTAGCCTATCTGCCGCAGCAGCTGCCGCCGGCGGAAGGCATGACGGTGCGTGAGCTGGTGGCGATAGGCCGCTACCCGTGGCACGGCGCGCTGGGGCGCTTCGGCGCGGCAGACCGCGAAAAAGTGGAAGAGGCGATTGCGCTGGTGGGGCTGAAGCCGCTCGCCCATCGGCTGGTGGACAGTCTTTCCGGCGGTGAACGCCAGCGGGCGTGGATTGCCATGCTGGTAGCCCAGGACAGCCGCTGTCTGCTGCTCGATGAACCGACCTCGGCGCTGGATATCGCCCATCAGGTCGATGTCCTCGCGCTGGTGCATCGTCTCAGCCAGCAGCGTGGCCTGACGGTGATCGCGGTGCTGCATGACATTAATATGGCGGCGCGCTACTGCGACCATCTGGTGGCCCTGCGCGGCGGAGAAATGATCGCCCAGGGGACGCCAGCGGAACTGATGCGCAGCGACACCCTGGAGCAGATCTACGGCATCCCGATGGGGATCCTGCCGCACCCGGCCGGCGCGGCGCCGGTAAGCTTTGTCTATTAATGATGAACCCGACTTTGATAACCCGACGCCGCCTGTTGACCGCGATGGCGCTGTCGCCGCTGCTGTGGCAGATGCGCGGCGCGCAGGCGGCCGACGTCGATCCGCAGCGCGTCGTCGCGCTGGAGTGGCTGCCCGCGGAGCTGCTGCTGGCGCTCGGCGTGACGCCCTACGGCGTGGCCGATATTCCCAACTATCGCTTGTGGGTGAACGAACCCGCGCTGCCCGACTCGGTGATCGATGTTGGTCTGCGCACCGAACCCAACCTTGAACTGCTGACGCAGATGAAACCGTCGTTTATCGTCTGGTCGGCAGGCTATGGCCCATCGCCGGAAAAGCTGGCGCGTATTGCGCCCGGCCGCGGCTTCACCTTCAGCGACGGCAAACGGCCGCTGGCGATGGCCCAGCGTTCGCTGCTGGAGATGGCTGACCTGCTGGGTAAGCAACAGCAGGCGAAGCGCCACCTGGCGGCGTTCGACGCGCTAATGGAGAGCCTGCGCCCGCGTTTTGCCGGGCGCGGCGATCGCTCTCTGCTGATGATCTCCCTGCTCGATCCGCGCCACGTGCTGGTGTTTGGCGAAAACTGCCTGTTCCAGGAAGTGCTTGACCGCTTTGGCATTAAAAACGCCTGGCGCGGCGAAGCGGCATTCTGGGGCAGCGTCAGCGTCGGCATCGACCGGCTGGCGCAATTTAACGAGGCCGATGTCATCTGTTTCGATCATGGTAACGAGCGGGATATGGCTCAGCTGCTGGCGACGCCGCTATGGCAGGCGATGCCCTTCGTGCGCGCGGGCCGCTTCCAGCGCGTTCCGGCGGTCTGGTTCTACGGCGCGACGCTGTCGGCGATGCATTTTGCCCGTGTGCTGGCCGCTGCTCAGGGGAGGGCGGTATGAACGCACGTTTCTCGCCGTTAGCTATGATCCTGCTGGCCGTACTGCTGGTTGCCGCTTTCACGCTGAGCATCGTCAACCTTCACGTTGCTTTACCTTACGCACAGTGGCGGCAGGCGCTGTGGCAGCCGGATATCGATGATATCGCCCAGATGCTGTTTCATTACAGCCTGCTGCCGCGGGTGGCTGTCGCGCTGCTGGTCGGCGCCGGGCTGGGACTCGTCGGCGTGCTGTTCCAGCAGGTGCTGCGTAATCCGCTGGCGGAGCCGACCACCCTTGGCGTCGCCACCGGCGCGCAGCTGGGGATAACCGTCACCACCCTGTGGGCCATCCCCGGCGTGCTGGCGTCGCAGTTCGCCGCGCTGGCCGGGGCCTGTCTGGTGGGCGCGCTGGTATTTGGCGTCTCGTGGGGCAAGCGCTTGTCGCCGGTAACGCTGATCCTGGCCGGCCTGGTGGTCAGCCTTTACTGTGGGGCGCTTAACCAGCTGATGGTGATTTTCCATCACGACCAACTGCAGAGCATGTTCCTGTGGAGCACCGGGACGCTGACGCAAACCGACTGGAGCGTGGTGCAGCGCCTGTGGCCGCAGCTGCTTGGCGGGGCAATACTCATCTTGCTGCTGCTGCGTCCGCTGACCCTGATGGGGCTCGATGACGGGGTGGCGTGTAACCTCGGGCTGGCGCTTTCTCTGGCGCGCCTTGGCGCCCTGACGCTGGCGATCGTCATCAGCGCGCTGCTGGTGAACGCGGTCGGCATTATCGGCTTTATCGGCCTGTTCGCGCCGCTGCTGGCGAAAATGCTTGGCGCCCGTCGGCTGCTGGCGCGGCTGCTGCTGGCGGCGCTGATCGGCGCGCTGCTCCTGTGGCTTTCGGATCAGATTATCCTCTGGCTGAGCCGGGTGTGGCGGGAAGTCTCCACCGGCTCGGTCACCGCGTTGATTGGCGCGCCGCTCCTGCTGTGGCTGCTGCCGCGGCTGCGCAGCATCAGCGCCCCGGTGATGAACGGCGGCGATAAAGTGTTGCCGGAGCGTTATCACGTGCAATGGTTTGCTCTCGGTGGCGTCGTGTTGTTGCTGCTGGCGGTGAGCGTAGCGCTGGCTTTTGGCCGCGATGCTCACGGCTGGCTGTGGGCTCATGGCGATCTGCTGGAGCAACTGCTGCCCTGGCGCTGGCCGCGGGTGCTGTCGGCGCTGTTCGCCGGGGTTATGCTGGCGGTCGCTGGCTGTATTATCCAGCGCCTGACCGGCAACCCGATGGCCAGCCCGGAAGTGCTGGGCATTAGCTCCGGCGCCGCCTTTGGCGTGGTGCTGATGCTGTTCTTCGTGCCTGGCGACGCCTTTGGCTGGCTGCTGCCAGCCGGCAGCCTTGGCGCGGCGGCCACGTTGCTGATTATTCTGCTGGCCGCCGGGCGCGGCGGTTTCTCGCCGCACCGGATGTTGCTGGCGGGGATGGCGCTCAGTACCGCTTTCACCATGCTGTTGATGATGCTGCAGGCCAGCGGCGATCCGCGTATGGCGCAGATCCTGACGTGGATCGCGGGGTCGACCTATAGCGCGACGCCGGAGAGGGTCGTGCGCAGCGGCGCAGTAATGCTGGTGCTACTGGCGCTGGCGCCGCTCTGCCGCCGCTGGTTAACCATTCTGCCGCTGGGTGGGGAGGCGGCGCGAGCGGTAGGGATGGCGCTGACGTCATCGCGGATCATTCTGCTGCTGCTGGCGGCCTGTCTGACGGCGGCGGCGACGCTGACCATCGGCCCGCTGAGCTTTGTCGGCCTGATGGCGCCGCATATCGCGCGCATGATGGGCTTCCGGCGAACGCTGCCGCATATGGTGATCTCCGGCCTGACCGGCGGTGTGCTGCTGGTCTTTGCCGACTGGTGCGGACGGATGATGATGTTCCCGTACCAGATCCCGGCGGGGCTGCTGTCGACCTTTATCGGCGCGCCGTACTTTATTTATTTGCTGAGAAAGCAGAGTCGCTAACGATCCTGGATGGCTTCAACATCCCCGATGGCGCTGGCGCTTACCGGGGCTACAGCGTTGTGCGATTTGGTAGCCCGGACAAGGCGCAGCGCGCCGCCTCCGGGAAAATCCCCGGTGGCGCTAACGCTTACCGGGGCTACAGCGCTGTGCGATTTGGTAGCCCGGACAAGGTGCAGCGCGCCGCCTCCGGGAAAATCCTGGTGGCGCCAGCGCTTACCGGGACTACTGCGTTGTGCGATTTGGTAGCCCGGATAAGGCGCAGCGCGCCGCCTCCGGGAAAATCCCTGGTGGCGCCAGCGCTTACCGGGACTACTGCGTTGTGCGATTTGGTAGCCCGGATAAGGCGCAGCGCGCCGCCTCCGGGAAAATCCCTGCGCCACCAGGCATTCAGGCACCTTACAGTTTGGCAAATACCCGACGCGCGGCGTCGATGGTGTTGTCGATATCTTGTTCACTGTGGGCCACGGACATAAAGCCGGCCTCAAACGCTGACGGCGCCAGGTACACGCCTTCCTCCAGCATCAGGTGGAAGAAACGCTTGAAGCGTTCGACATCGCATTTCACCACGTCCTGATAGCAGGTGACGGTTTCGGCATCGGTAAAGAAGATGCCGAACATGCCGCCGACGTTATTAACCACCAGCGGGATCCCGGCGTCACGCGCCGCGTCCAGCAGGCCTTGCGCCAGCTGATTAGTCAGTTCGGTCAGGGTTTCATGAACCCCCGGCTGCGCCACTTCGTTCAGGCAGGCGAAGCCCGCCGCCATGGCGATCGGGTTGCCGGAGAGGGTGCCCGCCTGGTAGACCGGGCCAGTGGGCGCCAGGGCGTCCATGACCTCACGGCGGCCGCCGAAGGCGCCTACCGGCATCCCACCGCCGATGATTTTCCCGAGACAGGTCAGATCCGGCTCCACGCCGTAATAAGCCTGGGCGCCCGCCAGCGCCACGCGGAAGCCGGTCATCACTTCGTCGATGATCAGCAGGGCGCCGAACTCATCGCACAGCGCGCGCAGGCCCGGCAGGAACTCCGGCTGCGGCGGAATGCAGTTCATATTTCCGGCCACCGGTTCGACGATGATGCAGGCGATATCTTGCGGATATTGCTCGAACGCCGCCCGCACTGAGGCGAGGTCGTTATAGGTGCAGGTCAGGGTATGTTTGGCGAAATCGGCCGGTACGCCCGGTGAGTTCGGCTGGCCGAGGGTCAGCGCGCCGGACCCGGCTTTCACCAGCAGGCAGTCGGCATGGCCGTGGTAGCAACCTTCGAACTTAATGATTTTGTCGCGGCCGGTGAAGCCGCGCGCCAGACGAATGGCGCTCATGGTCGCTTCGGTACCGGAGTTTACCATCCGCACCATATCCATGGTCGGCACCAGCTCGGTCACCAGGGCCGCCATTTTCACTTCCATTTCAGTCGGCGCGCCAAAGCTCAGGCCGCGGGAGGCCGCTTCGATCACCGCATTGCGGATCGCCGGGTGGTTGTGGCCCAGCACCATCGGACCCCAGGAGCCGACATAATCGATATAGGCTTTACCGTCGACGTCATAGAGGTAGGCGCCATCCGCGCGTTCGATAAACAGCGGTGTGCCGCCGACGCCGGTGAAGGCGCGGACCGGCGAGTTTACGCCGCCGGGGATCAGTTCGCGCGCAGCGTGGTACAGATTTTCAGATTTGCTCATGGCCAGGGTCCTGGTTCGTGAAAAATGTTTTATCGGCTATTCTAAGTTATTCCAGGATGGTTATGAAAGTTTTGCCCAATTGAAACAATGTGCCGCAAGGGCATTTTTTTGACGACGCAGTGCGCCGGGACGGCTAAAATGCCTCTCTCCTCATTTGTATTACCAATAATTGATAATGGCATGAAAGCAGAAACTCCCTCTTTTGAAGCACATCAGTTCGTGCGGGTGCGTCGCGGCGATGCGGTGCGCCGTTTGATTCAGCGCGATAAAACGCCGCTGGCAGTCCTGTTTATGGCGGCGGTGGTCGGCACACTGGCGGGGCTGGTGGGCGTCGCTTTTGAAAAGAGCGTGAACTGGGTGCAGAACCAGCGGATTGGTGCGCTGGCGCAGGTCGCGGATCACTGGTATCTGGTCTGGCCGCTGGCGTTTATCTTGTCGGCGCTGCTGGCGATGGTTGGCTATTTCCTCGTGCGCCGCTTCGCGCCAGAGGCTGGCGGGTCGGGTATCCCGGAGATCGAAGGGGCGCTGGAGGAGCTGCGTCCGGTGCGCTGGTGGCGCGTGCTGCCGGTGAAGTTCATCGGCGGCATGGGGACGCTCGGCGCCGGGATGGTGCTGGGTCGCGAAGGGCCAATGGTGCAGCTTGGCGGCAACATTGGGCGCATGGTGCTGGACGTTTTCCGCATGCGCAGCCCGGAGGCGCGGCACACGCTGCTGGCGACCGGTGCGGCGTCGGGGCTTTCGGCGGCCTTTAACGCGCCGCTGGCCGGGATTCTGTTTATCATCGAAGAGATGCGCCCGCAGTTCCGCTACAACCTGATCTCTATTAAAGCGGTGTTTACCGGCGTGATCATGTCGAGCATTGTGTTTCGTATTTTCAACGGCGAAGCGGCGATCATTGAGGTGGGCAAGCTGAGCAACGCCCCGGTGAATACCCTGTGGCTGTATCTGGTGCTGGGCATGCTGTTTGGCTGCTTTGGTCCACTGTTTAATTTTCTGGTGCTGCGCACCCAGGACCTGTTTCAGCGCATCCACGGTGGCAACATCAAAAAATGGGTGTTGATGGGCGGATTAATCGGCGGGCTTTGCGGTCTGCTGGGGCTGATGCAGCCCTCCGCGGTGGGCGGCGGCTTTAACCTGATCCCTATCGCCGCTGCCGGTAACTTCTCCGTCGGCCTGCTGCTGTTTATCTTTATTGCCCGCGTGGTGACCACGCTAATCTGCTTCTCTTCCGGTGCGCCGGGCGGCATTTTCGCGCCGATGCTGGCGCTCGGCACGCTGCTGGGCACGGCGTTCGGCATGGCGGCGATTCCGCTGTTCCCCGCCTATCATCTGGATGCCGGCACTTTCGCCATTGCCGGGATGGGGGCGCTGCTCGCCGCCTCGGTGCGCGCGCCGCTGACCGGGATCGTGCTTGTGCTGGAGATGACCGATAACTATCAGCTCATTTTGCCAATGATTATTACCTGCCTTGGCGCAACACTACTGGCGCAATTCCTCGGCGGTAAGCCTTTGTATTCGACCATTCTGCAACGGACTCTGGCGAAGCAGGAGGCCGAGCAGGCGGCAAAAGCGCAGCAAGCACCCCGGGAGAATACTTGAACGATTTACCAGGGTATTAGATAATGGCTCAAAAGGTCCGGTTATTCTTTAACCGGCCGGAAGTATCAATGGGAGCAAAAAATGAGTGATGACGTAGCGTTGCCGCTGGAGTTTACCGAAGCCGCAGCCAACAAAGTAAAACACCTGATTGCGGATGAAGATAATCCGAACCTGAAACTACGCGTGTACATCACCGGCGGTGGTTGCAGCGGTTTCCAGTATGGCTTCACCTTTGACGATCAGGTGAACGAAGGGGATATGACCATCGAGAAACAGGGCGTCGGCCTGGTGGTTGACCCGATGAGCCTGCAGTATCTGGTCGGCGGCTCTGTCGACTATACCGAAGGGCTGGAAGGTTCGCGCTTTATCGTGACCAACCCGAACGCGAAAAGCACCTGCGGCTGCGGCTCCTCGTTCAGCGTTTAAAGCGAACTCTTCCCCAGCGGGAGGGAGCAAACCCTAAAAACGGTAACCTTAAGGTTACCGTTTTGCTTTTATGAGCGTCCGTTATCGTCCAGCGCAAACGTCGGCAGCTTCAGATGCCAGCGGATAGCCGCCAGACGGATCGCCAGGGTGACCACCATCCCCATCATTGCCGAATTCTCCAGCGGCAGGTGAAAGGTGTCGTGCGCCGTAGCGTGGACAATACCGCCGACAATACAGGCGGTAGCGTAGATCTCGGTACGCAGGATCATGGGTATTTCGCGCGCCAGTACGTCGCGAATAATGCCGCCGCCCACGCCGGTTACCACGCCCATGCACACGGCCACCAGCGGGCCGCTGCCGGCGAGAAAGGCTTTATTCACGCCGATACCGACAAACACCGCCAGACCGACAGCGTCAAGAACTGGCAGTATCCATTTTGGCAACCGGCGCGGCTGGCGGACCAGCAGGATGGTCAGCATGCTGGTGACCATCGCCACCACCAGATCGGTGGGATCTTTGACCCAGAACACCGGGCCATTCGCCAGCGCCATGTCGCGAATGGTCCCGCCGCCCACCGCCGTCACCACACCTAATACCAGCACGCCGAACGGGTCCATGCGTAATTTTCCGGCCAGCAGAACGCCGGAGATCGCGAAAACGGCCGTACCAATTATATCCAGCCAATAGACAAGCATCGTTGATTCCCACTGAGCATCCGGGTTACCGGAGGTTATTTTACCTGGTCGAGCGCCGTACAAAGTTGTTTGGCGGCGAGGATAATACGTGGGCCTGCGCGTTCAAACCAGTCACTGTGTAACGCAATCAACGAAATGGTGAGCTGATGTTGCCAAAAGCGCTGGGCATCGGCAGCGCGGCTGGCGTCGCCGGTCACCACAATCGCCTGCGGCTGGCGAGCCAGTACCTGCTCGCGACTCACCTGCGGCCAGGGAACACGGCTGGTGGCGAAGATATTTTCGCCGCCGCACAGTCTCAGCACCTGATCCTGAATCGAGCCGGGGCCGCTGGTGAACAGCGGCGTAGAGCCGAACTGCAGGAAGACGCGTTTCTTCGGCGCGTTGGCATAGCGCGCTTTCAGCGCATCGTATTCCTGCTGCATTGTCTGCGCCGCCTGTTGCGCTTTTTCCGGCTGCGGGCTCCACTGCGCCAGCTGACGCAGGGTGGCAATAATCTCTTCGATCGTTGAGGTCTGCACCCACAGGACGTGAATACCCAGCGACTGCAGCTGGTTAACCTGGCGTTCGGCATTGCCCCCGCGCCAGGCCAGCACCACGTCTGGCTTGAGCGCCACGATGCGCTCCAGATTCATTCCCTGCCAGCTGGCAACCTGTTCGATGGTTTTGGCCTGCGGAGGATAATCGGAATAGCTGCTGACGCCGATCGGCGTGATCCCGGCAGCAAAGGCCAGTTCGGTATTGGCAGGGGAGAGGGTAATCACCCGCGGCGCGGCCAGCAGCCACGCCGGGGCGAGTAACAGCAGCGCGGCAAGCGCGAAGGATAACGACTTAGCCACGTGCCAGATTCTGTACCAGATTCTCCACCATCAGGGTGGACTGTCTGGCGGCGACCGCAAGGAACTCCTCAAAGCTGAGGTGGGACTGCTGGTCGGCCACGTCGGAGATGGCGCGAACCACCACGAAGGGAACCTTAAAGTTATGGCAGACGTGGGCGATGGCGGTCGCTTCCATTTCCACGGCGATCGCCTGCGGGAAATTATGGCGGATCTTCGCCAGACCAACGGAGCCGTTAATGAAGGCATCGCCGCTGACGATCAGGCCGCGAACGGCGTTGAGATCTAACGCGTTAATGCAGCTCTCTGCAGCGGCCACCAGTTTTTCGTCCGCTTTGAAGCCCGCCGGGCAGCCCGGCAACTGGCCGTACTCATAACCGAAGGCGGTGACGTCGGCGTCGTGGTAGCGCGCTTCGTCGGAGACGACGATATCGCCAACCTTCAGCGTCGGCGCGAGGCCGCCGGCAGAACCAGTATTAATGATCACGTCTGGCTGGCAACGCTCCAGCAGCAGGGTCGCGCCCATGGCCGCCGCCACTTTCCCGATACCAGACTTCAGCAGAGCGACGTCAACGCCGTGAAGTTGGCCGGTGTAGATTTCGCTCCCGCCAATGGTGATAGTCTGGCGGTTTTCGATTTTGTCGCGCAGAAGGGTAACTTCCTCTTCCATAGCGCCAATAATGCCAATTTTCATAGATTTACTCGCGATGTGTCAGGTTTAGTTGCATAGTCTATCATGCGCTTAAGGGGAAGCGTATTGCTCGCGCGGGAGAGGCTATGGCAAAGATTGATTTTCGCAACAAGATAAACTGGCGTCGACGCTTCCGTTCACCGCCACGGGTGGAGACGGAGCGTGACATCCTGCGGATCTTCGAAAGCGATCGGGGACGGATCGTCAACTCACCGGCAATTCGCCGCCTGCAGCAAAAAACCCAGGTCTTCCCGCTGGAACGAAACGCGGCGGTGCGCACCCGCCTGACCCACTCGCTGGAGGTGCAGCAGGTGGGCCGCTATATCGCCAAAGAGGTGCTGAGCCGGCTGAAAGAGCAGAAGCTGCTGGAAGAGTATGGTCTGGAAGAACTGACCGGGCCATTCGAGAGCGTGGTGGAGATGGCCTGCCTGATGCACGATATCGGCAATCCGCCGTTTGGCCATTTTGGCGAGGCGGCGATTAACGACTGGTTCCGCCAGCGGCTGGCCCCTGGCGATGCGCTTGGACAACCGCTGACCGACGATCGTTGCGAAGTGCAGGCATTACGGCTGCATGACGGAGAAACGGCGCTCAATACGCTGCGGCGCAAAGTGCGCCAGGACCTTTGCTGCTTTGAGGGGAACGCGCAGGGCATTCGCCTGGTGCATACGCTGATGAGGATGAATCTAACGTGGGCGCAGGTGGGCTGTATTCTGAAATATACTCGTCCGGCGTGGTGGTCCGAGGCGACGCCTGCCAGCCACAGTTATTTAATGAAGAAGCCGGGTTATTATTTGGCCGAAGAAGAGTATGTGGCGCGCCTGCGTAAAGAACTGGATCTGGCGCCTTACAATCGATTCCCATTAACCTGGATTATGGAAGCTGCGGATGACATCTCATATTGCGTCGCAGATCTTGAAGACGCGGTGGAAAAACGTATTTTTAGCGCAGAGCAGCTCTATCAGCATCTTTATGACGCCTGGGGTCGCCATGAAAAAGGATCGTTATTCTCACAGGTAGTAGAAAACGCCTGGGAGAAATCGCGAGCCAATTCCCTGAAGCAGAGCGCGGAAGATCAGTTTTTTATGTATTTGCGGGTGAATACGCTGAATAAGCTGGTGCCCTACGCGGCGCGCCGATTTATTGATAATCTGCCGGCCATTTTCACGGGAGACTTTAATCACGCGTTGCTCGAGGACGACAGCGATTGCAGCCAGCTGCTGGAACTCTATAAAAATGTGGCGATGAAACAGGTCTTTAGCCATCCGGATGTTGAACAGCTTGAATTGCAGGGCTACCGGGTGATTAGCGGACTGCTGGATATCTATCAGCCGCTGCTGAAATTATCGCTGGAGGATTTCAGCGAATTAGTGGCGCAGGAAAGGGTACGGCGTTTACCCATTGCCTCCCGGCTGTATCAGAAACTTTCGACCCGCCACCGGCTGGCGTATGTTGAAGCGGTAAATAAGCTGGCGCGCACGGCGCCCGAATTTACGGTGCTGGAATACTATTATCGCTGCCGTCTGATTCAGGATTATATTAGCGGGATGACGGATTTGTATGCGTGGGATGAATATCGGCGGCTGATGGCGGTGGAATAGGTCTGAGTTTTGTAAAGATGGACAATAAATTTTTACTTTTTCCAGAGACTTAATTCCGGAACTTAACGCTATAAAATGACTCTGATAGTCACGTACACAGCAACTTTCGTTATCTGATATTGAGATTGAAACTGATGAAAAAAACCACGTTAGCAATGAGTGCACTGGCTCTGAGTTTAGGTCTGGCATTGTCCCCGCTCTCTGCGAGCGCGGCAGAAACGGCATCTTCGGCCACTAATGCACAGCAGATGCCAAGCCTGGCCCCAATGCTGGAGAAGGTAATGCCGTCGGTAGTAAGCATTAACGTCGAAGGCAGCACCACCGTGAATACGCCACGGATGCCGCGTAACTTCCAGCAGTTCTTTGGCGATAACTCGCCGTTCTGCCAGGATGGTTCTCCTTTCCAGAGTTCGCCGTTTTGCCAGGGCGGTGGACAGGGCGGTCAGCCTGACGGCGGCCAGCAGCAGAAATTCATGGCCCTGGGCTCTGGCGTCATTATTGATGCCGCCAAAGGGTATGTGGTCACCAACAACCACGTTGTGGACAATGCCACCACCATCAAGGTTCAGCTGAGCGATGGCCGTAAGTTTGATGCCAAGGTCGTGGGCAAAGATCCGCGCTCTGATATCGCACTGATTCAGATTCAGGATCCGAAAAACCTGACGGCGATTAAGCTTGCCGACTCCGATGCGCTGCGCGTCGGTGATTATACTGTGGCTATCGGCAACCCGTTCGGTCTGGGCGAAACCGTGACCTCCGGGATTGTCTCCGCGCTGGGCCGTAGCGGCCTGAACGTGGAAAACTACGAAAACTTTATTCAGACCGATGCGGCCATTAACCGCGGGAACTCCGGCGGCGCGCTGGTGAACCTCAACGGCGAGCTGATCGGTATCAATACCGCTATCCTGGCGCCGGACGGCGGCAACATCGGTATCGGTTTTGCTATCCCAAGCAACATGGTGAAAAACCTGACCGAGCAGATGGTGAAATATGGCCAGGTGAAGCGCGGTGAGCTCGGCATTATGGGCACCGAACTGAACTCTGAGCTGGCGAAAGCGATGAAAGTCGACGCCCAGCGCGGCGCCTTCGTCAGCCAGGTGATGCCAGGTTCGGCAGCGGCGAAAGCGGGTATTAAAGCCGGCGATGTGATCACCTCCCTCAACGGGAAAGCGATCAGCAGCTTCGCCGCGCTGCGTGCCCAGGTTGGCACCATGCCTATCGGCAGTAAAGTTGAGCTTGGCCTGCTGCGCGACGGCAAACCGGTGACCGTTACCGTCGAACTGCAGCAGAGCAACCAGACCCAGGTTGATTCCAGCACCATCTTCAATGGGATTGAAGGGGCGGAAATGAGCAACAAGGGCCAGGACAAGGGCGTGGTGGTCAATAATGTGAAAGCCGGTACCCCGGCGGCACAGATTGGTCTTAAGAAAGGCGACGTCATCGTCGGTGCGAACCAGCAAGCGGTGAAAAACATCGCTGACCTGCGGAAAATCTTCGATGCCAAACCGTCTGTGCTGGCGCTGAACATTCAGCGCGGCGACGCCTCTATCTACCTGCTGATGCAGTAACCGTCAGCGCCATCCGCAAGCCCCTGTCCTCGCCGAGGGCAGGGGCTTTTTTTCGTTCTGTGACTCCTTCCACAACTCCACATATCTCTCCCCGGCTTAGTGCATATGCACAATGCGCTACAACGATGACTCTTTTATGCTGGTGCCCTGCTAAGGGGAGGATTACATGGCTGGCTGGCATCTTGATACCAAAATGGCGCAGGATATTGTGGCGCGGACGATGCGCATCATCGATACCAACATCAACGTGATGGATGCCCGCGGGCGGATTATCGGCAGCGGCGATCGGGAAAGGATTGGTGAATTGCACGAAGGCGCGCTGCTGGTGCTTTCCCAGGGGCGGGTGGTGGATATCGACGATGCGGTTGCTCGCCATCTGCACGGGGTACGCCAGGGGATCAACCTGCCGCTGCGTCTCGAAGGTGAAATCGTCGGGGTGATCGGCCTGACCGGCGAGCCGGAATCGCTGCGAAAATATGGCGAGCTGGTGTGCATGACCGCTGAGATGATGCTGGAGCAGTCGCGGCTAATGCATCTTCTGGCCCAGGACAGCCGCCTGCGCGAAGAGCTGGTGATGAACCTGATTCAGGCGGAAGAGCATACCCCGGCGCTGAACGAATGGGCCCAGCGTTTGGGCATCGATCTCAATCAGCCGCGGGTGGTGGCGATGATTGAGGTGGACAGCGGCCAGCTCGGCGTGGACAGTGCGATGGCTGAACTGCAGCAGCTGCAGAACGCGCTGACCACCCCCGATCGCAATAATCTGGTCGCCATTGTCTCGCTCACGGAAATGGTGGTGCTGAAACCGGCGCTGAACAGCTTTGGCCGCTGGGACGCTGACGATCACGTCCGGCGCGTCGAGCAGCTTATCGCCAGGATGAAAGAGAATGGCCAGCTGCGCTTTCGCGTGGCGCTGGGTAACTTCTTCACCGGCCCAGGAAGTATCGCCCGCTCTTACCGTACCGCACGCACGACGATGATGGTTGGCAAGCAGAGGATGCCGGAGAGCCGTAGTTATTTCTATCAGGATCTGATGCTGCCGGTGTTGCTCGACAGCCTGCGCGGCGGCTGGCAGGCCAATGAACTGGCCCGTCCGCTGGCGCGTCTGAAGGCAATGGATAACAACGGTTTGCTGCGGCGGACGCTGCAGGCGTGGTTTCGCCATAACGTGCAGCCGCTGGCGACGTCAAAGGCACTGTTTATTCATCGGAATACGCTGGAATACCGGCTGAACCGTATCTCGGAGCTGACCGGCCTCGATCTCGGGAGCTTTGACGACAGGCTGCTGCTGTATATCGCGCTGCAGCTGGATGAACAACGCTAAGGCGTTTAGGCAAAAAAATGCCGGGTAGCGTTACCCGGCCTGGACGATGCGTGTTGTCTGTAGCGGAGGAAAACGGCCAGCCCGGGGATGCGCTTACTTTCGGGTGAGCTTTTCCAGATCGGCTTCGATTTCGCTGATCTTATTGGTGACCACGCTTTCCAGATGGCGTAAATCGTCGAGGATTTTACGCTTGAGATCGATTTCAGTGCGATCGCGCTGGCAGATTTGATCCAGCTCATCAATGACGTAGCGCAGATTAGGGCTGATCTCCTGGACCTCTTTATAGCCCTGGCCGACGCCGTCGGCAACCACGGTTTTGCGCTGACGCGGATATTTAAACTTGACGCTCTTGGCGAAGAATTCGCCTTTGTCTTTCTGAAAATAGATTTTCAGAATGTCGTTGTTAGCTTCCTGCCGCAGGCTATAGCGATCGATCTCATCAGGGTTGGTAATGCCAAGACTTTTCAGATTATCGTACATAACGGTACCTTTGATAGCATCATAACCATTGAATAATTAACGAAAAAATCCATTTTCGCCAGCATCAAATATAAAAAAAGCGGGATATCTCCCGCTTTTTATTTTGCTTTAGTCGATGGTGCGCAGCAGTTCGTTAATACCGACCTTGCCGCGGGTTTTGGCATCGACTTTCTTCACGATCACCGCGCAGTACAGGCTGTATTTACCATCTTTCGACGGCAGGTTGCCTGATACCACTACCGAGCCAGCCGGCACGCGGCCGTAGAAGATTTCGCCGGTTTCGCGATCGTAGATTTTGGTGCTCTGACCGAGGTAAACGCCCATGGAGATAACGGAGCCTTCTTCGACAATCACCCCTTCAACCACTTCAGAGCGCGCGCCGATGAAGCAGTTATCTTCGATGATAGTCGGGTTCGCCTGCAGCGGCTCCAGTACGCCACCGATGCCGACGCCGCCGGACAGGTGCACGTTTTTACCGATCTGCGCGCAGGAACCGACGGTGGCCCAGGTGTCAACCATGGTGCCTTCATCAACGTAGGCGCCGATGTTAACGTAGGACGGCATCAGCACAGTGTTGCGGGCGATGAATGCGCCCTGGCGCACCGCTGCCGGCGGCACCACGCGGAAACCTTCTTTCTGGAAACGCGCTTCGTCATAGTCCGCGAATTTCATCGGCACTTTATCGAAGTAGCGGCTTTCCGCACCATCGATAACCTGGTTATCGTTAATACGGAAAGAGAGCAGTACCGCCTTTTTCAGCCACTGATGCGTCACCCACTGGCCGTCGATCTTCTCAGCGACGCGCAGCGCGCCGGAATCCAGAAGGGCAATAACCTGGTTAACCGCTTCGCGGGTCACGGTATCCACATTGGCCGGCGTGATGTCGGCGCGACGCTCGAAGGCGGACTCAATAACGTTCTGTAACTGCTGCATTGTTTCTTTCCATTCACTAAAAAAAATACGTCACCCTTTATCGTTTGGATTGAGGGCCGCTGTCAACCGTTGTTGCACTTCTTGTTGCAGCTCATTATTAAGGGCACGCCGGTCGGCGGTGGCGATTATAAATAAATCTTCTACTCGCTCACCAATTGTCGTAATTCGCGCCCCGTGAAGCGATATGCCGAGGTCGGCGAACACCTGGCCGACGCGGGCGAGCAGCCCAGGCTGATCGAGCGCAATTAGCTCCAGAAACGATTTTCGATCGGTATGGGTCGGCAGGAAATTCACCTCGGTGTCCACGGAAAAATGGCGTAGCTTTGCCGCCTGACGACGCGGGGCCGGAGGCTGCCAGCTGCGCTGAGTGATGGTCTGCTCCAGACCCTGGCGGATCGCCTCGTGGCGGTCGGCGGAAAGCGGACTGCCGTCGGGTTCGAGGACGATAAAGGTATCCATCGCCATACCGTCGCGGGTGGTGAAGATCTGCGCGTCGTGGACGCTGAGGTTGCGACGATCCAGTTCGCCACACACCGCGGCGAACAGATAAGGGCGATCCGGGCTCCAGATAAAAATCTCCGTACCGCCGCGGGTGGCCTGCGAACTCAGCAGGATCATCGGCTTATTCAGATCGTGACGCAGCAGGTTGCGGGCGTGCCAGGCGAGCTGCGTCGGCGTATGTCGCACGAAATAGTTGGCGCGGCAGCGGTTCCAGATCTGATGCAGCGCCTCTTCATTAATATTGTCCATCCGCAGCAGCGCCAGCGCCTGCAGCTGATGATGACGCACCCGTTCGCGCATGTCCGGGGTACTTTGCATGCCCCGACGCAGCTGTTTCTCGGTGGCGAAATAGAGTTCGCGCAGCAGGCTCTGCTTCCAGCTGTTCCACAGGGTTTTGTTGGTGGCGCAGATATCGGCGACGGTCAGACACACCAGATAGCGCAGGCGATTTTCCGTTTGCACCTCCTCGGCGAACTGCTTAATCACCTCCGGATCCTGAATGTCGCGCCGCTGGGCGGTGACCGACATCAGCAGATGGTGACGCACCAGCCAGGCGACCAGCTGCGTCTCGCGGGAGTTCAGCCCGTGCAGCTCGGCAAACTTCAGCACATCCTGCGCGCCGAGGATCGAGTGGTCGCCGCCGCGCCCTTTGGCGATGTCATGGAACAGGGCGGCGATTAAAATCAACTCCGGGTGCGTTAAGCGCGGCCACAGCTCCACGCACAGCGGGTGGCGGCTGCGGGTCTCTTCTTTGGCAAAGCTCTCCAGCTTGAGCATCACCCGGATAGTGTGCTCATCGACGGTATAGGCGTGAAACAGGTCGAACTGCATCTGGCCGACAATATGCGACCACTGCGGCATATAGGCCCACAGCACGCTGTGGCGGTGCATCGGCAATAGCCCACGGCTTACCGCCCCCTGGTGGCGCAGCATGCTGAGAAAGAGCGTGCGTGCCTCCGGGATATAGCACAGCGGTTGGGTCAGATGGCGGCGGGCATGGCGCAGATGGCGCAACGTCGTGGAGTAGATGCCGGTGATAGTGCTGTTGCGCACCATCATATAAAACATGCGCAGAATGGCCTGCGGTTCGCGAATAAACAGCGTGTCGTCACGCAGATCGATAAGGGTGCCGCGCAGCTGGAAGTCATCGTCTATCGGACGCGGCTTTTCATCCTCGGTCAGGGCGAGAATGGCCTCTTCAAACAGCTGAAGCAGCATCTGGTTCAGCTCACTCACCCGGCGGGTGACACGGAAGAAGTCCTTCATCATATGCTCAATCGGCTGGTTGCCGTCGCCTTCATAGCCGAGCCGGCGGGCCACACTGAGCTGGCGGTCGAAAAGCAGACGGTTGTCATAGCGCGTGAGCTCAAGATGCAGCGCGAAGCGGATACGCCACAGCTGGTGCAGACACTCATTGAGTTCATTGCGCTCGGCTTCGGTCAGAAAGCCGAAACCGACCATCTCATCCATCGAGGTGGCGCCAAAATGACGGCGGGCCACCCACTGTAGCGTATGGATGTCGCGCAGGCCGCCGGGGCTGCTTTTCACGTCCGGCTCCAGGTTATAGCTGGTGCCATGATAGCGCTGATGACGGACGTTCTGCTCTTCGACCTTGGCGGCGAAGAACTTTTCCGATGGCCAAAAGCCGTCGCTAAAAATATGTTTTTGCAGTTCAAGGAACAGCGCGACGTCGCCGATCAGCAGGCGCGATTCGATTAAGTTGGTGGCAACGGTCAGATCCGAGAGACCTTCCAGCAGGCACTCTTCGAGGGTGCGTACGCTGTGGCCCACCTCCAGCTTGACGTCCCACAGCAGGGTGAGCAGTTCGCCGACTTTTTGCGCCTGGTCGTCCGGCAGTTTTTTACGACTGAGGATCAGCAGATCGACGTCTGAGAGCGGGTGCAGTTCGCCACGGCCATAGCCGCCGACGGCGACCAGCGCCAGGTCGCTGACGGATTCAAAACCGCAGGCGATCCACAACCGCTGCAGCAGCTGGTCGATAAATTCGGTGCGCGCCGCAATGAGCTGCTCCGCGGCGATGCCGGAGTCAAACGCCTCGCCCAGCCAGTGCTGGAAGGTATCGATGTGCGCCTTAATTGCAGCACAGTTCAGATCGCCCTGCGGCCAGCTCACCGGATGTTCCGGCGGGACGGGCAGAAGAGGGGAGGCTGTGTCAGGTAATGAGTTGCTCATCGCGTCACCATAAGAAAAAACTATCTAATAAAAAAGCCGGCGGGCGCCGGCTTTTCATCATTCATCGTGCGAGATTATCGCCGGGATGGTGTCATCCTTGCGTAGCGTCAGAATTTCGCAGCCGTTGTCTGTCACCACAATAGTATGCTCGTACTGCGCAGACAAGCTCCGGTCTTTAGTTTTCACCGTCCAGCCGTCTTTCATGCTGCGGATCTCTTTTTTACCGGCGTTGACCATCGGCTCGATGGTGAAGGTCATGCCTGGTTTGAGCACAACATTGGTCTCCGGCGAGTCGTAGTGCAGCACCTGCGGCTCCTCATGGAAGCCGCGGCCGATACCGTGACCACAGTATTCGCGCACCACGGAGAAACCTTCCGCTTCCACGTATTTCTGAATGGCCGCGCCGATAGTGCGCAGGTTGATGCCGGGCTTCACCATTCTCAGCGCCAGATACAGGCTTTCCTGAGTGATGCGGCACAGGCGCTCGCCGAGAATCGTCGGTTTGCCGACGATAAACATTTTGGAGGTATCGCCATGGAAATCATCTTTAATGACCGTCACGTCGATATTGACGATATCGCCATCTTTCAGCAGCTTGCCGTCGTCAGGAATGCCGTGGCAGACCACTTCGTTGACCGAAATGCAGACGGACTTCGGATAACCATGGTAGCCGAGGCAGGCGGAGATGGCCTTCTGCTCGTTAACGATGTAGTCGTTACAGATGCGGTCCAGCTCGCCGGTGCTCACGCCCGGTTTAACCCAGGGTTCAATCATTTCCAGCACTTCAGCGGCCAGGCGGCCGGCAACGCGCATTTTTTCAATGTCTTCAGGTGTCTTGATAGAGATAGCCATGGAATATGTCCAGCAGTGTCGATTTTTTCGACAATAATAGAGTAAGTCTTGTCAATGGTAACAGTCCGGGCAGGCTGGTGCCAAATTGAGAATCATTAACAGCACGACACGTCAACAAGAGTTGGTGTCTGGCCGGGTTTTGTGGTATAAAGCGCGCCGGACTTCCGTTCCATCTCAGATACACAAGGATGGACGTAAGCGACATAGCTCACTTTGTGTAATAACACACACGTATCGGCACATATTCCGGGGTGCCCTTCGGGGTCGGTAATATGGGATACGTGGAGGCATAACCCCAATTTCATCTATAGAGGTTTTAAACATGGCAACTGTTTCCATGCGCGACATGCTCAAGGCTGGTGTTCACTTCGGTCACCAGACCCGTTACTGGAACCCGAAAATGAAGCCGTTCATCTTCGGTGCGCGTAACAAAGTTCACATCATCAACCTTGAGAAAACTGTACCGATGTTCAACGAAGCCCTGGCTGAACTGAACAAGATCGCTGCTCGTAAAGGTAAAATCCTTTTCGTTGGTACTAAGCGCGCTGCAAGCGAAGCGGTAAAAGACGCTGCTAACAGCTGCGACCAGTTCTTCGTGAACCATCGCTGGCTGGGCGGTATGCTGACTAACTGGAAAACCGTTCGTCAGTCCATCAAACGTCTGAAAGACCTGGAAACTCAGTCCCAGGACGGTACTTTCGACAAGCTGACCAAAAAAGAAGCGCTGATGCGTACTCGTGAGCTGGACAAGCTGGAAAACAGCCTGGGCGGTATCAAAGACATGGGCGGCCTGCCGGACGCACTGTTCGTTATCGACGCTGACCACGAGCACATCGCTATCAAAGAAGCAAACAACCTGGGTATCCCGGTATTTGCTATCGTTGATACCAACTCTGATCCGGACGGCGTTGACTTCGTTATCCCGGGTAACGACGATGCAATCCGCGCAGTAAGCCTGTACCTGGGCGCTGTGGCTGCTACCGTTCGTGAAGGTCGCTCTCAGGACCTGGCTTCTCAGGCGGAAGAAAGCTTCGTAGAAGCTGAATAATAAGGTTTAAGCCCTTATTAGTACCGTGTATGAATAGGGGCCCATTATCGGCCCCTTTTTTCAATTTACGCTGTTTGGCCTCTGGCCGGGCAGTATCCACATCTCCCGAGGATTTTAGAATGGCTGAAATTACCGCTTCCCTGGTAAAAGAGCTGCGCGAACGTACTGGCGCAGGCATGATGGATTGCAAAAAAGCGCTGACTGAAGCGAATGGCGACATCGAGCTGGCAATCGAAAACATGCGTAAATCCGGCGCGATCAAAGCGGCGAAGAAAGCAGGCAACGTGGCTGCTGACGGCGTGATCAAAACCAAAATCGAAGGCAACTACGGTTACATTCTGGAAGTTAACTGCCAGACTGACTTCGTTGCTAAAGATGGTGGTTTCCAGGCATTTGCTGACAAAGTACTGGACGCAGCTGTTGCGGGTAAAATCTCCGACGTTGAAGTTCTGAAAGCACAGTTCGAAGAAGAACGTGTTGCCCTGGTTGCTAAAATCGGTGAGAACATCAACATCCGTCGTATCGCAGTTCTGGAAGGCGACGTTCTGGGCAGCTACCAGCACGGTGCGCGCATCGGCGTTCTGGTTGCCGCTAAAGGCGCTGACGAAGAGCTGGTTAAGCAGCTGGCAATGCACGTTGCAGCAAGCAAGCCGGAATTCGTTAAACCGGAAGACGTGTCTGCTGACGTGGTAGAAAAAGAGTACCAGGTTCAGCTGGACATCGCGATGCAGTCCGGTAAGCCGAAAGAAATCGCAGAGAAAATGGTTGAAGGCCGCATGAAGAAATTCACCGGCGAAGTTTCTCTGACTGGTCAGCCTTTCGTTATGGAGCCGAGCAAATCTGTTGGTCAACTGCTGAAAGAGCACAACGCTGACGTGACTGGCTTCATCCGCTTTGAAGTGGGCGAAGGCATCGAGAAAGTTGAGACTGACTTTGCAGCAGAAGTTGCTGCGATGTCCAAGCAGTCTTAATTTTTAAAAAAGGAGCCGCCTGAGGGCGGCTTCTTTTTGCGCCCATTTTGTAAATTCAGCCAACTGCTTATAGTGACCGCGCTGAAATGCGACATACAATGTCGCCGGAATTCTCACATCTCATTCGTTGACAGTCTCAGGAAAGAAACATGGCTACCAATGCAAAACCCGTCTACAAACGTATTCTGCTGAAATTAAGTGGCGAAGCGCTGCAGGGCTCAGAAGGCTTCGGTATTGATGCAAGCATACTTGACCGCATGGCTCAGGAGATCAAAGAGCTGGTTGAGCTGGGTATTCAGGTTGGCGTAGTAATTGGTGGCGGTAACCTGTTCCGTGGTGCTGGTCTGGCGAAAGCGGGTATGAACCGCGTTGTGGGCGACCACATGGGCATGCTGGCAACGGTCATGAATGGCCTCGCGATGCGTGATGCGCTCCACCGCGCCTATGTGAACGCTCGTCTGATGTCCGCCATCCCGCTGAACGGCGTGTGCGACAACTACAGCTGGGCAGAGGCGATCAGCCTGCTGCGTAACAACCGCGTGGTGATCCTCTCCGCGGGTACCGGCAACCCGTTCTTTACCACCGACTCCGCAGCTTGCCTGCGCGGTATTGAAATTGAAGCCGATGTAGTGCTGAAAGCGACCAAGGTTGACGGCGTATTTACCGCTGACCCGGCAAAAGATCCTTCTGCCACCATGTACGATCAGCTGACCTACAGCGAAGTCCTGGATAAAGAGCTGAAAGTGATGGATCTGGCCGCCTTTACTCTGGCGCGTGACCACAAATTGCCGATTCGCGTCTTCAACATGAACAAACCTGGCGCGCTGCGTCGCGTGGTGATGGGCGAAAAAGAAGGCACATTGATCACGGAATAATTCCCGTCAGCGCCAAATCCGGGTAATATTCCGCTTTACTTTCGCGGGGATATTGCCCGGTGATTTTCATTAAATCTGACTATACTTAGCTCATTTTCCGACGGGCAACCGTCTGGTCTGACTGAGACAAGCTTTCAAGGATTCGTAACGTGATTAGCGATATCAGAAAAGATGCTGAAATCCGCATGGAAAAATGCGTCGAAGCATTCAAAAACCAAATCAGCAAAATTCGCACGGGTCGTGCTTCTCCGAGCCTGCTGGACGGGATTGTTGTTGAGTACTACGGTACGCCGACTCCGCTGCGCCAGCTGGCCAGCGTCACCGTAGAAGACTCCCGTACTCTGAAAATCAACGTCTTCGACCGTTCTATGTCCGCGGCCGTTGAAAAAGCGATCATGGCATCTGACCTCGGTCTGAACCCAAGTTCTGCCGGCAGCGACATTCGTGTTCCGCTGCCGCCGCTGACCGAAGAGCGCCGTAAAGATCTGACCAAGATCGTGCGTGGTGAAGCTGAGCAGGCGCGTGTTGCCGTGCGTAACGTTCGCCGCGACGCTAACGACAAAGTCAAAGCGCTGCTGAAAGAAAAAGAGATCAGCGAAGATGACGATCGCCGTTCTCAGGACGACGTGCAGAAAATGACTGACGCCGCCATCAAGAAAGTTGACGCGGCGCTGGCAGATAAAGAAGCGGAACTGATGCAGTTCTGATGCTCTGCCGTTGCTCGGGCCGGGTACTGGCTGGTCTGAGTAAAATCTGAAACGCCGTACAGGAGACTGTACGCTCAATTCTCGGGATTGCGTTGAGAGGGCTGGCCTTGTAGCCTTTAGCGCTAGTTGAAGGCCTAATGCCGTCGTCTTAATCCCCGAGAGTGGTAGCGTAGGGGCTCGCTGACGGCGTTTTGCTTTTTATTCTGTTTCCACTCTTCTGGACGTTTCATGAAGCAATTAACCGTTCTCGGTTCGACCGGTTCCATTGGCTGTAGCACGCTGGACGTGGTGCGCCATAACCCTGGTCGCTTTTCCATCGCCGCGCTGGTCGCGGGGAAAAACGTTGACCGCATGGTTGAACAATGCCTGGAATTTACCCCCCGTTATGCCGTGATGGATGATGCGCAAAGCGCGGAGCGGTTGCGCATCCGTCTGCAGGCGCATAACAGTCGAACCGAGGTGCTGAGCGGCCAGCAGGCGGCGGCTGATGTCGCGGCGCTGGATGACGTCGATCAGGTCATGGCCGCCATCGTCGGCGCGGCGGGGCTGGTACCGACGCTGGCGGCGATCCGTGCCGGGAAAACAGTGCTGTTAGCGAATAAAGAATCGCTGGTGACCTGCGGCCGCCTGTTTATGGATGCAGTTCAGCAATATGGCGCTCGCCTGTTGCCGGTTGATAGCGAACATAACGCGATTTTTCAGAGTATGCCGGAGACAATTCAACAGCAACTGGGATACGCTGATCTCGCACAGCATGGCGTCTCGTCAATTCTGCTAACCGGCTCCGGCGGGCCTTTCCGCGAGACCGCCGTGGCTGAACTGGCGGCGATGACCCCGGATCAGGCCTGCCGCCATCCAAACTGGTCGATGGGACGTAAGATCTCCGTCGATTCAGCCACGATGATGAATAAAGGCCTGGAGTACATTGAAGCGCGCTGGCTGTTCAATGCCTCTGCGCAGCAGATGGAAGTGCTGATCCACCCGCAGTCGGTGATCCACTCGATGGTTCGCTATCAGGACGGCAGCGTGCTGGCGCAGCTTGGGGAGCCGGATATGCGCACGCCTATCGCGCATACCATGGGCTGGCCGCTGCGCCTGAATTCCGGCGTTAAGCCGCTGGACTTCTGCCAGTTGAGCAATCTGAGCTTCTCCGCGCCAGACTATACGCGCTACCCCTGCCTGAAGCTGGCGATGGAGGCGTTTGAGGTCGGCCAGGCGGCGACCACGTCGCTAAATGCGGCCAATGAAGAGTCGGTTGCGGCGTTTCTGCAGGGGGATATCCGTTTTACCGATATTGCGGCGGTTAACCAGGCGGTACTGGATAAGGTAAACCAGCAAGAGCCGCAAAGCATTGATGACGTTCTGATTATCGACGCTGATGCCCGCGCGGTTGCTCACCAGCAGCTGAAGCGGCGGAGCGCACAGGCGTAACGCGGTGATATTTGTGGGCGCAAGGCTTCAGTGATATAGTCTGCGCCACCCGATCGTTGCATTTTGTTGTTAAAGATTACGGTGGCCGTGGCAAAACACGGCTTTTTTGCGTAAAGCTTTTGGTTGTTCTCTGCGATTGGCTGCAGCCCCGGCATCGGATAAAAATGCGTATCCAGCGCGGCCCGGTGGCCTCTGTTTGGTGGCTAGTTAATCCTTATTATGGACTTAAAACGCGTGATGTTGTCTGCTAATCAAACTGTCAGCGAAATATCGCCCACCCATGGCTGCCGTCATGTCGCCATTATTATGGATGGCAACGGCCGTTGGGCGAAACGGCAAGGTAAAATTCGCGCTTTCGGGCATAAGGCCGGTGCGAAATCCGTGCGTCGTGCGGTCTCCTTCGCGGCGAATAATGGGATTGAAGCGTTAACGTTATACGCGTTCAGCAGTGAAAACTGGAACCGTCCGGCTCAGGAAGTCAGTGCGCTGATGGAACTGTTCGTCTGGGCGCTGGATAGCGAAGTCAAAAGTCTGCATCGACACAATGTGCGTTTGCGGATTATTGGCGACACCACGCGCTTCAATGCGCGCCTGCAGGAGCGTATCCGCAAAGCGGAAGCGCTGACCGCAAACAATACCGGCTTAACGCTGAACATTGCGGCAAATTACGGCGGTCGCTGGGATATTACCCAGGGCGTTCGTTTGCTGGCGAAACAGGTACAGGACGGGACGCTACTGCCTGAGCAGATCACAGAGGATATGCTGAGCCAGCAGGTCTGCATGCATGAACTGGCTCCCGTTGATTTAGTTATTAGGACCGGGGGAGAGCACCGAATAAGTAATTTTCTGATTTGGCAAATTGCCTATGCCGAACTTTACTTTACGGATGTTCTTTGGCCCGATTTTGCTGAACAGGACTTTGAAGGTGCACTCCATGCCTTTGTTAATCGAGAGCGTCGTTTCGGCGGCACTGAGCCGGGTGGCAGTCATGCCTGATGGGGGTCACTTTTGCTGAAGTATCGCCTGATATCTGCTTTCGTCTTAATCCCCGTCGTCATTGCGGCATTGTTTTTATTGCCGCCGATGGGGTTTGCTATCGTCACCCTGGTCGTGTGCATGCTTGCCGCCTGGGAGTGGGGACAACTGAGCGGTTTCACCTCGACTTCGCAGCGGGTTTGGCTGGCGGTGCTCTGCGGCCTTCTGCTGGCGGCGATGCTTTTTCTGCTGCCTGAATACCATTATGACGTTCATCAGCCGATGGTCGAAGGTTCGCTATGGGCCTCTTTCGCCTGGTGGATCGTCGCGCTATTGCTGGTGCTTTCCTACCCGGCGTCGGCGGCCCTCTGGCGCCATTCTAAAGTCCTGCGCCTGATCTTCGGCATCCTGACCATCGTTCCGTTTTTCTGGGGCATGCTGGCGCTGCGCGCCTGGCATTATACCGATAACCATTACAGCGGTGCGCTGTGGCTGCTGTACGTCATGATCCTGGTCTGGGGCGCGGACTCTGGCGCCTATATGTTCGGTAAAATGTTCGGCAAGCATAAGCTGGCGCCGAAGGTTTCGCCGGGAAAAACCTGGCAGGGTTTTTTTGGCGGGTTGCTGACCGCGGCCGTGATCTCCTGGGCCTACGGGGTGTGGGCCCATCTTGACGTCACACCGACGGTACTGCTGGTTTGTTCGGTAGTGGCGGCCCTGGCTTCGGTATTGGGCGACCTGACGGAAAGTATGTTTAAGCGCGAGGCTGGCATTAAGGATAGCGGGCACTTGATTCCCGGACACGGCGGTATTCTCGATCGTATCGACAGCCTGACGGCGGCGGTACCGGTCTTTGCCTGTCTGCTACTGTTAGTCTTCAGGACGATTTGACGGAAGGTAATATGCTGAGCGTGCTCTGGAATCTGGCGGCTTTTATCATTGCGCTTGGCGTACTGATTACGGTGCATGAGTTTGGCCATTTTTGGGTGGCGCGCCGCTGCGGTATCCGGGTTGAACGTTTTTCTATCGGCTTTGGCAAAGCGCTGTGGCGGCGTAAAGACAAACAGGGGACCGAGTTTGTCATTGCCCTGATCCCGCTGGGCGGCTACGTCAAGATGCTGGATGAGCGTGTTGAAGCGGTGGCGCCGGAGTTGCGCCATTACGCGTTCAACAATAAAACCGTCGGTCAGCGTGCAGCAGTCATTGCTGCTGGTCCCATCGCCAACTTCATTTTCGCTATCTTTGCTTACTGGCTGGTGTTCATCATCGGCGTTCCCGGCGTGCGGCCGGTGGTGGGTGAAATAACGCCCAATTCGGTTGCCGCGCAAGCACAAATTGCAAAAGGAACGGAACTTAAAGCGATAGATGGTATCGAAACGCCTGATTGGGATGCGGTGCGTATGCAGCTGGTAGCCAAAATTGGCAACGCGCAAACAATACTTACCGTCGCCCCTTTCGGGACTAATCAGCGCCAGGATAAAATCGTCGATCTGCGGCACTGGGCCTTTGAGCCCGACAAGCAAGATCCCGTGACGTCATTGGGGATCCAGCCGCGTAGCGCGCAGATTGATACGGTGCTGGCGGAAGTCCAGGCGGGTTCGGCAGCCCAGAAAGCGGGTTTGCAAGCGGGCGACCGGATCGTTAAAGTCGATGGTCAACCGTTAACGCAGTGGATGACGTTTGTTAATCTGGTGCGCGATAATCCGGGCAAAGCGCTGGCGCTGGAGATTGAACGGCAGGGGAGTGCGCTGCCGTTGACCCTGACGCCGGATGCGAAAACGGTAAAAGGTAAGGCTGAAGGGTTCGCAGGGGTGGTGCCAAAGGTCATCCCGCTGCCTGAAGAATACAAGACAGTACGTCAGTACGGACCGTTTGCCGCCATCGCTGAAGCCACGGATAAAACCTGGCAGCTGATGTCACTGACGGTCAGGATGCTGGGTAAATTGATAACCGGTGATGTCAAACTGAACAACCTCAGTGGGCCGATCTCTATCGCTCAGGGGGCTGGAATGTCAGCGGAGTTTGGGTTGATTTATTATCTGATGTTCCTTGCGCTGATTAGCGTGAACCTCGGAATCATCAACCTGTTCCCACTACCCGTACTGGATGGGGGACATCTGCTGTTTTTAGCGATTGAAAAGCTGAAGGGCGGGCCGGTATCCGAGCGAGTTCAAGACTTTAGTTATCGCATTGGCTCAATACTGCTGGTGCTGTTAATGGGGCTTGCACTTTTCAATGATTTCTCTCGGTTATAAGAGAGTTTGTTAGGAAGAACGCATAATAACGATGGCGATGAAAAAGTTGCTCATAGCGTCGCTGCTGTTTAGCAGCGCGACTGTATACGGTGCTGAAGGGTTCGTGGTGAAGGACATTCATTTCGAAGGCTTGCAGCGTGTCGCTGTTGGTGCGGCCCTCCTCAGTATGCCAGTGCGTCCTGGCGATACGGTGACCGACGATGATATCAGTAACACTATTCGCGCGCTGTTTGCCACTGGCAACTTCGAGGACGTCCGCGTCCTGCGCGATGGTGATACCCTGCTGGTGCAGGTGAAAGAGCGTCCGACGATCGCCAGCATCACTTTCTCCGGCAACAAGTCGGTGAAAGATGACATGCTTAAGCAGAACCTTGAAGCCTCTGGCGTTCGGGTGGGCGAGTCGCTTGACCGCACGACCATCGCGGACATCGAGAAGGGGCTCGAAGACTTCTACTACAGCGTCGGTAAATACAGCGCCAGCGTCAAAGCAGTGGTTACCCCGCTGCCGCGTAACCGTGTCGACCTGAAGCTGGTATTCCAGGAAGGCGTCTCTGCAAAAATTCAGCAGATCAACATTGTCGGCAACCATGCGTTTTCGACTGATGAGTTGATCTCCCACTTCCAGCTGCGCGATGAAGTGCCATGGTGGAACGTGGTCGGCGACCGTAAATACCAGAAGCAGAAGCTGGCGGGCGACCTTGAAACCCTGCGCAGCTACTACCTGGATCGCGGCTATGCCCGTTTCAACATCGATTCTACCCAGGTCAGCCTGACGCCGGATAAGAAAGGGATCTACATCACCGTTAACATCACCGAAGGCGATCAGTACAAGTTTTCCGGGGTGCAGGTGACGGGCAACCTTGCCGGCCATTCCGCGGAAATCGAAGCGCTGACCAAAGTCGAGCCGGGTGAACTGTACAACGGCGCGAAAGTGACCAAGATGGAAAACGACATCAAGAAACTGTTGGGTCGTTATGGTTACGCCTATCCGCGCGTGCAGTCGCAGCCGGAGATTAACGACAGCGATAAGACCGTTAAGCTGCACGTCAACGTTGACGCGGGCAATCGCTATTACGTGCGTAAAATTCGCTTCGAAGGCAACGATACCTCCAAAGACGCGGTTCTGCGCCGCGAAATGCGCCAGATGGAAGGCGCATGGCTGGGCAGCGACCTCGTTGATCAGGGTAAAGACCGTCTCAACCGTTTAGGCTTCTTCGAAACGGTAGATACTGATACCCAGCGCGTGCCGGGCAGCCCGGACCAGGTCGACGTTGTCTACAAGGTGAAAGAACGTAACACCGGTAGCTTCAACTTTGGTATCGGCTACGGCACCGAGAGCGGCGTCAGCTTCCAGGCAGGCGTCCAGCAGGATAACTGGTTAGGTACCGGTTACGCTGTCGGGATCAACGGCACCAAAAACGACTACCAGACCTATACCGAACTGTCGGTCACCAACCCGTACTTCACCGTAGACGGTGTAAGCCTCGGCGGCCGTATCTTCTATAATGACTTTGATGCGAACGATGCGGATCTGTCTGACTATACCAACAAAAGCTATGGTACAGACGTTACGCTGGGCTTCCCGATCAACGAATACAACACGCTGCGCGCCGGGGTCGGTTATGTTCATAACTCCCTGTCCAATATGCAGCCGCAGGTGGCGATGTGGCGTTACCTGAACTCGATGGGCCAGTATCCGGACAACACCAACGAC
Organism: Klebsiella sp. 10982; assembly: GCF_048589245.1. Lineage (NCBI taxonomy): Bacteria > Pseudomonadati > Pseudomonadota > Gammaproteobacteria > Enterobacterales > Enterobacteriaceae > Klebsiella > Klebsiella sp. 10982. The sequence goes on from NZ_JBMAXV010000017.1 coordinate 74,924, forward strand.
CGGAACTCGTTCAGTGCGAATGACTTCACCTTCAACTACGGTTGGACCTATAACAAGCTTGACCGCGGCTTCTTCCCAACGGAAGGTTCGCGCGTCAACCTGAACGGTAAGGTGACCATTCCGGGCTCAGACAACGAATACTACAAAGCGACGCTGGATACCGCCACCTATGTGCCGATCGACAACGATCACCAGTGGGTAGTGCTGGGTCGTACCCGCTTTGGCTATGGCGATGGTATCGGCGGCAAAGAGATGCCGTTCTATGAGAACTTCTATGCCGGTGGTTCCAGCACCGTGCGTGGCTTCCAGTCGAACACCATTGGTCCGAAGGCGGTGTACTTCCCGTCGAGCAGCCGTCATGATGGCGATAGCGGTTATACCAATGACTGTAAGAGCACCGAATCCGCGCCGTGTAAATCCGATGATGCGGTGGGCGGTAACGCGATGGCGGTGGCCAGCCTGGAGCTGATTACCCCGACGCCGTTTATTAGTGACAAATATGCGAACTCGGTCCGTACTTCCGTCTTCTGGGATATGGGTACCGTATGGGATACTCACTGGGATTCGAACGCCTATGGCGGTTACCCGGATTACAGTGATCCGAGCAACATCCGTATGTCTGCGGGTATTGCCGTGCAGTGGATGTCGCCGTTGGGGCCGTTGGTCTTCTCCTACGCCCAACCGTTCAAAAAGTACGATGGAGACAAAGCCGAACAGTTCCAGTTTAACATTGGTAAAACCTGGTAATTGTTGGCGGCAACGGAATGCAAGTGCAGTATAGCGCTGACTGTAGGCGATAACGCGGTTATCGCCTCGCCACGCAAATAACGGTACCCCTGGGTACTCATGGGATGGTAAGGAGTTTATTGTGAAAAAGTGGTTATTAGCTGCAGGTCTGGGTTTGGCAATGGTAACTTCCGCTCAGGCGGCAGATAAAATTGCCCTGGTGAACATGAACAGCCTGTTCCAACAGGTTGCCCAGAAAACTGGCGTTTCCAACACGCTGGAAAACGAGTTCAAAGGCCGCGCTAGCGAACTGCAGCGTATGGAAGGCGACCTGCAGTCTAAAATGCAGCGTCTGCAGTCCATGAAGCCGGGCGCCGATCGTACCAAACTGGAAAAAGACGTGATGGCACAGCGCCAGACCTTCTCCCAGAAAGCGCAGGCGTTTGAGCAGGATCGCGCACGTCGTTCCAACGAAGAGCGCGGCAAACTGGTTACCCGTATCCAGACTGCCGTACAGAGCGTAGCGAAAGATCAGAGCATCGATCTGGTGGTTGACGCGAATGCCGTTGCATACAACAGCAGCGATGTAAAAGACATCACCGCTGATGTGCTGAAACAGGTTAAATAAGTAATGCCTTCAATTCGACTGGCTGATCTCGCGCAGCAGTTGGATGCAGAATTACACGGTGATGGCGATATCGTCATCACCGGCGTTGCGTCCATGCAGAGCGCGAAAACGGGCCAAATCACTTTCATGGTCAACCCTAAGTACCGTGAGCACCTGGCCGCTTGCCAGGCTTCTGCCGTTGTGATGACGCCGGATGATTTACCTTTTGCCCATAGCGCCGCGCTGGTAGTGCGTAACCCCTACCTGACCTACGCGCGCATGGCTCAAATTCTTGATACCACGCCGCAGCCGGCACAGGATATCGCGCCGAGCGCGGTCATCGATCCGTCGGCGAAGCTGGGTAACAACGTCGCCATCGGCGCCAACGCGGTTATTGAATCCGGTGTTGTACTGGGCGATAACGTGGTGATCGGCGCAGGCTGCTTCGTTGGGAAAAATACGAAAATAGGCGCCGGCTCGCGTTTGTGGGCCAATGTGACCGTTTACCATGAGATTGAGATCGGCGAAAATTGCCTGATCCAGTCCAGCACAGTGATCGGCGCGGATGGCTTCGGCTACGCTAACGATCGCGGTAACTGGGTGAAGATCCCGCAGCTGGGTCGCGTGATTATTGGCGATCGCGTAGAGATCGGTGCCTGCACCACGATTGACCGTGGTGCGCTGGACGATACCGTGATTGGCAACGGCGTTATCATTGATAACCAGTGCCAGATTGCGCATAACGTGGTGATTGGCGACAATACCGCGGTTGCCGGCGGTGTCATCATGGCGGGCAGCCTGAAAATTGGCCGCTACTGCATGATTGGCGGTGCCAGCGTGATTAACGGCCATATGGAAATCTGCGATAAGGTCACCGTCACGGGGATGGGGATGGTGATGCGTCCTATCAGCGAACCTGGCGTATACTCCTCCGGTATTCCGCTGCAGCCGAACAAGGCGTGGCGTAAAACCGCTGCGCTGGTGATGAATATTGACGAGATGAGCAAGCGCCTGAAAGCGATTGAGCGCAAGGTTAATCAACAAGACTAATTCATCATTTGGTCACATGACATTTCCGGCCTGTTGCATTCGCTAAAAGATTGCCGCAGGCCGTGTTATTATTGCCTTTTAGTACATTTAGACAGGAAGAGTATTTTGACTACTGACACTCATACTCTGCACATTGAAGAGATTCTGGAACTTCTGCCTCACCGTTACCCGTTCCTGCTGGTAGACCGCGTGCTGGATTTTGAAGAAGGTCGTTTTCTGCGCGCAGTAAAAAATGTTTCTGTAAACGAGCCGTTTTTCCAGGGGCATTTCCCTGGTAAGCCGATTTTGCCGGGCGTGCTGATTCTGGAAGCAATGGCCCAGGCCACCGGGATTCTGGCATTTAAAAGCGTCGGAAAACTGGAACCAGGCGAGCTGTACTACTTCGCGGGCATCGATGAAGCACGTTTCAAACGTCCGGTAGTACCAGGCGATCAGATGATTATGGAAGTCACTTTCGAGAAAACCCGCCGCGGCCTGACCCGTTTCAAAGGCGTTGCGCTGGTTGACGGTAAAGTGGTTTGCGAAGCGACGATGATGTGTGCGCGTAGCCGGGAGGCCTGATACGTGATTGATAAAACCGCTTTTGTTCATCCTACCGCCATTGTAGAAGAAGGCGCCGTGATTGGCGCTAACGTCCACATTGGTCCGTTTTGTATTGTTGGCGCCAACGTTGAAATCGGCGAAGGCACCGTACTGAAGTCTCACGTTGTCGTTAACGGCCACACCAAAATCGGTCGTGACAATGAGATCTATCAGTTCGCTTCCATCGGTGAAGTTAACCAGGATCTAAAATATGCTGGCGAACCGACACGAGTGGAAATTGGCGATCGCAACCGCATTCGCGAAAGCGTCACCATTCATCGCGGCACAGTACAGGGCGGTGGATTAACAAAGGTGGGCAACGATAACCTGCTGATGATCAACGCCCACGTGGCGCACGATTGTACGCTTGGCGATCGCTGCATTCTGGCCAATAACGCGACGCTCGCCGGCCATGTTTCGCTGGATGATTATGTCATTATCGGCGGCATGACGGCGGTGCACCAGTTCTGCGTCATTGGCTCACACGTTATGGTTGGCGGCTGCTCCGGCGTGGCGCAGGACGTTCCGCCGTTCGTGATTGCCCAGGGCAACCATGCGACGCCGTTCGGCGTCAACATCGAAGGCCTGAAACGCCGCGGCTTTAGCCGGGAAGCGATCACCGCGATTCGTAACGCGTATAAACTGCTGTACCGCAGTGGTAAGACGCTGGAAGAAGCGAAGCCGGAGATCGCCGAACTGGCGACTCAGCATGCGGAAGTTCAACCCTTTGTCGATTTCTTCGCTCGTTCCACTCGCGGCTTGATTCGTTAATGGCTGAACCGCGTCCCCTGACGATTGCCCTGGTCGCCGGAGAAACCTCCGGCGATATTCTTGGTGCAGGCCTCATCCGCGCGCTTAAAGCCCGCATCCCGAACGCGCGCTTTGTCGGCGTGGCGGGACCGCTGATGCAGGCGGAAGGGTGCGAAGCCTGGTATGAAATGGAAGAGCTGGCGGTGATGGGCATTGTTGAGGTGCTCGGCCGCTTACGCCGCTTATTGCATATTCGTGCCGATCTTACCCGCCGCTTTGGCGAGCTGCGCCCCGATGTTTTCGTCGGCATCGACGCCCCTGATTTCAATATTACCCTCGAAGGGAATCTGAAAAAGCAGGGCATCAAAACGATTCACTACGTCAGCCCGTCGGTCTGGGCCTGGCGACAAAAACGCGTTTTCAAAATCGGCAGAGCGACCGACCTGGTGCTGGCTTTTCTGCCTTTCGAAAAAGCGTTTTACGACAAATTTAACGTCCCTTGCCGCTTTATCGGTCATACCATGGCGGATGCGATGCCGCTGGATCCTGACAAAGGCGCTGCGCGCGACCGGTTGGGGATCCCGCACAATGTGCGTTGTCTGGCGTTGCTGCCCGGCAGCCGCGGCGCGGAAGTCGAAATGCTCAGCGCGGACTTCCTTAATACCGCGCAGTTATTACGCGTCACTTATCCCGATTTGCAGGTGGTAGTGCCGCTGGTCAATGCCAAACGTCGGGAGCAGTTTGAGCGAATCAAAGCTGAGACGGCTCCGGATATGATCGTGCATATGCTGGACGGTCAGGCGCGCGATGCGATGATCGCCAGCGACGCCGCGTTGCTGGCCTCCGGGACGGCGGCGCTGGAGTGCATGCTGGCAAAATGTCCGATGGTGGTGGGCTATCGCATGAAGCCGTTCACCTTCTGGCTGGCGAAGCGGCTGGTGAAAACCGACTACGTCTCGTTGCCGAACCTGCTGGCCGGTCGCGAGCTGGTCAAAGAGCTGCTGCAGGATGAGTGCCAGCCGCAGGCGCTGGCTGCTGCTCTTGAGCCGCTGCTGGCCGATGGCAAAACCAGCCACCAGATGCATGAGACGTTTCGCGCGCTGCATCAGCAGATCCGCTGCAACGCCGATGAGCAGGCGGCGGACGCCGTACTGGAGTTAGCAAAACAATGATGGAGTTCATCTACCCGCATACCCATCTGGTTGCCGGCGTCGATGAGGTTGGGCGTGGCCCCCTGGTCGGCGCGGTGGTGACCGCGGCGGTGATCCTTGATCCGGCGAAGCCGATTATGGGTCTGAATGATTCCAAAAAACTCAGCGAGAAGCGTCGTCTGGCGCTATACGATGAGATTAAAGAGAAAGCGCTGTGCTGGAGTCTGGGCCGCGCCGAGCCGCATGAAATTGACGAGCTGAATATTCTGCACGCGACCATGCTGGCAATGCAGCGCGCCGTCGCCGGCCTGAGCATTGTTCCTGAGTTTGTCCTGATCGATGGCAACCGCTGTCCGTCGCTACCGATGCCTTCCCTGGCGGTGGTAAAAGGCGACAGCCGGGTGGCAGAAATCAGCGCAGCGTCTATTCTGGCAAAAGTCACTCGTGACGCCGAAATGGCCACGCTGGACCTCGCATTTCCTCACTACGGATTTGCCCAGCATAAAGGCTATCCCACCGCTGTTCACCTGCAGAAGCTGCAGGAACACGGCGCAACAGAGCATCACCGGCGCAGTTTTGGCCCGGTGAAGCGTGCCCTGGGCCTGGCGTCCAACTAAGTCACCGGGATCTTAAGATGGCTGAACCACGTTTCGTACACCTGCGGGTGCACAGCGACTATTCCATGATCGATGGGCTGGCGAAGACCGGGCCGCTGGTCAAGAAGGCGGCCTCGCTTGGCATGCCAGCGCTGGCGATCACTGATTTCACTAACCTGTGTGGGCTGGTGAAGTTCTACGGGACGGGACATGGCGCGGGCATTAAGCCGATCGTCGGCGCCGACTTCCATGTGCAGTGCGACCTGCTTGGTGACGAATTTACCGAGCTGACCGTGCTGGCGGCGAACAACACCGGCTACCAGAATCTGACGCTGCTGATTTCCCGTGCCTATCAGCGCGGCTATGGCGCACTGGGCCCCTGGATCGACCGTGACTGGCTGGTCGATCATCAGGAAGGGCTGATTCTGCTCTCCGGCGGCCGTAAAGGTGACGTCGGCGTCAGCCTGATCCGCGGCAATATGCCGCTGGTGGAACAGTGCGTCGCCTTCTATGAAGAGCATTTCCCGGATCGCTATTTTCTGGAGCTGATCCGCACCGGGCGTCAGGATGAAGAGAGCTATCTCCATGCCGCCGTGGCGCTGGCTGAAGCGCGCGGTTTGCCGGTGGTGGCGACCAACGATGTCCGCTTCCTTGAAACCGGCGACTTCGACGCCCACGAAATCCGCGTCGCCATTCACGACGGCTTCACGCTCGACGATCCGAAACGGCCGCGTAACTACTCCCCGCAGCAATATATGCGCAGTGAGGAGGAGATGTGCGAGCTGTTCGCCGACATCCCGGAAGCGCTGGCAAACAGCGTAGAAATCGCCAAGCGCTGCAACGTCACCGTGCGGCTTGGCGAATATTTCCTGCCGCAGTTCCCGACCGGCGATATGACCACCGAAGATTTCCTGGTCATGAAATCGAAAGAAGGTCTGGAAGAGCGTCTGGCGTTTCTGTTCCCGGATCCGGAAGAGCGCGCAAAGCGTCGACCGGAGTACGACGAACGTCTGGACATCGAGCTGCAGGTTATCAACCAGATGGGCTTCCCGGGCTACTTCCTGATCGTGATGGAGTTTATCCAGTGGTCGAAGGATAACGGCGTGCCGGTAGGCCCGGGCCGCGGTTCCGGCGCCGGTTCGCTGGTGGCCTACGCGCTGAAGATAACCGATCTTGACCCGCTGGAGTTCGACCTGCTGTTCGAACGTTTCCTTAACCCGGAACGTGTCTCGATGCCCGACTTCGACGTCGACTTCTGCATGGAGAAACGCGACCAGGTTATCGAGCACGTGGCGGACATGTACGGCCGCGATGCGGTATCGCAGATCATTACCTTCGGTACCATGGCGGCGAAAGCGGTTATCCGCGACGTGGGTCGCGTACTGGGTCACCCGTACGGCTTTGTCGACCGTATCTCCAAGCTGGTGCCGCCCGATCCGGGCATGACGCTGGCGAAAGCCTTTGAGGCCGAACCGCAGCTGCCGGAAATCTACGAAGCGGACGAAGAAGTTAAAGCGCTTATAGACATGGCGCGTAAGCTGGAAGGGGTGACGCGAAACGCCGGTAAACACGCCGGTGGGGTGGTTATCGCTCCGACTAAAATCACTGACTTCGCGCCGCTGTATTGCGATGAACAGGGGCTGCATCCGGTCACCCAGTTTGATAAGAACGACGTGGAATATGCCGGGCTGGTGAAGTTCGACTTCCTCGGTCTGCGTACGCTTACTATCATTAACTGGGCGCTGGAGATGATTAACAAGCGCCGTGAGAAGAATGGCGAAGGGCCGCTGGATATCGCCCCTATCCCGCTGGATGACAAGAAAAGCTTCGACATGCTGCAGCGCTCGGAAACTACCGCGGTCTTCCAGCTTGAATCGCGCGGCATGAAAGATCTGATTAAGCGCCTGCAGCCTGACTGCTTCGAAGATATGATCGCGCTGGTGGCCCTGTTCCGCCCGGGCCCGCTGCAGTCGGGGATGGTAGATAACTTTATCGACCGTAAGCATGGCCGCGAAGAGATCTCTTATCCGGACGTGCAGTGGCAGCATGAGAGTCTGAAACCGGTGCTGGAGCCGACCTACGGCATCATCCTGTATCAGGAACAGGTCATGCAGATTGCCCAGGTGCTGTCCGGATATACCCTTGGCGGCGCGGATATGCTGCGTCGTGCAATGGGTAAGAAAAAGCCGGAGGAGATGGCCAAGCAGCGTTCTATCTTTGAAGATGGGGCGAAGAAAAACGGCGTTGACGGCGAACTGGCGATGAAAATCTTCGACCTGGTGGAGAAATTCGCCGGGTACGGATTTAACAAATCGCACTCCGCCGCCTACGCGCTGGTCTCCTACCAGACGCTGTGGCTCAAGGCGCACTATCCGGCCGAGTTTATGGCGGCGGTGATGACCGCCGATATGGACAACACCGAGAAGGTAGTGGGCCTGGTGGATGAGTGCTGGCGTATGGGGCTGAAAATTTTGCCCCCGGATATTAACTCCGGCCTGTACCATTTCCACGTCAACGACGACGGCGAGATCGTCTACGGCATCGGCGCCATCAAAGGCGTCGGCGAAGGGCCGATCGAAGCGATCATTGAGGCGCGCAACAACGGTGGTTATTTCCGCGAGCTGTTCGACCTCTGCGCGCGGACCGATATTAAAAAGCTCAACCGTCGGGTGCTGGAAAAACTGATTATGTCCGGGGCGTTCGATCGTCTCGGTCCACATCGCGCGGCGCTGATGAATTCGCTGGGCGATGCGCTGAAAGCCGCCGACCAGCACGCGAAAGCCGAGGCCATCGGTCAGGCCGATATGTTCGGCGTGCTGGCGGAAGAGCCCGAGCAGATTGAGCAATCCTACGCCAGCTGTCAGCCGTGGCCTGAACAGCTGGTACTGGATGGTGAAAGGGAGACCCTGGGGCTATATCTGACCGGGCACCCGATTAACCAGTATCTGAAAGAGATTGAACGCTACGTCGGTGGCGTGAGGCTCAAAGACATGCATCCGACCGAACGTGGTAAAGTCACCACGGCGGCGGGGCTGGTGATTGCGGCGCGGGTAATGGTCACCAAGCGCGGCAATCGTATCGGCATCTGTACTCTGGATGACCGTTCCGGGCGTCTGGAAGTGATGTTATTCACTGACGCGCTGGATAAATATCAGCAGTTGCTGGAAAAAGACCGCATACTTATCGTCAGCGGACAGGTCAGCTTTGATGACTTTAGCGGGGGGCTTAAAATGACCGCCCGTGAAGTCATGGACATTGACGAAGCCCGGGAAAAATATGCTCGCGGGCTTGCTATCTCGCTGACGGACAGGCAAATTGATGACCAGCTTTTAAACCGACTCCGTCAGTCTCTGGAACCCCACCGTTCGGGAACCATTCCAGTGCACCTCTATTATCAGAGGGCGGATGCACGCGCGCGGTTGCGTTTCGGCGCAACATGGCGCGTCTCTCCGAGCGATCGTTTACTTAACGATCTGCGGGGCCTTATCGGCTCGGAGCAGGTGGAACTGGAGTTTGACTAATACAGGAATACTATGAGTCTGAATTTCCTAGATTTTGAACAGCCGATTGCAGAGCTGGAAGCGAAAATCGATTCCCTGACTGCGGTAAGCCGTCAGGATGAGAAACTGGATATTAACATCGACGAAGAAGTGCATCGTCTGCGCGAGAAAAGCGTAGAACTGACGCGCAAAATCTTCGCCGATCTCGGTGCATGGCAGGTTGCGCAACTGGCGCGCCACCCGCGCCGTCCATATACCCTGGATTATGTCCGCCTGGCGTTCGACGAATTTGACGAACTGGCCGGTGACCGTGCCTTTGCTGACGATAAAGCAATTGTCGGCGGTATCGCGCGTCTTGATGGTCGTCCGGTGATGATTATCGGCCACCAGAAAGGCCGTGAAACTAAAGAGAAGATCCGTCGCAACTTTGGCATGCCGGCGCCGGAAGGTTACCGTAAAGCGCTGCGCCTGATGGAAATGGCTGAGCGGTTTAAAATGCCGATCATCACTTTCATCGACACCCCGGGTGCCTACCCGGGCGTCGGCGCGGAAGAGCGCGGCCAGTCGGAAGCGATCGCCCGTAACCTGCGTGAAATGTCGCGTTTGAGCGTGCCGGTTATCTGCACCGTGATCGGCGAAGGCGGCTCCGGCGGCGCGCTGGCGATCGGCGTGGGCGACAAGGTCAACATGCTGCAGTACAGCACCTATTCGGTCATTTCGCCGGAAGGCTGCGCCTCCATTCTGTGGAAGAGCGCGGATAAAGCGCCGCTGGCTGCGGAAGCGATGGGCATTATCGCCCCGCGTCTGAAAGAGCTGAAGCTGATCGATTCTATCGTTCCGGAACCGCTGGGCGGCGCTCACCGCAACCCGGAAGCGATGGCGGCAAGCCTGAAGGCGCAGCTGCTGGCAGACCTGGCGGATCTCGATCTGCTCAGCGAAGAAGAGCTGCTGAACCGCCGCTATCAGCGTCTGATGAGCTACGGTTACGCTTAACTTTTTCGCCAGAACTAAACACTAAGGGCCGGATTTTCCGGCCCTTTTTTTATGTGCGATGCGCCCGGGGGATTGCTATGATGCTTGACTTAGGTGAATACCAGGAGGAAAGCGTGAATATCATCGCCATCATGGGGCCTCACGGCGTCTATCACAAAGACGAACCGATCAAAGAACTGGAAGCGGCGCTGCAGCGCCAGGGTTTCCAGACCATCTGGCCGCAAAACAGCGCCGACCTGCTGCAGTTTATCGAGCACAATCCGCGCATCTGCGGGGTGATCTTCGACTGGGATGAATACAGCGTCGATCTGTGCAGCGATATCAATCAGCTCAATGAATACCTCCCCCTGTATGCCTTTATTAACGCCCACTCGACGATGGACGTCAGCAGTCAGGATCTGCGCATGACGCTGTGGTTCTTCGAATATGCGCTGGGACTCTCCGAAGAGATCGCCACTCGCATCGGGCAGTACACCCGCGAATACCTGGAGAATATCACTCCGCCATTTACCCGCGCGCTGTTTAACTACGTGCAGGAGGGAAAATATACCTTCTGTACGCCGGGCCATATGGGCGGTAGCGCCTATCAGAAAAGCCCGGTGGGCTGCCTGTTCTATGATTTTTTTGGCGGCAATACGCTGAAGGCGGATGTCTCGATTTCGGTCACTGAGCTGGGCTCCCTGCTGGATCATACCGGCCCGCACCTGGAGGCGGAGGAGTATATTGCCCGCGCCTTTGGCGCTGAACAGAGCTACATGGTGACCAACGGCACCTCGACGTCCAACAAAATTGTCGGTATGTACTCGGCGCCCGCCGGCAGCACGCTGCTGATTGACCGTAACTGTCACAAATCGCTGGCCCACCTGCTGATGATGAGCGATGTGGTTCCCCTGTGGCTGAAGCCGACCCGCAACGCGCTGGGGATCCTCGGCGGTATCCCCCGGCGCGAGTTCACCCGCGACAGCATTCAACAGAAAGTGCGCGACACGGGCGGGGCGCAGTGGCCCGTGCATGCGGTGATCACCAACTCTACCTACGATGGACTGCTCTACAACACCACCTGGCTTAAGGAGACGCTCGACGTCCCGTCGATCCATTTTGATTCCGCCTGGGTGCCGTATACCCATTTCCATCCGATATATCAGGGGAAAAGCGGCATGAGCGGGGAGCGGATCCCCGGGAAAGTTATCTTCGAGACGCAGTCGACGCATAAAATGCTGGCCGCGCTGTCGCAGGCCTCGCTGATCCACATTAAGGGCAACTATGATGAAGAGACCTTTAATGAAGCCTTTATGATGCATACCTCGACCTCGCCGAGCTACCCCATCGTCGCGTCGATTGAGACCGCGGCGGCGATGCTGCGCGGTAACTCCGGTAAACGTCTGATCCAGCGCTCCATTGAGCGGGCGCTGGACTTCCGCAAAGAGGTGCAGCGACTGCGCGAGGAGTCGGACGGCTGGTTCTTTGATATCTGGCAGCCGGAAGCGGTGGATAAAGCCGAGTGCTGGCCGGTAGCGCCGGGAGAGGACTGGCACGGCTTCAAGGATGCCGATGCGGATCATATGTATCTCGATCCGGTGAAGGTCACCATTCTGACGCCGGGCATGGACGAGCAGGGGAATATGGATGAAGAGGGGATCCCGGCGGCGCTGGTGGCGAAGTTCCTCGACGAGCGGGGCGTGGTGGTGGAAAAAACGGGCCCCTATAACCTGCTGTTCCTGTTCAGCATCGGCATTGATAAAACCCGGGCGATGGGGCTACTGCGCGGTCTGACTGAGTTCAAACGCGCCTACGATCTCAATCTGCGGGTGAAAAATATGCTGCCGGATCTGTACGCCGAAGATCCCGACTTCTACCGCAACATGCGGATCCAGGATCTGGCGCAGGGGATCCACCGCTTGATCCGTCAGCACCAGCTGCCGCAGCTGATGCTCAGCGCCTTTGACGTCCTGCCGGAAATGAAAATGACGCCGCATCACGCCTGGCAGCGCCAGATCAAGGGTGAGGTAGAAACTATTGAACTGGAGAACCTGGTGGGGCGGATTTCGGCCAATATGATCCTCCCTTATCCGCCGGGCGTACCGCTGCTGATGCCGGGAGAGATGATTACCGAGGAGAGCCGGGCGGTGCTCGATTTCCTGCTGATGCTCTGCTCCATCGGGCGTCATTATCCGGGCTTTGAGACCGATATTCATGGTGCGAAGCGCGATGAAGACGGCGTGTATCGGGTACGAGTCTTAAAAAATGACGAAAGGCTTGCGCGTTAACGGCACGCACGCGTAACGTGGCTGGCTTAACAGAAGGAGTTTAACCATGCTGGGTTTGAAACGGGTTCACCATATTGCCATCATTGCGACGGATTACGCCCGCAGTAAAGCGTTCTATTGCGACATTCTGGGGTTTACGCTGCAAAGCGAGTTCTATCGCGCTGAGCGCGATTCCTGGAAGGGCGATCTGGCGCTCAACGGCGAGTACGTGATTGAGCTGTTCTCGTTCCCGTTTCCGCCGGCCCGACCCAGCCGCCCCGAAGCCTGTGGGTTGCGTCATCTGGCCTTTAGCGTGGATGATATCGACGCCGCGGTAGCGCATCTGACGGCCCATGGCGTCGAGTGCGAAGCGATTCGCGTCGATCCCTTTACCGGCAAACGCTTTACCTTCTTTAGCGATCCGGACGACCTGCCGCTGGAAATATATCAGCAGTAAACCTTGCCAGCGCGACCCTGGCCCGGTAACGTGCCGGGCCATCACTTCTCGGTATGTTTGTGGATATGTTGGCTGATATTGCGCATACGCTTCATCCCCATCGCCAGCTGCTGGTGGCCTTCAGCGGCGGTCTGGACTCGACGGTTCTCCTGCACCAGCTGGTGCAGCTGCGGGAACAGGATCCCGCGCTGACGCTGCGGGCGGTGCATGTTCATCACGGCCTTAGCGCCCATGCAGACCAGTGGGTGGCGCATTGTCGGCAGGTTTGCCAGCAGTGGCAGGTGCCGCTGGTGGTGCATCACGTGACGTTAGCCAGGGGAGGGCTCGGCGTCGAGGCCCACGCTCGTGCGGCGCGCTATCAGGCCTTTCAGGAGACGCTCAACGCCGGTGAGGTGTTAGTGACCGCCCAGCACCAGGATGACCAGTGTGAAACCCTGCTGCTGGCGTTAAAACGCGGCAGCGGTCCTACCGGCCTGTCGGCGATGGCGCCATCCTCTGCCTTTGCCGACAGTCGACTACTGCGTCCTCTCCTCAATGAAACCCGCGAATCGCTGCGCCAGTGGGCGCTCGCCCATCAGCTGTCGTGGATTGAAGATGAGAGTAATCAGGACGATACCTATGACCGCAATTTCCTGCGCCTGCGGGTGATCCCGGTGCTGCGCGAGCGCTGGCCGCACTTTAGCGAGGCCGTTGCCCGCAGCGCCAGCCTGTGCGCCGAGCAGGAGCAGCTGCTGGACGAGATGTTGGCGGCGGAGCTGGCGTCGCTGGTGGCCGAAGATGGCTCGCTGGCTATCACCCCGCTGATGTCGATGAGCCCACCCCGTCGCGCGGCGCTGCTGCGTCGCTGGCTCGCCGGGCAGCAGGCGCCGATGCCGGCCCGCGAGGTGCCAGAGCGCCTCTGGCATGAGGTGGCGCTGGCGCGGGAAGATGCCAGCCCTTGTCTGCGGCTGGGGGATTTTACCGTCCGCCGTTTTCAGCAGCGCTTGTACTGGGTGAGATATGTACCCGGGCAGGCGGATAGCGTCCAGCGCTGGCCCGACTGGCGCCAGCCGTTGCGGCTGGCGGACGGTCTCGGCGAGCTGATGCTGCAGCCGGGCGGCAGGCTGCGCCCGCCGTCTGAGGGAGAAGCGGTCACTGTCCGCTTTCGCGCCAGCGGCCACCTGCATATCGTCGGGCGCCACGGCGGACGTAAGCTGAAGAAGCTCTGGCAGGAACTGGGCGTTGCTCCGTGGCGACGAGACACCACGCCGCTGCTGTTTTACGGCGAAACGCTGATTGCCGCAGCGGACGATCTGTTTGTGACCACAGAAGGTGAAGTGAAGGACGGGGAAGGGGTCAGACTGACGTGGAGGAAAACGGGCGATTAAGCCCGTTTTTGATTCAGGATTCGCTCACCACCACGGTGCCGATTTCCGGGTGACTGAAGCTGGCGATTTTATCCAGGCGCAGCTCGCGGACATTACCGGCGAGTTCGACCACCAGATACTCGATATTTTTACGCGAGATTAGATCGCTGGCCTTGGCCTGCAGCTGTTCGCCATCCTTCAGCGCCAGCGTCAGCACCAGGTGATGCTGGCAGGCCAGCTCCAGGTTGTCGTAATCATCGCAGTTAATGGGTTGATAAGTATCATTCATTGACATAATCGCTCACCAGTAAGTTTGCTGCCGCATAAGCGGCCTTTTCCCTGACTGACTCCGAAAGGGCCTCATCCGCCGCAATCTCATTCAATACTTTCAACACGCAACCCAGCGCATCCGGGATATACCCTAAGTCTCCGCTGGCTATTTCCGCATACCGCTTGCGTATTAACTCACAATAGTGATCCACATGCCCTCCTGTCAGCGTTCTGACTCAACCGTGGGATGCAAGTTTAAGCCTACGAAGATAAACTCTGTTTAGCAAGGGAACTATATCATAGTCATTTAAGCATTTTCAGCAGGATGAAACAGGTTGCTGCGATTGCCGACAGCCTTTTGCTACCAGTTTCGCTACAATGGACGCCATTTTTTTCAGGAGTTTATTCATGGCGCTGAAAGCGACGATATATAAAGCCGCGGTGAATGTAGCCGATCTGGATCGCAACCAGTTTCTGGATGCTAACCTGACGCTGGCGCAGCACCCGTCGGAAACCCAGGAGCGCATGATGCTGCGCCTGCTGGCGTGGATCAAATATGCCGATGAACGGCTACAGTTTACCCGCGGCCTCTCGTCGGACGACGAGCCGGAGCTGTGGCTGCTTAACGATCATCTCGGGGTCGATCTGTGGATCGAACTGGGTCTGCCGGATGAGCGGCGGATTAAGAAAGCCTGCTCACGGGCGCAAGCGGTGGCGCTGTTTGCCTATAACAGCCGGGCGGCGGAAGTGTGGTGGCAGCAGAATCAGAGCAAGCTTGCGGCGTACCCGAAGCTGAGCATCTGGTATCTTGATGATGCGCAACTGGCACAGCTTAGCGCTTTTGCCGACCGCACCATGACGCTGCAGGCTACTCTGCAGGACGGTGGTATCTGGTTATCCGACGCTCAGAATAATCTGGAAATTCAGCTTACCGCCTGGCAAGCGCCGGCATGATTACCATCAGCCGCAGCGTGGCCATTCCTGACGACGAGATCGTGCTTTCAGGTATTCGCGCCCAGGGAGCAGGGGGGCAGCATGTGAATAAAGCGTCGACGGCCATCCACTTGCGCTTTGATATTAAAGCTTCAAGCCTGCCGGAGTTTTACAAAGAGCGCCTGCTCGCCGCCAGCCACCACTTAATTTCTGCTGACGGTGTGGTTATCATTAAGGCTCAGGAATACCGCAGCCAGGAGATGAACCGTGAAGCGGCGATCGCCCGGCTGGTGGCCCTTATTAAAGAATTAACCGCAGTGCAAAAAAGTCGCCGGGAGACGCGACCGACTCGGGCATCGAAAGAGCGACGCCTTGCTTCCAAGGCACAGAAGTCCTCAGTCAAGGCGCTGCGTGGGAAAGTTCGCCAGTGAAGGCGTCGGCGAACGGGTGAAATGGATGATAAGGAAAGCAAAGTGAAGAAAATCGTATTCTCCGTGATAGCGGCCTGTTCGCTGTTCGCGCTGTTTGGTTGTAACCATCGCGCCGAGACTGACACGGTCCAGCCAGCGGCGATGGAAGAGCTCAAGCCGATGCAGCAAAGCTGGCGAGGCGTGCTGCCTTGCGCGGATTGCGAAGGTATCGACACCTCGCTGTTCCTGGAAAAAGACGGGACCTGGGTGATGAATGAGCACTACCAGGACGCCCGTCGTGAGCCGTCATCCTTTGCCTCGTACGGCACCTGGGCACGTACCGCGGATAAACTGGTGCTGACCAACAGCAAGGGCGAGAAATCTTACTTTCGCGCGAAAGGCGACAAGCTGGAGATGCTCGACCGCAACGGAAGCCCCATTCAGTCTCCTCTCAACTATACCCTGGAGCCAGTGAAGGCCAGCCTGCCGACGACGCCGATGGCGATGCGCGGCATGTATTTCTATATGGCCGATGCGGCAACCTTTACCGATTGCGCGACCGGTAAACGCGTCGCGGTGGCGAACAATGCCCGGCTTGAGCGGGATTATGCCGCTGCCCGCGGCAATGATTCACGCCCGGTGCTGCTGGTGGTGGAGGGGCACTTCACTCTCGAAGCGAACCCGGATACCGGCGAGATGATGAAAACGCTGATGACGGATAAAGACGGAGAATTTATCCAGGGGAAAGACTGCGGGCACTGATTGTCCGGCCCCTGCCCGCGAACCGGGCAGGGGCGCTCCTCTGACGGTCGCCAACTAGCTGATTTTCGTCATTGTGGCACTGTCATTCTGCTTCTTTCCGCCCACCATAGCGTATAAAGCGTTAGCTGTAGGGGGAAAGGTAAATAGTTTAATTCATACCAGCTGTTGCTCTGTTTAATCCCACCAGCCGACCGGCCTGAAGATAAACCCCCAGCTTCAAATGCCCGACATACTGCAGCTGCGTTTCCGGTTTAAAGGTGGCGACGTCTCCTTCCCGCATGTGCAGCAGGTCTGAGGGGCTGATCCACGCCGCCTGCGCGAGCGTCAGCGGATGCCCGGCTCGGACAAAGGCCTCGCTGACAAACTCCGAGCAAAACCACGCTTTCTTGTCAGCGCTTGCCGCATCGCCCAGCTGCGCTTTGGCCAGGCCGCTGACGCACTGCTGGCGAAAGTCTCGTGAGAAGGGGTTGAGCGAGCAGAGCGGCTTGGTGACCATATAAGGAATAAACTGCATAATGCCGCGATAGTTATACCCGCTGTCTTTGACCTGCCAGGCAAAGTTTTTCATCGCCATCACCTGATCTGGCGTCAGGTCGGGCACCCTGAGGGCAAACAGTTTATCGCTGTGCGCCAGCGCCTGTTGAACAGAAATGATCTGAACGCCGGCGCCGGTAGCTTCCGCAATCTGACCGTCACCGAGATACAATGCGACGTGGCTTACAGAAGAGGCGCTGAAGGCGCGGATCCCAAGCGACGTGACGCCCAGGCTGGAGGAGAACAGCAGGTCACCGGAACGGAGGTCGCTTTCGTTGATTTCGTGTAGCTCGCTGCCGGCAATCGAGCTTTGCCGCTGGAGGGTGATAGCCCATGGCGGGGAGCGTCCATCGGTAGCGGAGGCAGAAGAGGCGCTGCGGCCAACGTCTACGGTACAGGCGGTAAGCAGGAGCAGGGCAGAGGTAAGCAGCCCGCCACGGAGGATTTGTGAAGCCATGCGTACTGTCCTTGTAAAAAAAAAGGCCCTGACATCCGTTCAGGGCCTTGAGGGGGAGAATTAGCCTTTTATCGCTTTAACCAGATATTCCACGATATCACCGGTTTTAATCAGCTGCTTCTCACCGTTGCGACGATATTTGTATTCGATATCGTCGTTGTCGAGGTTCCGATCGCCCAGCACGATGGTGTGCGGGATACCGATCAGCTCCATATCGGCGAACATGACGCCCGGACGCTCTTTACGGTCGTCCATCAGCACTTCAATACCTTGAGCGCTCAGTTCGGCGTACAGTTTTTCCGCCAGTTCCTGCACACGGTAAGACTTGTGCATATTCATCGGCAGGATCGCCACCTGGAACGGCGCGATCGCATCCGGCCAGACGATGCCGCGATCGTCAAAGTTCTGCTCAATTGCTGCCGCCACCACGCGAGTCACCCCGATACCATAGCAGCCCATGGTCAGGATCTGATTGCGGCCATCTTCGCCCTGCACCGCAGCCTTCATCGCCTCGGAGTACTTGGTACCGAGCTGGAAGATATGGCCTACTTCGATACCGCGTTTGATAAGCAGGGTACCTTTACCGTCCGGGCTCGGGTCGCCGGCAACGACGTTACGGATGTCGGCGACTTCCGGCGTGGCAACATCGCGGTCCCAGTTGATACCGAAGTAGTGTTTGCCATCGATGTTGGCGCCGGCAGCGAAATCGCTCATCACCGCCACAGTACGGTCGATAATCACTGGCACCGGCAGGTTCACCGGACCCAGGGAACCCGGGCCAGCTTGCACCAGGGCGCGGATCTCTTCTTCGGTGGCGAAAGTCAGCGGGCTGGCGACCTGCGGTAGTTTTTCCGCTTTCACTTCGTTCAGCTCGTGATCGCCGCGCACCAGCAGGGCAACCAGCGGGGAAGCGCTATCTTCAACGGCTTTCACCAGCAGGGTTTTCACGGTTTTTTCGATCGGCAGGTTGAACTGCTCCACCAGCTCGGCGATGGTTTTGGCATTCGGCGTATCGACCAGCGTCATCTCCTGGGTGGCGGCTGCGCGCGGCTCTTTTGGCGCAACGGCTTCTGCAAACTCGATGTTTGCCGCGTAATCAGAGCTGTCGGAGAAGATCACATCGTCTTCGCCGCTCTGCGCCAGCACCTGGAATTCATGGGAAGCGCTACCGCCGATGGAGCCGGTATCAGCCTGTACCGCGCGGAAATCCAGCCCCATACGACTGAAGATTTTGCTATAGGCGGTATACATCGCATCGTAGGTTTCCTGCAGCGACTCCTGCGAAGTATGGAAAGAGTAAGCATCTTTCATCAGGAATTCACGGGAGCGCATCACACCGAAACGCGGGCGCACTTCGTCACGGAATTTGGTCTGGATCTGATAAAAATTCAGCGGCAACTGCTTATAGGAGTTCAGCTCGTTGCGGATCAGATCGGTAATGACCTCTTCGTGGGTTGGTCCGAGGACGAACGGGCGATCGCCGCGATCGGCAATGCGCAGCAGTTCCGGGCCGTATTGCTCCCAGCGACCGCTCTCCTGCCACAGTTCAGAAGGCTGAACGACCGGCATTAACACCTCGATCGCACCGGCGTTGTTCATCTCTTCACGCACGATGTTTTCGACTTTTTTCAGGACGCGCACGCCGGTCGGCAGCCAGGTGTATAACCCGGAGGCCAGCTTGCGGATCATCCCGGCGCGCAGCATCAGCTGGTGGCTGATTACCTCGGCGTCGGCAGGTGTCTCCTTCAGAGTGGAGAGCAGATATTGGCTAGTACGCATGTTGTAACGGTTCCAGTTAAACGAGCGGAACAGGCTGGTTGTCCAGCCTGAAACAAAAAAGTGGTTTAGTTTACCAGTGTGGCAAAGATGCCAAAAGAGAGGAAAAATAAAATTAGCGCGCTTCGAGGGCAAAGACTTCAAAACCAGAGGCAATAACCCGCCAGCGGACGTTGAAATCCAGCAGCCAGACGGCATACGTTTTTCCTGCTTCTTCCTCTTTACGGTAGGCCGGGCGCGGATCCTGTGCCAGTACTTCGCGGATAAACGCTTTGATATGCGGGTAGCGTTTTTCCAGCGTCAGTAACTGTGCTTCTGTTTCCGGCGTAAAGCTGACGTTCATACCCGCCAGCGGCGCCTGCTGCGCATAGCTGGCGCTGGCATTCGGCAGGGCTTCGGCGAAAGGAAGATACGGTTTGATATCAACCACCGGCGTCCCGTCGACGAGATCAAGACTACCCAGCTCCAGTATCACCTGATCTTTCTGACAGCGGACGCCTTTCAGTTCAACCAGAGACATGCCGATGGGGTTAGGGCGAAACGTCGAACGGGTGGCGAAGACGCCCATCCGCGCATTGCCTCCCAGCCGGGGAGGGCGCACCGTGGGACGCCAGCCGCCTTCCATCGTCTGATGAAACACAAACAGGACCCACAGATGGCTGAAGTTTTCCAGGCCCCGCACGGCGTCGGCCTGGTTGTAGGGCGCGACCAGATGCAGTTCTCCGCCGCCGTGTTTTACCAGGCCTGGCTGGCGAGGCACGGCAAATTTCTCTTTATACGGCGAGCGGATCACGCCTATCTGTGCGAACTGGAATGCACTCATTGTGCCGAGACGTTAAGCGCCGAGCCGAGACATACCGCCTGACGGTAGCAGCCTGGCGTGCCGCTGGTCACTTCGCAGCGGTGAAGCAGGACAGCATTGGCTTTCATACGCGCGGCATTAATCTGCAGGCGCTTGCGGGCGGTAGGGATATTTGGTGGTGAATCCTGATTCGAGGCCTGGCACGATTCGCCAGTGACTTCACCCAGATCGCGGAACGGTTTACCTACCAGCTCTGACGCATCGGTATAAATACGTACTGGCGCCGGACGGGTTGCGCGTGGTTTGCTCGGCTCCGATTTAACCGGGGGAGTTGCAGTGCTTTGAACAGGCTCAACGGGAGATCTGCTTAGCATGGAACAACCGCTTAACATGAGTGCTAACAAACAGACCGGTAAAGCACGCATAGTATTTCCTCAATGAATAAAAAACAGGGCGTTATTGAATCAGGTGCTTGCATAAATGACAAGACGGGCGTGAAGCCCGTCCTGAATGATATTACGGTGAGAAAAGATTACCAGCCTTTCACGGCGCCGCCGTTAAAGATCTTGTTCGCCGCTTCGTAAACTTCATCGCTCTGGTAAGCCTGAACGAATTTTTTCACATTCTCAGCATCTTTGTTGTCTTCACGCGCCACGATCAGATTCACGTACGGCGACTCTTTGCCTTCAACAAAGATACCGTCTTTCGCTGGGGTCAGACCAATCTGGCTGGCGTAAGTAGTGTTGATAACGGCCAGCGCAATTTGCGCGTCGTCCAGAGAACGCGGCAGCTGCGGCGCTTCCAGCTCAACAATCTTCAGGTTTTTCGGGTTCTCAACCACGTCCAGAGAAGTCGGCAGCAGGCCCACGCCTTCTTTCAGTTTAATCAGACCCACCTGCTGCAGCAGCAGCAGGGAACGACCGAGGTTGGTCGGATCGTTCGGAACGGCAATCTGTGAGCCCGGCTGCAGTTCATCCAGCGATTTGATTTTCTTCGAGTAACCCGCGATTGGATAGACGAAGGTATTGCCGACGGCAACCAGTTTATAGCCGCGGTCTTTAATCTGCTGGTCGAGATAGGGTTTGTGCTGGAAGGCGTTCACGTCGATGTCGCCTTTGCTCAGCGCTTCGTTCGGCAGCACGTAATCGTTGAAGGTCACCAGCTCAACGTCGAGGCCATACTTCTCTTTTGCTACTTTCTGCGCCACTTCCGCGACCTGCTGTTCCGCCCCGACGATAACGCCAACTTTAATATGATTCGGATCTTTTTCATCCTGACCGCAACCCACCAGCGCCAGAGAACCGATTAACGCGCCAACTGCCGCAAAGGTTTTGAAATTAAAGGCCATGTTATTTCCTTCCTGTAAGAATGAGTGTTGTCTGCCAATAACGTTATTTATGAGTCACAGCCCGGACGATGCGATCGCCAGAGAATTGAATTAAATAAACCAGAATAACCAGTAATACCAGTACGGTATTCATTACCGTCGCGTTATAGCCGATGTAGCCATACTGATAACCAATCTGCCCCAGACCACCGGCGCCCACCGCGCCGCCCATGGCGGAGTAGCCTACCAGGGTAATAAGCGTGATGGTGGCAGCGTTGACCAGACCCGGCAGCGCTTCAGGCAACAGGACTTTACGCACGATCTGCAGCGGCGTGGCGCCCATCGCGCGGGAAGCTTCGATAAGACCGGTCGGGATTTCCAGCAGTGCGTTCTCCACCATACGGGCGATAAACGGCGCGGCGCCGACGGTTAACGGCACGATCGCCGCCTGCAGGCCGATTGAGGTGCCGACGATCACGCGGGTAAACGGGATCATCCAGACCAGCAGGATAATGAACGGGATGGATCGGAAAATGTTCACCAGCGCCGACAGCGTGCGGTACAGTTTGGCATTGGCGACGATTTGTCCCGGACGGGTCACGTACAGCAGTACGCCCACCGGCAGGCCGAGGACAAAACCGAAGAAGCCGGAGACAAAAGTCATTGCCAGCGTTTCCCATACGCCGCGCAACAGCAGCCACATCATTGCCTCAGACATAACCCAATACCTCTACTTTTACATGATGTTCCTGCAGCCAGGCGATCGCCGCCTGAGTGTCTTCCTGTGTACCGTGCATTTCGGTGAGCATGATGCCGAACTTCACACCGCCGGCATAATCCATCTGCGCGCTAATAATGTTGTTATTTACATTGAAGCGACGCGCGGTTTCCGAGAGCAGCGGCGCATCGACGGAGTGGCCGGTAAATTCCATGCGCAGCATCGGTACGCTATCCGCTGTGGCGGTAGGTTTCAGGCGCGCCTGATAGTCATCCGGAATATCGAGGTGCAGAGTGGACTGAATAAACTGCTGCGCCAGCGGCGTCTTCGGATGGGAGAAGACTTCGCTCACCGTGTCCTGCTCGATCAGCTGGCCGTTGCTAATGACCGCCACGCAGTCGCAGATGCGTTTCACCACATCCATTTCGTGGGTGATCAGCAGGATGGTCAGGCCCAGGCGACGGTTAATGTCTTTCAGCAGTTCGAGAATGGAACGGGTAGTGGCCGGGTCCAGGGCGCTGGTGGCTTCATCGCACAGCAGAACCTTGGGGTTGCTGGCCAGCGCGCGGGCAATGGCGACGCGTTGTTTCTGGCCGCCGGAAAGATTGGCCGGGTAGCTGTCCTGCTTATCAGCCAGGCCAACAAGATCCAGCAGCTCGGTGACTCGGCGTTTGATTTCTGCTTGCGGCGTGTTGTCCAGCTCCAGGGGTAATGCCACGTTGCCGAAAACGGTCCGCGAGGCCAGCAGATTAAAATGCTGGAAAATCATGCCAATCTGACGGCGTGCGCGGGTTAACTCCTTTTCCGACAGAGCAGTCAATTCCTGGCCGTCAACCTGTACGCTGCCCTCGGTCGGGCGCTCCAGCAGGTTGACGCAGCGAATCAGCGTACTTTTACCGGCGCCGGAGGCACCGATGACGCCGTAAATCTGTCCTGCAGGGACATGCAGGCTGACGTTATTGAGCGCCTGAATGCTGCGATTCCCCTGCTGGAATACTTTGGTGATATTGGAAAGTTTAATCATCAGTTATTTATTATCGTTTAGCCGTTTGCCGTGGCATTTTCTTCTGCCGTATCCAGGCGATGCCTGGCAATGAAATGGATGTTAAGGCATCCAGACGTCTAAATCAATCTGACTCTTTATAATGAGCACTTTCTTGCATGCGGAAACATGCGATACTAACGGCACTAGCCTTTTTCAGGAGCAAACCGGTGGCAAAGTCAGTACCCGCAATTTTTCTCGACCGTGACGGCACTATTAATGTCGATCATGGCTACGTCCACGAAATCGACAATTTTGAATTTATCGATGGCGTCATTGACGCGATGCGCGAACTAAAAGAGATGGGCTACGCGCTGGTGCTGGTCACTAACCAGTCCGGTATTGCTCGCGGCAAATTTACCGAAGCCCAGTTTGAAACGCTGACCGAATGGATGGACTGGTCTCTGGCAGACCGCGGCGTCGACCTGGATGGTATCTACTATTGCCCACACCACCCGCAGGGTGCGGTGGAGGAGTACCGCCAGACCTGTGATTGCCGTAAACCGCATCCAGGGATGCTGATCTCCGCCCGCGATTATCTGCATATCGATATGGCTGCTTCCTTTATGGTAGGGGACAAACTGGAAGATATGCAGGCGGCAGCGGCTGCGGATGTTGGTACTAAAGTGCTGGTGCGTACCGGTAAGCCCCTGACTGAAGACGCGGAAAAAGCGGCGGACTGGGTGCTAAATAGCCTGGCAGAGCTGCCTGCTGCGATTAAAAAGCAGCAAAAATAAGCGTTACGTTTAAAAGATGAGCGGTTGAAATAAAATTGTATTTTTCCGCTTGTCATTCCCGGAGAGCTCCCTATAATGCGCCTCCATCGACACGGCGGG
>NZ_JBMAXV010000018.1:0-97128 GCF_048589245.1 Klebsiella sp. 10982
CGGTCACTGACCGGCGTTACTTTACCTGCATTTGCAATGGCTACTTTCCTTTATCCCGCATAATCTCCGTCAACTGTCGGTCTTTCTCTTCCCAAAGCCCATTCAACCAGCGCTGAAAACTACGCTTAAAGTTCTTATCGTTAACGTAATCGCCGTGCAGCTCTTCACCAATAGGGATCAGATTGATACGTACTACAATGCGCGTCAGGCGGCCGCTTAACATATCGTAAAACGGTCTTGTATTATTCTCCGGGTAACACAGCGTGACGTTCAGCAGTTTATCGAACTGCGAACCGAGTACGTTGAGCGCCATGGCGATACCAGCGGCTTTCGGCGGTAAAAGATTGTGGTAAGGAGAGCGCGTTTCGCGCTTTTTTTCTTCGGTAAAACGCGAGCCTTCTACGAAATTGACGATAGTTGTTGGATGCGAACGGAATTTCTCACAGGAACGACGGGTGGTTTCGACATCTTTACCACGGCGCTCCGGATGACGAATCAGATAGCTGCGCGAATAGCGGCGCATAAAGGGCATATCCAGCGCCCAGCAGGCGAGCCCGATAAACGGTACCCACGCCAGCTGTTGTTTAAGGAAATACTTGTTCATCGGAATGTGTTTGCGAAAGAGCACACACAGCACCACGATATCTGCCCAACTGTGGTGGTTGCTGATCAGCAGATACCAGTTTTTTTTGTTCAAGCCTTCCAGCCCCTGGACGTCCCATTTAATCCAGGGATTGAGATGTAACAGCAGCGCCAGCCCTTCGCACCAGCAGTACATCATAAAATTGCAAAAAACGGATATAGAGCGCCATACCGCAGGAATAGGGACCAGCAGTTTAATCAGCCCGGCGACGATGATCGGTACAGAGCAGATAATGGTGACTAAGATGGTTAAGGCGATACTCAGCGGAAGTGTTATCGCAGCGAGTAATCTCGACATAGTTAATTTATTCAGAAAGTTAGGCTAACAAAGAGCGCCTTTAAGCCGCGCAAGAGGCTGATTTTACCAGAAAACGCGGCAAATGACGGGTCTTAACAGAACAGAAAAAAACAAGGATCTTCTATCCACATGGAGCATTGGGTCATCAAATGGATGCCAGGACCGTCGATCTGTTTTTAATTAACTGATATATAAAGATTAATAGTATTTATTCATTTATTTTCAGGGGCGGATAAGCTGACGCTGTAAAACTATACACAAAGTTATCCACAAGCAAAGTTGTCATGCGATCGCGACGATCATGGAATCTTTTCCGCGAATTGCGGGAAAAATTCAGGATTTTATGCCCGTCTGTGGCATCCTTTACCCATAATCTGATAAACAGGCACGGAAATTATGGTTCAGATCCCAGAAAACCCTCTCATCCTCGTTGACGGCTCCTCCTATCTTTATCGCGCATATCATGCGTTTCCGCCGCTAACTAACAGCGCAGGGGAGCCGACCGGGGCTATGTACGGCGTACTCAATATGCTGCGCAGTTTGATCCTGCAGTATCAACCAACCCACGCCGTCGTGGTCTTTGATGCGAAAGGGAAAACCTTCCGTGATGAATTGTTCGAACACTACAAATCTCACCGTCCGCCGATGCCGGACGATCTGCGTGCGCAGATCGAACCGTTGCATAAGATGGTGAAAGCGATGGGGTTACCGCTGATGGCGGTCCCGGGCGTTGAGGCTGACGATGTGATTGGCACCCTGGCGCGGGAAGCGGAAAGGGCGGGACGTCCGGTGCTGATCAGCACCGGTGATAAAGACATGGCCCAGTTGGTGACGCCGGGGATCACCCTGATCAATACCATGACCAACACCATCCTTGGACCTGATGAGGTGGTCACCAAATATGGCGTTCCGCCGGAGCTGATTATTGATTTCCTGGCGCTGATGGGTGACTCGTCAGATAACATTCCCGGCGTACCAGGCGTGGGCGAAAAGACTGCCCAGGCGCTGCTGCAAGGCCTTGGTGGCCTCGATACGCTGTATGCGGAACCGGAGAAAATTGCTGAACTGAGCTTCCGTGGCGCGAAAACGATGGCGGCGAAGCTGGAGCAGAACAAGGATGTGGCTTATCTCTCTTATCAGCTGGCGACCATTAAAACCGATGTCGAGCTGGAGCTCACGTGCGAAGAGCTGGAGGTGCAGCCGCCGGCGGCTGACGATTTGCTGGCGCTGTTCAGACAGTATGAGTTTAAGCGCTGGACAACCGACGTTGAGGCCGGGAAATGGCTACAGGCGAAGGGCGGCAAACCGGCTGCGAAACCTGCAGAGCCTGCAGCGGCACAAGCAGAAGACGTTGAACCGGCCACCGCCCTTTCAGCAGAGCATTATGTCACTATTCTTGATGAGGCCACGCTGCTCAGCTGGATCGATAAGCTCAAGCAGGCGCCGCTTTTTGCCTTTGATACGGAAACCGACAGCCTGGATAATATCTCCGCCAATATGGTCGGCCTTTCATTCGCGGTTGAGCCGGGTGTGGCCGCCTATGTTC
This sequence comes from Klebsiella sp. 10982, assembly GCF_048589245.1. Classification (NCBI taxonomy): domain Bacteria; kingdom Pseudomonadati; phylum Pseudomonadota; class Gammaproteobacteria; order Enterobacterales; family Enterobacteriaceae; genus Klebsiella; species Klebsiella sp. 10982. The sequence goes on from NZ_JBMAXV010000018.1 coordinate 2,487, forward strand.
CGGTGGCGCATGATTATCTTGATGCGCCGGATCAGATCCCTCGCGAGCGTGTGCTGGCGCTGCTTAAACCGCTGCTGGAGGATGAGAAGCTGCTCAAGGTCGGGCAAAATCTCAAATACGATCGCGGTATTTTGGCCAATTACGACATTGAGCTGCGCGGGATTGCATTCGATACCATGCTGGAGTCTTACATCCTCGACAGCGTGGCGGGCCGTCATGATATGGACAGCCTTTCCGATCGCTGGCTGAAGCATAAAACCATTACCTTTGAAGAAATTGCCGGCAAGGGTAAGAATCAGCTCACCTTTAACCAGATTGCGCTGGAAGAGGCTGGTCGCTACGCGGCGGAAGACGCCGACGTCACGCTCCAGCTGCATCTGAAGATGTGGCCGAAGCTGCAGCAGCATGAAGGTCCGCTGAATATCTTTAAGCATATCGAAATGCCGCTGGTGCCGGTGCTGTCTCGGGTTGAGCGCAACGGCGTGAAAATAGACCCTGCCGTGCTGCATGCGCATTCGCAGGAGATCGCTCAGCGTCTGGTAGAGCTGGAACAGCGCGCGCATGAGATTGCCGGGGAAGCGTTTAATCTCTCCTCCACCAAACAGCTGCAAACGATCTTGTTTGAAAAACAGGGCATCAAGCCGCTGAAGAAAACGCCGGGCGGCGCGCCGTCCACCTCTGAAGAGGTGCTGGAAGAGCTGGCGTTGGATTATCCGTTGCCGAAAGTGATTCTGGAGTACCGCGGGTTGGCGAAGCTGAAGTCCACCTATACCGATAAACTGCCGCTGATGATTAACCCTAAAACGGGCCGAGTGCATACCTCCTATCATCAGGCGGTTACCGCTACCGGCCGTTTGTCGTCTACCGATCCCAACCTGCAAAATATTCCGGTGCGTAACGAAGAAGGGCGACGTATTCGCCAGGCGTTTATCGCGCCGGAAGATTACGTCATTGTCTCAGCGGACTACTCGCAAATCGAACTGCGTATTATGGCGCACCTGTCACGAGATAAAGGCCTGCTGACCGCCTTTGCTGAAGGTAAGGATATTCACCGGGCGACGGCGGCTGAAGTGTTTGGCTTACCGCTGGACAGCGTCAGCAGCGAACAGCGCCGCAGTGCGAAAGCTATCAACTTCGGTCTGATCTATGGCATGAGCGCCTTCGGCCTGGCCCGCCAGCTGAACATTCCGCGTAAGGAAGCGCAGAAGTACATGGATCTTTATTTCGAGCGTTACCCGGGCGTCCTGGAGTATATGGAGCGCACCCGCGTTCAGGCGAAAGAGCAAGGGTATGTTGAAACGCTGGATGGCCGTCGACTCTATCTGCCGGATATTAAATCCAGCAATGGTGCCCGTCGCGCTGGAGCGGAACGTGCGGCGATCAACGCCCCAATGCAGGGGACGGCAGCGGACATTATCAAGCGGGCGATGATTGCTGTTGATGAATGGCTGCGGAAGGAGCAACCTCGCGTGCGGATGATCATGCAGGTTCACGATGAACTGGTCTTTGAAGTCCATAAGGATGAGCTTGATGCTGTATCGAAGAAGATCCATGAACTGATGGAGAACAGTACCACCCTGGCGGTACCGTTGCTGGTGGAAGTGGGCAGCGGCGAAAATTGGGATCAAGCGCACTAAGTATACAAAGTACAAAGCGATTTTCTGTAAGTAAGCAACATAACTTATAGAGTTTTGTGAGGATCATTTGAATTTGCTATGTAAATAGTGAAAAAAAACTACAAAAAATGCTTTATCCGTGAGCGAAAGAAGAGTAAAGTTATTCGCGTAGGGTACAGAGGTAAGATGTTCTATCTTTCAGACCTTTTACTTCACGTAATCGGATTTGGCTGAATATTTTAGCCGCCCCGGTCATTTATGACCGGGGCGTTTTTTATTGCGCGAAAGAAAAGTTTTACACAGTTAAAACTGCGTAGTATGAACGTCCGGATAGGGCGCTAAGCGCCGTTATCCGGAAAAAGCGGGGTTACTCTGCGTCTTCGACAGCTTCTTGCGGCGGGATTTCGTTAAACCAGCTATCCAGCTTCTGTCGCAGCTTATCCACGCCAGATTTTTTCAGCGAAGAGAAGGGTTCAACCTGGACATCGCCATTGAAGGCCAGTACCGCTTCTCGCACCATATTCACTTGCGCTTTACGCGCGCCACTGGCGAGCTTATCGGCTTTGGTCAGCAGCACCAGCACCTGAATATCGCTCTCTACCGCCCATTCGATCATCTGCTGATCGAGATCTTTAAGCGGATGGCGAATGTCCATCAGGACCACCAGGCCCTTCAGGCACAGACGTTTTTCCAGGTATTCCCCCAGCGCGCGCTGCCATTTAATCTTCATCTCTTCCGGGACTTGCGCATAACCATAGCCGGGCAGGTCGACCAGGCGTTTGCCTTCGGCGACTTCGAACAGGTTAATCAGCTGCGTACGTCCGGGGGTTTTGGAGGTGCGCGCCAGGTTTTTCTGGTTGGTCAGCGTATTCAGCGCGCTGGATTTTCCCGCATTGGAGCGGCCGGCGAACGCCACTTCAATACCAGTATCGGCAGGAAGATGGCGGATATCTGGCGCGCTAGTGACAAAGTGCGTCAGTTGATAATTCCAGTTGGTCAAGACGGTCGTCTCCGTTAAAACAGGCTATGGCAGGGATTATACCTGAACAGCAGAAAAAGGCTGTTTTTACCGCACGCTGGTTCTGTAAGTAAAAACCATACGCTTTGTGAGACATTGGCTATTCTTCGTATAGGACATACCTGAGAAAAATGAGACCAATTGCAATTAACCTACTGAAAATAAATACATTATAAAAATAGAGAAATCTGAAAATGGATTTTTAACGGCCAGACTGGTTGTCGATTTTTGTCAGCAAGGTAAAGTAATACACAACGGCGGGGATGCTGAAAGGATTAGGACTCAGGACGAGGAGTCAGGAAGCGCCAGGAGGCGAAGACCACAGGATTGTCAGGATGACGCGCGTCTTGGAGACGTTTCGAAGGGAAAAGGAAGTAACAAGGATAGTTGGACGCTAAGGGAAAGACAGGGTAAGTCGTTAGCGAACAGGGAAAGAAGAGCCCGTAAAGGGTGGTCAGTGAGGAAAAAGGCGACAGAGTAATCTGTCGCCTTTTTTCTTTGCTTGCTTTCTGCTAGATTCCGCCTCAATTCTATACTGAATAATACTGTCTGAAGATTACACACCATGAAAAAACCGACATCCGCCACCCGTGGCAAATCCGGCCGCAAGTCGCGTGAAGAGTTAAATCAGGAAGCTCGCGATCGCAAACGGCAGAAGAAACATCGTGGCCACGCGGCTGGAAGTCGCGCGAACGGCGGCGATGCGGCTTCAGCGGGTAAAAAACAGCGTCAGGCGCAAGATCCGCGCGTTGGCAGCAAAAAACCGATCCCGCTGGGCGTGAGCGAAAGCAGCACCCCAGCTCCCAAGCAGCATAAACCAAAGAGCGAGAAACCTATGCTTTCACCGCAGGCTGAGCTGGAGTTGCTGGAGAATGATGAGCGCCTGGACGCGCTACTGGAACGTCTGGAAGAGGGCGGCACCCTGAATGCTGAAGAGCAGAGCTGGGTGGATGCCAAACTGGATCGCATTGATGAGCTGATGCAACAGCTCGGCCTCTCTTACGATGACGAAGATGAAGAAGAGGAAGAGCGGCAGGAAGATATGATGCGTCTGCTGAAGGGTGGAAACTAACATTTGCATCCCATCGGATTCCCGGTACTGCTTATAACCCTTCTGGTTATATGTTATCTGCTGTGGTTATTCGTTAAACTACGACGGTTGTCGCGGCGTCAGAAATGGCTGCGCAACCGGCTCATGACCCGCGGTGCGGTAGGGCCGGGACGGCGTACCCGTCGGCGGCACCATCGGAAGGAGTGAGCATGTCTGAGCAGATAATCGACTGGGATCTGGCCCTGATCCAGAAATATAACTATTCCGGGCCGCGCTATACCTCGTATCCCACCGCGCTGGAGTTTTCACCGCAATTCGGCGCGGCGGAATTCGATGCCGCTGTGGCTCGATACCCACAGCGTCCCCTGTCGCTGTACGTGCATATCCCGTTTTGCCATAAGCTGTGTTATTTCTGCGGCTGCAATAAGATAGTCACCCGCCAGCAGCATAAGGCCGATCAGTATCTTGATGTCCTTGAACAGGAAATTATTCACCGCGCGCCACTGTTTGCTAACCGTCAGGTTAAGCAATTGCACTGGGGGGGTGGCACGCCAACCTATCTTAATAAGGCGCAAATCAGTCGTCTGATGGCCCTGTTGCGGAGCCACTTCCATTTCAGCGCGGAAGCTGAGATCTCCATTGAGGTCGATCCGCGTGAAATCGAACTGGATGTCCTCGATCATTTACGCACTGAAGGGTTCAACCGCCTGAGTATGGGCGTGCAGGACTTCAATAAAGAGGTTCAGCGTCTGGTTAACCGCGAGCAGGACGAAGCGTTCATCTTTGATTTGCTCAACCATGCGCGGGAGATTGGATTTACCTCGACCAATATCGACCTCATTTATGGCCTGCCGAAGCAAACGCCGGAGAGCTTTGCCTTTACCCTGCAAAAGGTTGCGGAACTTAACCCTGACCGCCTCAGCGTGTTCAACTATGCGCATCTGCCCACGCTCTTTGCCGCTCAGCGGAAGATTAAAGATGCCGATCTGCCCTCTGCTGAACAGAAACTGGAGATCCTGCAGGAGACCATCGGCTCGTTAACGGCGGCAGGTTATCAGTTTATCGGTATGGACCACTTCGCGCGTCCTGATGATGAATTAGCTGTCGCACAACGTCACGGCGTTCTACATCGCAATTTCCAGGGTTACACCACCCAGGGCGATACCGATCTGCTGGGGATGGGCGTTTCGGCGATCAGCATGATTGGCGACAGCTACGCCCAGAACCAAAAAGAGCTCAAGCAGTACTACCAGCAGGTGGCTGAGCAAGGAAACGCCCTGTGGCGCGGGATCGCGTTAACCCGCGATGACTGTCTGCGTCGCGACGTGATTAAGGCGTTGATCTGTAATTTCCGGCTGGATATCGCGGCGGTCGAGGCGCAGTGGGACGTGGATTTTGCGTCTTATTTTGCGGAAGACCTGAAGCTGCTGGCGCCGCTGGCGCATGACGGGCTGGTGGAGGTGGATAGTAAGGCAATTCAGGTAACGGCGAAAGGCCGCCTGCTGATCCGCAACATCTGTATGTGCTTTGATGCCTATCTACGGCAAAAGGCCCGGATGCAGCAGTTCTCACGGGTAATTTAAGGTTTTCCCCCTCTCCCGCAGGAGAGGGGGAACAATTAGCTGAACAGCCCGACCAGCGCAGCGCACAGCACGGCAGCGACTGCCGTTTGTGGCGTGTGACTCGCAGCGGCGCCGCTCGATATCATACTCACCAGTGATTCAAACATGATGCTCTCCCCTAATGCCGGGCACGATCATACTCAACTCATCGGAACAGTAAAGTACAAAATAGCAGCACTTTGCGCTGTTCGGCGATTTTTCATCACGCCGTTAATCACTACTCCATGCCCAGCTCTTTTAGCTTACGTGTCAGGGTATTACGCCCCCATCCCAGCAGGCGCGCAGCCTCCTGTTTGTGCCCCTGAGTATGGCGCAGGGCGGTCGTCAGCAGCGTGCGTTCCATTTCGGGTTGCGCTTCGGAGAGCAGGTTTTGATGACCGGAGCGCAGCGCCCGATCGGCCCACTGGCCCAGCAGCGTCGCCCAGCTGTCGGGCTGCATTTGCGTCGGGCTGTCCGGGACCGTGGTCTCAAACAGTTCGCTCGGTAGATCCTGCGTCAGCACCTCCTGGCCGGCGGCCATGACGGTGAGCCAGCGACAGGTATTTTCCAGCTGACGGACGTTGCCCGGCCACGCCAGGCGGGTCAGCGCCGTCTCCGTTTCCGGATGCAACTGCTTGGCTTCAACGCCCAGCTCGCGGGCGGCTATCTGCAGGAAATGGCGGGCCAGACGCGGAATATCTTCCCGGCGCTCGCGCAGCGGCGGCAAATGCACCCGGATGACGTTCAGGCGGTGGAATAAATCTTCCCGGAATTTCCCCTCCTGCACCCGCTGCTCCAGATTCTGGTGGGTGGCGGCGATGATCCGCACATCAACCTTCACCGGCGCGTAGCCGCCCACACGATAAAACTGGCCATCCGCCAGCACGCGCAGCAGACGAGTCTGGACATCAAGCGGCATATCGCCAATTTCATCCAGGAATAGCGTGCCGCCATCAGCCTGTTCGAAGCGTCCCTGGCGGACGGTATTGGCGCCGGTAAAGGCTCCTTTTTCATGCCCGAACAGTTCAGACTCGATCAGGTCCTTGGGGATCGCCGCCATATTAAGCGCGATAAACGGCGCTTTCGCGCGCGGGCTATGACGATGCAGGGCATGAGCGACCAGCTCTTTACCGGTACCGGATTCACCATTGATCAATACGCTGATGGATGAGCGCGACAAGCGGCCAATAATGCGAAAGACATCCTGCATAGCCGGCGCTTCGCCAATGATATCGGCGGTTGGGCTACTTATCGGCGCATTTCGCGGCTGCTGTTGCTCTTGATAGTGGCTAATCGCCCGGTCGACCAGGGCAACGGCTTCATCAATATCAAAAGGTTTGGGCAGATAATCAAACGCGCCTTGCTGATAAGCGCTGACCGCAGCGTCCAGATCGGAATGCGCGGTCATTATGATGACCGGAAGCATTGGATGACGCTGCTTAATTTGTTTGAGCAGCGCCAGACCATCCATTCCCGGCATACGGATATCTGACAGCAGGACATCCGGGGTTTTGGTGGTGAGGGCATCTAGCACCTCATTGCCGCTTTCGAACGTTGTGCAGCTCAAGCCGGCTCCGGTGAGCGCGCGTTCAAGCACCCAGCGGATGGAGCTATCGTCATCAACGATCCAGGCTATCCCTCGTTGCATAAACACCTCTACTTCCGAATAGGCAGGTATACCGAAAATTCGGTATGACCCGGCCAGCTGGTGAATTCAATTTTGCCGGAGTGCTGATCGATAAGGCTGCGGGCGATCGATAAACCCAGACCGGTACCGCCTTCGCGGCCGCTGACCATCGGATAAAACAGCGTATCCTGAAGATGGGGCGGAATACCCGGGCCATTATCTTCAACGTCAATACGGGCGGCGAGGCGATAACGCACCCCGTGCAGCGTCAGCTGGAAAGCAGTGCGGGTGCGGAGAACAATTTCGCCCCCTTCCGGCCCCAGCGCCTGCAGCGCATTACGGACGATGTTCAGCAACACCTGTTCAATTTGATCCGGGTCGTGGGGTAGCTCTGGTAGGCTGGGGTCGTAATCGCGGATCAACTTCACGTTGTCCGGTAACTCCATGGAGACCAGTTTCACTACCCGCTCGGCGACTTTGTGGATGCTTTCGGTAACGTGCATACCCGGATGCTGTGGCCCAAGCAGGCGGTCGACCAGATTTCTCAGCCGATCGGCTTGCTCAATGATCACTTTGGTATATTCCGTTAGCGCCGGGTCGGGCAGGGCTTTGCTGAGCAGCTGTGCCGCGCCGCGCAGGCCACCTAACGGGTTTTTTATCTCATGTGCCAGGCCGCGGACCAGATCGCGGGCGGCGACCTGCTGCGCGTGCTGCAACTGCTCCTGGCTCAGGCGGCGCTGGTTATCCATCGGCGCCATTTCCAGCAGAATAAAGCCTTCCGGTAGCCGCTGGGCGGTCAGCGACAGGATGTGCGAGCGGCCATCGATAACCAGCGTGACTTCGTTATCGGTAAATCCCTGGCCCGCCTGCAGACTCTCCTGCATCAGCCCAATATTCAGTGAGAAATAGCTCAACAGCTCAGGTAACGGGGTGCCAAACAGCTTGCGCGAACTCTGCGCCAGCAGCTGCTGCGCCGCAGGGTTGGCAAAGTGCACCGCCAGGTCATCATCGACCAGTAAAATACTGTTGATAAGAGAGTTAAGGATCTGCCCAGCATCGGGCAGTGTGCCTGTTGCCATTCGACAGTCTCCTGAAAATGAGTGCACCAATTTAGTGCAGTATAGCTTTTTAGCGGTAAAAAGCTCGCGAGATCAGCGTGTTGGTGGAGAAAAAAGCCCATCCTGAGATGGGCTGAAAGTTTCCACGGCAACAAAATATCCCGGGCATCCCGCGCCACAACACGACATACCCTGGATTTACAGCAAAATTAGACGCTGTAGTACAGTTCGAACTCAACCGGATGCGGCGTCATGCGTACACGGTCGTTCTCTTCCAGACGCAGGGCGATGTAGGCATCGATAGCGTCATTGGTGAACACGCCGCCAGCGGTCAGGAACTCGCGGTCAGCATCCAGGGCCTGCAGGGCTTCTTCCAGAGAGCCTGCAACCTGCGGGATCTCTTTCGCTTCTTCCGGCGGCAGGTCATACAGGTTTTTGTCCATTGCTTCGCCCGGATGGATTTTGTTCTTGATACCATCAAGGCCAGCCATCAGCAGCGCCGCAAAGCACAGGTACGGGTTGGCAGCCGGGTCCGGGAAACGCACTTCGATACGACGCGCTTTCGGAGAGGTTACTACCGGAATACGGATAGAGGCAGAGCGGTTACGGGCAGAGTAAGCCAGCATAACCGGCGCTTCGTAACCCGGGACCAGACGCTTGTAGGAGTTGGTGGTCGGGTTCGCCAGGGCGTTGATGGCTTTAGCGTGTTTGATGACGCCGCCGATGTAGAACAGCGCCTGCTCAGACAGACCAGCGTATTTGTCGCCGGAGAACAGGTTAGTCCCGTTTTTCGCCAGAGACATATGGCAGTGCATGCCGGAGCCGTTATCGCCGAACATTGGTTTCGGCATAAAGGTCGCGGTTTTACCGAAGCGGTGAGCGACGTTGTGAACAACGTATTTGTAAATCTGAATTTCGTCCGCTTTTTTGGTCATGGTGTTGAAGCGGGTTGCCACTTCGTTCTGACCTGCGGTAGCCACTTCGTGGTGGTGAGCTTCAACAACCAGGCCCATCTCTTCCATGATCATACACATGGTGGAACGGATATCCTGAGAAGAGTCTACTGGCGGAACCGGGAAGTAACCCCCTTTCACGCCCGGACGGTGACCTTTGTTACCGCCTTCGTATTTGGTGGAGGAGTTCCACGCACCTTCGATGTCATCGATCGCGACATGGGAGCCGGAGATAGAGGCGCCAAAACGGATGTCGTCGAACAGGAAGAATTCTGGTTCTGGCCCGAACAGGACGGTGTCAGCGATGCCAGTGGCGCGCAGGTACTCTTCAGCGCGTTTCGCGATGGAGCGCGGGTCACGGTCATAGCCCTGCAGGGTGCCTGGCTCGAGGATATCGCAGCGGATGATCAGGGTCGGTTCTTCGTAGAACGGGTCAATGACCGCGGTGGACGCGTCCGGCATCAGGACCATGTCAGATTCGTTGATACCTTTCCAGCCACCAATCGAGGAGCCATCAAACATTTTGCCTTCTTCGAAGAATTCGGCATTTACCTGATGAGACGGAATCGTGACGTGCTGTTCTTTACCTTTGGTATCGGTGAAGCGCAGATCGACAAACTTCACTTCGTGCTCGTTCAGCATCGTCAAAACGTGTTCAGCGGACATACTTAAACTCTCCCGGATTGGTCATTGTCGTCGTGGTAACGAAAACTTCATACTGCTTAAAAGTGGCGTTGTTGCCTTAAAAAATATAAAGCGAAATCTGTGCCAACTTTTAAATGCCCCATAAAACGCTGTATCATGCGCACCATAGTGCAAAAGGACTGCACCATGATGGAGATAATGCACCAAAATAGTGCCTCAGTGTGAACATTGAGCACCATTTTGGTGCAATTTTTGTTACGGTGCCCTTTTATCGCTCCGTGAAAGCGGTCACAAAGAAACTCTGCAATACTTGTTTGCGGAGGATGTTTGTGATCCTGTTCAGTCCTTCGCTTAATACGTGTACAATAACGCGCTATTTCTAATGCCTGAGGCAAAGTTGTGATCGAAAATCTGCGTAATATCGCCATCATCGCGCACGTTGACCATGGTAAAACTACCCTGGTTGACAAGCTGCTACAGCAATCCGGTACGTTCGACGCACGTACTGAAGCACAAGAACGTGTGATGGACTCCAACGATTTGGAGAAAGAGCGTGGGATTACCATCCTCGCTAAAAACACCGCAATCAAATGGAATGATTACCGTATCAACATCGTTGATACCCCAGGGCACGCCGACTTCGGAGGTGAAGTTGAGCGTGTTATGTCCATGGTTGACTCTGTGCTGCTGGTGGTAGATGCCTTTGATGGCCCGATGCCGCAAACGCGCTTCGTGACCAAAAAAGCTTTTGCCCACGGTCTGAAGCCGATCGTGGTCATTAACAAAGTTGACCGCCCGGGCGCGCGTCCGGATTGGGTTGTCGATCAGGTGTTCGACCTGTTCGTTAACCTCGACGCGACCGACGAACAGCTGGACTTCCCGATCGTTTACGCGTCCGCGCTGAACGGTATCGCCGGTCTGGACCACGAAGACATGGCTGACGACATGACCCCGCTGTATCAGGCGATTGTCGATCGCGTGCCGGCGCCGGACGTTGACCTTGACGGCCCGCTGCAGATGCAGATCTCCCAGCTGGACTACAACAACTACGTTGGCGTCATCGGCATCGGCCGCATCAAACGCGGTAAAGTGAAGCCGAACCAGCAGGTCACTATCATCGATAGCGAAGGCAAAACCCGTAACGGTAAAGTCGGTAAAGTGCTGACTCACCTGGGTCTTGAGCGTATCGAGAGCGACGTAGCTGAAGCGGGCGACATCATCGCGATCACCGGTCTGGGCGAGCTGAACATCTCCGACACCATCTGCGACCCGCAGAATGTCGAAGCGCTGCCGGCCCTGTCCGTTGATGAGCCGACCGTTTCCATGTTCTTCAACGTCAACACCTCTCCGTTCTGCGGTAAAGAAGGTAAGTTCGTTACCTCTCGCCAGATCCTGGACCGTCTGAACAAAGAGCTGGTGCACAACGTGGCGCTGCGCGTTGAAGAAACCGAAGACGCTGATGCGTTCCGCGTTTCCGGCCGTGGTGAACTGCACCTGTCTGTTCTGATTGAAAACATGCGTCGTGAAGGTTTCGAGATGGCGGTTTCCCGTCCGAAAGTTATCTTCCGCGAAATCGACGGCCGTAAACAAGAGCCGTTCGAAAACGTGACGCTGGACGTCGAAGAGCAGCACCAGGGTTCTGTGATGCAGGCGCTGGGCGAGCGTAAAGGCGACCTGAAAAACATGAATCCGGACGGTAAAGGCCGCGTACGTCTCGACTACGTGATCCCAAGCCGCGGTCTGATCGGCTTCCGTTCAGAGTTCATGACCATGACCTCCGGTACCGGTCTGCTGTACTCCACCTTCAGCCACTACGACGACGTTCGTCCGGGCGAAGTGGGCCAGCGTAACAACGGCGTGCTGATCTCCAACGGTCAGGGTAAAGCGGTAGCGTTCGCGCTGTTCGGTCTGCAGGATCGCGGTAAGCTGTTCCTCGGTCACGGTGCGGAAGTTTACGAAGGCCAGATCATCGGTATTCACAGCCGCTCTAACGACCTGACCGTAAACTGCCTGACCGGTAAGAAACTGACCAACATGCGTGCGTCCGGTACTGACGAAGCCACGGTTCTGGTTCCGCCGGTTAAGATGACCCTGGAACAGGCTCTGGAGTTCATCGATGACGACGAACTGGTAGAAGTCACTCCGACCTCTATCCGTATCCGTAAACGTCACCTGACCGAGAACGACCGTAAACGCGCGATGCGCGGTGCAAAAGAAGAGTAATTTTTCTTTTCTTTGTTCGCTAAACCCCGCCTCTCCGGCGGGGTTTTTTTATGGGCGGAATCTGCTTATCGTCGTACTGTCTCCGGGATCCCGAGAGAGCTCGGTCACATTTATATCTAAAGTTTGCGCGAGGAATTGCTTTCTTTTTTTACGGAAGAGTAAGATGAGTCATCTGGTTTAAACCAAATGGATTAAACAATGACTGAAAATCTCTCCACTGTCGAAAATGCGAAAGAGAAACTGGATCTGTGGCTTAAGCAAGGGCTGACGGTTGCGGGGGGGAAACTGCCGTCAGAAAGAGAGCTTGGTGAGTTACTGGGCATCAAACGGATGACGCTGCGTCAGGCGCTGCTCGGCCTGGAAGCGGAATCGAGGATTTTTCGTAAAGACCGTAAAGGATGGTTTGTCGCCCAGCCGCGTTTTAATTATAGCCCTGAGCTCTCCGCGAGCTTTCAGCGGGCCGCCATTGAGCAGGGCAGAGAGCCCTCATGGGGCTTTATTGAGAAACAGCGTACCCGAGAGTATCCCGACGTTGCTAAGCCCCTGCTCGCAGCAACCCCGGCTGATGATTTATATCTGGTGACCGGCTGGGGAGCGCTGGAAGGGCATAAAGTTTTCTACCACGAGACCTTTATCAATCCTAACGTCGCGCCAGGTTTTATTGACAGACTTAAGAACCAGTCTTTTTCCTCCGTTTGGGAGCGTGAATATCACAAACCTGTCGTCATTAAAAAGCTGGCCTTTCGACCCGTAAGAATGTCGGGAGAGGTGAGCAAATTTATCGGCGGCTCTGCGGGCCTGCCAGCCATCCTGATTGAAAAACACCGTGCCGATAGTGCAGGTAATATTGTGCAGATAGATCTCGAATACTGGCGATTTGAAGCTGTGGATCTCTTTATTAACTTGTAGGTATTTTATGGTCACTAAAGATAACGCCGGGAAGATCCTTTCCCGTATTGATAATATACCGCTCTACCTTCATGCCTATGCCTATCATTTGAATATGCGGCTTGAACGTATTTTACCGAATGATTTGCTGAACATCGCAGACAGCCTGCATTTAAAGGGGGTGAAAATACATGTTCTTGATGGCGAGCGCTACTCGCTGAGCAATATGAAGGATATCCAGTTAGCTGAGTTTGGTGATAAAGCAAAATCGTTGCAGCTGGATATTCATATCGAGACCAGTGCCTCCGATAAACAGACTATCGATCAGGCCGTTACTATCGCCTTAAAAACAGGCGCATCCTCCGTTCGCTTTTATCCTCGTTATGAAGGGCATTTACACGACGTTATTGAAAAAATCGCCTTCGATATTCAATATATTAAAAAAGCATATAGCCATACCGGCCTGACGTTCGCCCTTGAGCAACATGAAGATCTGAAAAGCGTTGAACTGGTGAATTTAATTAAACACAGCGAGATGCCATCTCTATCGCTCCTTTTTGACTTTGCCAATATGATCAACGCCAATGAACGACCGCTTGAGGCGTTAGCGTTGATGTCACCTTACATTACGCAGGTTCATATTAAAGATGCTTGTATTATTGCTGAGAACGGTGGGCTTGGGCATCGGGCCTGTAACTCAGGCCAGGGCGATATGCCATTTAAGGCGCTGCTGACGAAATTAATTTGCCTTGGCGATGACCAGCCGCAGGTCATCGCGTACGGCCTGGAAGAGGAGGTGGATTACTATGCACCCCCGTTCCGATTTGCCACGGAAGGTGACAACCCGTGGATCCCGTGGCGGCAGATGAGCGAAACCCCACTGCCTGACGCTGACCAGCTTGAAGAACGACTGCTGAAAGAAAAGCAGGATGCAATTGCGCAGTTGAAATATGTCGAAGATACTTTGCAAATAATAAAAGACGAAGCGCTTGCCGTACTGGCACACTAAATTTATTGATAATTCGTTATACCGGAACATCATTTTTAATAAATGATGATGGTTTGTTATATTCCTTAAACCAAATGATGTTAAATCATTAGGGGAACCTATGCTCACGAAAAAGAAATGGGCTATATTCAGTTTATTAACCCTGTGCGGCGGCACCATTTATAAACTGCCTTCACTGAAAGATGCTTTTTATATTCCCATGCAGGACTATTTTCATCTGACTAATGGCCAGATAGGTAATGCCATGTCGGTGAACTCCGTGGTGACCACGATTGGTTTTTTCTTGTCAATTTACTTTGCCGATAAGCTTCCTCGCCGTTACACCATGTCATTGTCACTGATTGCGACAGGTTTATTAGGAATTTACCTGACGACGATGCCTGGATATTGGGGGATTCTCTTCGTTTGGGCCTTATTTGGTGTCACCTGCGATATGATGAACTGGCCGGTGTTATTAAAGTCGGTGAGTCGGCTGGGTAACAGCGAACAGCAGGGGCGATTATTTGGTTTCTTTGAAACCGGACGGGGGATTGTCGACACGATTATTGCTTTCTCTGCCCTGGCTATTTTCACCTGGTTTGGTAGCGGTTTGCTGGGTTTTAAAGCCGGGATCTGGTTCTACGCTCTCATCGTGATTGTTGTCGGGATCATGCTGTTTTTTATGCTGAAAGAAAAGGATGAGGATGCGCCTGAGAAAACTATCGCCGAGAGCGCTACAGAGAAAAGTAGCATCTCTTCGGTATTAAAAGATAAAACCATCTGGCTCATCGCGTTCAACGTCTTCTTCGTTTATGCAGTTTACTGTGGACTTACTTTCTTTATCCCCTTCCTGAAAAATATCTACCTGTTGCCGGTGGCGCTGGTGGGCGCCTACGGCATCATTAACCAGTATTGTTTAAAAATGGTTGGCGGACCGATTGGCGGCCTGATAGCCGATAAAATCCTTAAGTCGCCTAGCAAATATCTCTTCTATACCTTCTGTGTCAGTACCGTGGCCTTAGTCGCGTTAATATTGTTGCCCCATGAAAGTATGCCGGTCTATCTGGGCATGATCTGTACCCTCGGATTTGGCGCGATTGTGTTTACGCAGCGAGCGGTATTCTTTGCTCCGATCGGGGAAGCAAAAATCGCTGAAAACCGGACAGGCGCAGCCATGGCGCTGGGGAGCTTTATAGGCTATGCGCCGGCCATGTTCTGCTACAGCCTGTACGGCTACATTCTTGATCTCAACCCTGGTCTGGCAGGCTACAAGATAGTCTTTGGCATCATGGCGGGCTTTGCGCTCTGCGGCGCGTTCGTTTCGGTCATGTTAGTGAAACGAATTAGCGGTGGCAGGAAAACGCTGCGCGCTGCGACTGAATAACCCCCCACCTCATTTTGTTTATTCAAAGCCGCGCTATGCGGCTTTGTTCGTCAGGGGCTGGCGACCCACGCGGTTGTTTCAGGTTTATGCATAGTCAAACCTCATCTTTCCCGCTAAAGTTAATTTTCCACGGCGCGGAAGGAGACAAAAATGCTCTATATCTTTGATTTAGGTAATGTGATTGTCGACATTGACTTCAACCGGGTATTGGGAGCCTGGAGTGATTTAACCCGCATCCCGCTGGCGACGCTTAAGCAACATTTCACCATGGGAGAGGCTTTCCATCAGCATGAGCGCGGCGAGATCAGCGATGAAGACTTTGCCGCTGCCATGTGTCATGAAATGAATATGTCCCTCAGCTATGAGCAGTTTGCTCACGGTTGGCAGGCGGTATTCGTCGCACTGCGCCCGGAGGTGATTACCATCATGCATAAACTGCGTGCCCAGGGCCATCGGGTAGTGGTGCTCTCCAATACCAACCGTCTTCACACCACGTTCTGGCCTGATGAATACCCTGAAGTGCGCGCTGCCGCCGATCGCATCTATCTCTCACAGGAGATGGGAATGCGTAAGCCTGAAGCGCAAATTTATCAGCGAGTACTGGAAGAAGAGGGCTTTTCCGCCGCAGATACGGTCTTTTTTGATGATAACGTCGATAATATAGCAGGGGCCAACCGGTTGGGGATCACCAGTATTCTGGTGACCGGGAAGAAGACCATCCCTGACTATTTCGCGAAACAGCTATGCTAAAAACCGTTCAGCAAAAATTACTCCACCATACCCGGCCGCTGCTAGCGTGGCTTAAGCTGCTGTGGCGGCGCATTGATGAAGACCATATGACCACCCTGGCGGGGAACCTCGCCTATGTGTCATTACTTTCCCTGGTGCCGCTGATAGCCGTCGTGTTCGCGCTGTTTGCGGCCTTTCCCATGTTTTCTGAAGTCAGCGTACAGATCCGCCACTTTATCTTCGCCAATTTTATTCCGGCGACCGGGGATGTTATTCAGGGCTATATTGAGCAGTTCGTGGCCAATTCCAGCCGTATGACCGCTGTGGGTGCGTTTGGCCTGATTGTCACCTCGCTGCTGCTGATGTACTCCATCGACAGTGCGCTAAACACCATCTGGCGCAGCACGCGCAGCCGTCCCAAAATTTACTCTTTTGCCGTCTACTGGATGATCCTGACCCTCGGCCCGCTGCTGGCGGGCGCGAGTTTGGCGATCAGTTCCTATCTGCTGTCGCTGCGCTGGGCGAGCGATCTGGACGGTGTGATTGATAATCTGCTCCGCCTCTTCCCGCTGATCCTTTCCTGGGCAGCGTTCTGGCTGCTCTACAGTATTGTGCCGACCACCCAGGTGCGTAACCGCGATGCGGTGATCGGGGCGCTGGTGGCGGCGTTGCTGTTTGAGGCAGGTAAAAAAGCATTTGCCCTCTACATCACTACCTTTCCGTCCTACCAGTTAATTTATGGTGTGATTTCGGTGGTACCGATTTTGTTCGTCTGGGTGTACTGGACCTGGTGTATCGTCTTGCTTGGCGCTGAAATTACTGTCACTCTCGGTGAATACCGCAAACTTAAAACAGAAGAAACAGAACAACCATGATTGCATTAATTCAACGCGTATCCCGTGCAAGCGTTACCGTGGCGGATGAAGTGACGGGCGAAATCGGCCCGGGGCTTCTGGTGCTGCTGGGCGTCGAGAAAGACGATGATGAACAAAAGGCGAATCGCCTCTGTGAACGAGTGCTGGGCTACCGCATCTTTAGCGATGCGGAGGGTAAAATGAACCTGAATGTCCAGCAGGCGGGCGGCAGCGTGCTGGTGGTTTCGCAATTTACGCTGGCGGCGGATACCGAGAGGGGGATGCGGCCGAGCTTTTCGAAAGGTGCAGCACCGGACCGCGCCGAGGCGCTATATGAGTATTTCGTCGCCCGCTGTCGCCAGCAGGAAATGAACACCCAGACCGGAAGATTCGCTGCGGATATGCAGGTTTCTTTGGTCAATGATGGTCCCGTGACCTTTTGGTTGCAGGTATGACCCAGCTTCCGGGCAGGCTGCGGGTAACAAAAGAGAGTACGACTATGTATCACCTTCGTGTACCGCAAACAGCAGAAGAGTTAGAGAGCTACTACCAGTTCCGCTGGGAGATGCTGCGTAAGCCGCTGCATCAGCCTAAAGGATCGGAACGCGACGCCTGGGATGCGATGGCGCATCATCAGATGGTGGTGGATGAAGAGGGCAATCTGGTTGCCGTCGGTCGGCTATATATCAATGCGGAGAATGAAGCTTCTATTCGCTTTATGGCCGTTCATCCCTCGGTGCAGGATAAAGGGCTCGGGACGCTGATGGCGATGACCCTCGAGTCCGTCGCGCGCCAGGAAGGGGTGAAGCGGGTTACCTGTAGCGCCCGCGAAGATGCAGTGGAGTTTTTCTCTAAGCTGGGCTTTGTCAATCAGGGGGAGATCACTACCCCAACCACCACGCCGATCCGCCATTTTCTGATGATTAAACCGGTCGCGTCGCTGGACGATATTTTGCATCGCGGCGACTGGTGCGCGCAGCTGCAGCAGGCGTGGTATCAGCACATTCCGCTGAGTGAAAAAATGGGTGTACGCATTCAGCAGTACACCGGGCAGAAATTTATTACCACCATGCCGGAGGCGGGGAACCAGAATCCGCACCATACGCTGTTTGCCGGCAGCCTGTTTTCGCTCGCCACCTTAACCGGCTGGGGACTTATCTGGCTGATGCTGCGCGAGCGGCACCTGGGGGGTACCATCATTCTGGCGGATGCGCATATCCGTTACAGTCAGCCCATTAGCGGCCGCCCCAGCGCCATCGCCGACCTGGGATCGCTGAGCGGCGACCTCGACCGCCTGGCGCGGGGGCGTAAAGCCCGCGTGCAAATGCAGGTGGAGCTTTTTGGCGACGATAAACAAGGCGCCGTTTTCGAGGGGATCTACATCGTGCTGCCGGCGAAGCCCTTTGGCTCGTACGAAGAGGGTGGCAACGAAGAAGAGTAAGCGCCTGCGGCAGTTATCGTCCTGGCGATGCCACGCGCCAGGCGATATCCCGCATGGCATCACGCGCGGCGTTGCTGACGCCTCCCAGCTGAAAGAAGCCGTGGATCACCCCCAGGTAGCGCTGGCAGGAACTCTCCACCCCTTGCTCCGTCAGCCTTCGGTACAGCGCTTCTCCCTCATCGCGCAAAGGGTCAAATTCGGCCGTCAGGATATGAACCGGTGGCAGACCGTGAAAATCGTCGCGCCACAGCGGACTGGCTTCCGGATGGGTAGCGGGTGTGGCCGCTAAATACATTTCGTAGCCGCTCAGCAGCGTGTCCCGGGTAATGATGTAATCCTCGCCGTTGCTGGCGTAGCTTTCCATGCTGGCGGTAGCGTCGAGCATCGGGTAAATCAGGATAAGCTGCGCAGGTTGCCATGCTCCCGCCGCTTTCAGGCGCAAAGCCGTGACCAGGGCAAGGTGGCCGCCGGCGCTGTCGCCGGCCAGCGTGATGCGCGCCGCGTCAACGCCAAGCTGCTGCGCATACCGATGGATAATGTTGGCGCCTCGTTCCGCATCATCGTGCGCCGCCGGAAAAGGGTACTCCGGGGCCAGGCGATACTGCATGGCGATCACCCGGCACCCACTGAACCAGGCAAGCTGGCGCAATTGATTGTCATGGGTGGCAAAGCCGCCACTCACAAAACAGCCGCCGTGGTAATACACCATGGTGGGTAGCAAGCCGTTGCTTCTTGGCGGCGAGACGACGCGCAAGGTCATGCCATCGAGCGTAATGTCTTCAACCTGTACCCGCGTTTCCATTGCCCCGGCGAGAACGGTGCTGGCGAGATAGCCGTTTCTCCGGTCATCAATACTCTGTTCTCGCGATGATGGCCGCCCCGCAGCAATAAACTCCTCAACCAGCGAAGCAATACCTTTTTCCAACGTCATGGTAAGTCCCTTTTACTGGATTAATATCCAGTGTTATAGCCTGGTTTATGCGAAAAAGATATACCGAATAAAGCCGCGATCGCATTCTGGAAAGCGGCTCGCAAAAGCGTATTTCTCAACAGAGATCTGCTTCTTCTTAGCTTTTATCGGGTGTAATTTGCTCGTTATCTGAACGCTGATGATATACTGGAGGTATATATGAGCATGCTGGCTGAAAGCGATATGGGCAGAATTCTTCTCGATTTACCAGACGATGTCATCAAACGGCTGGATGACCTCAAAGCGCAGCGTAATCTTCCGCGAGCGGAGCTGTTACGTGAAGCCGTTGAACAATATCTGGAGAAGCAGGATCGGGCTAAAGAGAGCATTTCAGGCGCCCTCGGCCTGTGGCAAGGCTGCGAAGAAGACGGCGTTGAATACCAACGTAAACTGCGCGAGGAGTGGTAATGGTTAAGGGCGTCGCGCTATTTGATACTAATATTCTCATTGATTTATTTAGCGGGCGGCGTGAAGCCAAGGAGGCGTTAGAGTCCTGGCCGTCGCAGAATGCAATTAGTTTAATTACCTGGATGGAGGTCATGGTTGGCGCCAAAAAGTATCACCAGGAGCAGCGTACGCGGATTGCCTTGAGCTCTTTTAACATCATTGATGTTTCGCATGAGATTGCTGAACGAAGCGTCGATCTGCGACATGAGTATCGCATGAAACTGCCGGACGCCATTATCCTGGCGACGGCGCGGGTTCATCGTCTTGAACTGATTACACGGAATACGAAGGATTTTGCAGGCATTCCCGGCGTGCTCACACCGTATGAATTATAACGGGCGACCTGAGCCGCCCGTTATAGTAGCGCAGAACTTACTCCCCTTCGCCAGGGAACATGAACGGGTTAATCGAGCTTCTGGCGAAGCCTTCCTGTTCCATGCGGGCGTCGAGCACCAGGGATGCCAAATCGTCGGCGACGACTTCGACTTTCGGATCCTTCTCCTGATACATAATCTTCAGGTAGGTTCCGCAGTCGCCACAGCTTTCGGCTTTCACCGCCGCCTGCTCGTTGTCCAGCGACCAGTAGTGCAGGTCGCGGCTCTGTTCACAGTTACTGCACTTGACGCGCACCACGTGCCACTCGGTTTCGCACAGGTTGCAGTGCAGATAGCGCAGCCCCTGAGTGGTGCCGATCTGCACGATACTGGAGACTGGCATCGAGCCGCACACCGGGCAAAACTGCCGTTGTTCTCCATATTCGGCGCGCGCTTTTCCTGGGATCAGACTGGCCATCTGCGCCCAGTAGAGCGACAGCGCGGCCCAGATAAACGGCGCTTTGTCGCTACTGACGGAGGCGAAATCGGAAACAAACAGCGCGCTGGCCATCTGCTCCAGCTCCTGCTCAGAGGCTTTTTCCAGATTCTCAATGACCGCCAGCGCCGGGCCGCTCATCTCCGGCTTCAGCTCGGCAATCAGCGAGTGCAGCAGCTTGTGCCAGTGCTTGTCGCGCGGCAGAACGTGGATATCCAGCGGCGGTTTACCCTGTTCGCTGGCCGCTTTAATGCGGGCAGTGAGATCCATCTGCAGCGGATGGTCGTACAGCACCACTTCCTGGGCATGGGCAATCAGTGCGGCAAAGCGCAGGTAATCGCCCAGCGGGTTATCGGCGGCCAGCTCGCGCAGGCGTTCAGCGCGGCGGTTGTACAGATTTTTCAGCCTGGGGAACAGTAACGGCGGAATTGCTTCCGCCGTGCGTTTCTCGCTCGAACCCAGCTCGTCTTGCGGGATTATGCGAATACTCATTCAGATGACTTTTCCTGTTTCTGGCGGACCTCTCGGTACCAGCGCGGGTGATGTTTCTTCGCCCACGTTTTGGTAACCCAGCCTTCCACCATCGCGGTAATGGTGCCTTTCACCCAGAGGGCGGCGTAGATATGCACCATGATAACCACAATTAACGCCACTGCGGCAAATGAATGCAGCATCAGCGCAAATCGGATCACCGGGATTGAGAAAGCCGGCGCAAAATACGGACGCCAGATGATCACACCGCTCACCAGCAGCAGTACCAGCAAAATAATCGCCGCCCAGAACACGCATTTCTGGCCGAAGTTATAGCGCCCGGTATCGCCTACCTCCTCGTTGACGACGATCTTACGAATATTCTTCGCCCAAAAGATATCATCCCGATTGATTAGGTTGTGGTGCCAGTAACGGAAAAACATGATGATAAACGACGCGAACATCACCACCCCGACGAACGGGTGGAGAATACGCGCCAGCTGCGGCGTGCCGAGAATATGCATCAGCCAGTTAAAGGACGGGAAGAAAAAGCCTAACCCGCTCACCGCCGCCAGGACGAAGCAGAAGGCGGTGACCCAGTGGTTGATGCGTTCCGGCGCCGTGTAGCGCACGATGGTGTCACGTCTTTTCATTTGCGCACCTCGTCTTTCTCTTCATGCAGATTGTCCTCTTCCTCTTCCGCGCGGTTCGGACCGACGCCGACGTAGTGGAAGATACTGGCTGCGAAGGTCGCGGCGAAGCCGACGGCCGCCAGCGGTTTCCAGATGCCTTTCCAGAACTTCACGGTCTGGCTGATCTCCGGATTCTCCGGCAGGCCATGGTACAGATTCGGTTTGTCGGCGTGGTGCAGCACGTACATGACGTGGGTGCCGCCGACGCCGGCCGGATCGTACAGGCCCGCATTGTCGTAACCGCGGGTTTTCAGCTCAGCCACGCGTTCGCCGGCCAGCGTTTTCATATCCTCTTTGGAGCCAAAGTGGATTGCGCCGGTCGGGCAGGTTTTCACGCAGGCTGGTTCCTGGCCGACGGTCACACGGTCTACGCACAGCGTACATTTGTAGACGCGGTTGTCTTCCGGGTTCAGACGCGGTACATCAAACGGGCAACCTGCGATGCAGTAGCCGCAGCCGATGCACTGCTCGGACTGAAAGTCGACGATACCGTTGGCGTACTGAATGATCGCGCCTTCTGACGGGCAGGCCTTCAGGCAGCCCGGGTCAGCGCAATGCATGCAGCCATCCTTGCGGATAAGCCATTCCAGCTTGTCGTTTTGCTCTACTTCCGAGAAGCGCATCACCGTCCATGACTTGGCGGTCAGGTCCGCCGGATTGTCATACACCCCGACGTTGTGACCGACTTCATCACGAATATCGTTCCATTCGGAGCAGGCCACCTGACAGGCTTTGCAGCCGATACAGGTGGTGACGTCGATAAGCTTCGCCACCTCCTGCTGGTGGTCCCGCGCCTGAGGCGCGGGGGTGAAACCGTTAGTCGCGGAACGACGAATAATATCTTGCGATTGATAAGCCATAAGTCGTCTCCGTTACACCTTTTCCACGTTCACGAGGAAAGCTTTGAACTCCGGCGTCTGCGTGTTCGCATCACCGACGAACGGCGTCAGCGTGTTGGCAATAAAGCCTTTTTTCGCCACACCTTCATAGCCCCAGTGAATAGGAATGCCGATGGTATCGATATCCTTACCGTCAACTTTCAGCGTGCGAATACGCTTGGTCACCACCGCCTTGGCTTTGATATAGCCGCGGTTGGAGGAAACTTTCACGGTATCGCCGTGACCGATGCCGAGCTTATTCGCCAGTTTTTCACCGATCTCCACAAACTGCTCCGGCTGTGCGATAGCGTTGAGCAGCGCATGCTTGGTCCAGTAGTGGAAGTGCTCGGTCAGACGGTATGTGGTGCCGACGTACGGGAACTTCTCGGCCTTACCCATCTGCTCGAGATCGCCTTTAAAGACGCGAGCGGCCGGGTTAGAGACCACGTTCGGGTGCAACGGGTTGGTTCCGAGCGGCGTTTCAAATGGCTCGTAGTGTTCCGGGAACGGTCCTTCCGCCATCTTATCGATAGCGAACAGACGGCCCATCCCTTCCGGCTGCATGATAAACGGACCGACATCGCTGCCAGGCGCGGCGGCGCTATAGTCCGGAATATCCACGCCGCCCCATTTGGCGCCGTCCCACTTCAGCAACTGCCGCTTCGCATCCCACGGTTTACCCTGCGGGTCCGCGGAGGCGCGGTTATACAGAATGCGGCGGTTCAGCGGCCATGCCCAGGCCCAGCCCAGCGTATTGCCGAGACCGGATGGATCGGCGTTATCGCGGCGCGCCATCTGGTTGCCTTCCGGCGTCCAGCTCCCGGCGAAGATCCAGCAGCCGCTGGAGGTGGTGCCGTCATCGCGCAACTGGGCAAAGGAGCTAAGCTGTTGGCCTTTCTTGACGATCACCGCCCCGGTTGCCGGGTCGATAATATCCGCCAGCGCTTTACCGTTGCTCTCCATCGCCACTTCTTCCGATGCCGGTTCGTGCGGTGTGGAGTAGTTCCACGTCATGTTGAGCACCGGCTCTGGCGCTGGGCCGCCTTCTTCGGCATACATCTTACGCAGGCGTGAGAATATACCGGCGAGTATTTCACCATCGGTGACGGCAATCCCCGGGGCATCAGCGCCTTTCCAGTGCCATTGCAGCCAGCGGCCGGAGTTGACGATAGACCCGTTCTCTTCGGCGAAGCAGGTACATGGCAGACGGAACACTTCGGTCTGGATTTTCGCCGGATCAACATCGTTGGACTCACCGTGGTTTTGCCAGAAGGTGGACGTTTCGGTGTTGAGCGGATCGATGGTCACCAGGAACTTCAGTTTCGACAGAGAAGCCACAACCTTGTTTTTGTTCGGGAATGACGCCACCGGGTTAAAGCCCTGGCAAATATAGCCATTCACTTTGCCCTGATTCATCATCTCGAAGTACTGCAGAACGTCGTAGCTCTTATCCCATTTCGGCAGCCAGTCATAACCCCAGCTGTTTTCTGCGGTGGCTTTGTCACCGAAGAAAGCTTTCATCATCGAGACGAAGAACTTCGGATAGTTGCCCCAGTAGTTGACCTGATCTTTCAGCAGCGGTTTCGGCGTGTTGGCCGCCAGGTAGGTCTGCAGATCGGCCTGCTTTTCGTTCGGCAGCGACATGTAGCCTGGCAGGCTGGTGGAGAGCAGGCCGAGGTCGGTCAGACCCTGGATATTGGAGTGACCGCGCAGGGCGTTGACGCCACCGCCTGCCATCCCCATGTTGCCGAGCAGCAGCTGGATCATCGCCATGGTGCGGATGTTCTGTGCGCCGATGGAGTGCTGGGTCCAGCCGAGAGCATACAGGAACGACGCGGTCTTATCCGGCGCGCTGGTTTCGGCAATGTATTCACAGACTTTGAGGAAGTCAGCCTTCGGCGTACCACAGATATTTTCGACCACATCCGGGGTATAACGGGAGACGTGCTGTTTCAGCAGGTTCCAGACGCAGCGCGGATGTTGCAGCGTAGTATCGCGTTTGGCGAAGCCGTTTTCGTCCAGCTCATAGTTCCAGCTGGTTTTGTCGTACTGGCGTTTTTCTGCGTTATAGCCGCTGAACAGCCCGTCGTCGAAGCTATAGTCCTCACGCACGATCAGGCTGGCGTTGGTGTAGGCTTCGGTGTATTCGCGGTTGAATTTTTCGTTATTCAGCAGATACAGGATCACGCCCGACAGGAAGGTAATGTCGGTACCGGAACGAATCGGGGTATAGAAATCAGCCACCGACGCCGTACGCGTAAAGCGCGGATCGATAACGATGAGCTTGGCGCCGTTATGAATTTTGGCTTCCATCGCCCAGCGGAACCCCACCGGATGCGCTTCTGCGGCGTTACCGCCCATCACTACGACCAGGTTGGCGTTTTTAATATCAACCCAGTGGTTGGTCATCGCACCGCGACCAAATGTTGGAGCAAGACTTGCTACCGTTGGTCCGTGTCAGACACGCGCCTGGTTATCCACCGCCAGCATCCCGAGGGCGCGGGTGAATTTTTGCGTTAAATAGCCGGTTTCGTTACTGGAGGCGGAGGCGCACAGCATCCCGGTAGTCAACCAGCGGTTGACGGTGGTGCCGGCGTCGTTTTGCGCGATAAAGTTGGCGTCGCGGTCCTCTTTCATCAGCTTGGCGATGCGATCGAACGCTTCGTCCCAACTGATTTGCTGCCATTTATCGGAGCCTGGCGCGCGATATTCCGGGAATTTCAGGCGGCTTTCAGAATGGATAAAGTCCACCAGACCAGCCCCTTTCGGACAGAGCGCACCACGGTTGACCGGATGATCCGGATCGCCTTCGATATGGAAAATGGATGCTTTGGCGTTTTTCGCGCCGTCGCCGAGGCTATACATCAACAGCCCACAGCCGACAGAACAGTATGTGCAGGTGTTACGGGTTTCGCGCGTGCGCAGCAATTTGTACTGCCGTGTCTCCGCGAGCGCAGTTGCCGGGGCAAAGCCCAGCGCTGCTGCCGTGGTTCCCGCCATACCGCCAGCGCAGATCTTAAAGAACTGCCTTCTGCTGACCTGCATGGTTCGCTCCTTGTTTCGACATTGTCACATGTAGTTATTTGCTTTGCGGTGAAGGCCGCAAAGGTTCAGAATTAGGGCAAATTTCCCTCATTCCTGAAGGGATAAAAACAGAATACCACATTGTGTGTATGCCTGTTCCAATACGGTTAAAGCAAAGTGAACAAGAAGCCTCTCGAACAAATCAAAAATGTGACGAATGTCACAGGATATCGCCAGGTCTCCCTCTGGAAACGCGAGGATCTGCAACACCCTCAGCCAGATGAGTTAGCGGAAGAGGTGCCCGTCGCGCTGGTCTACAACGGTATCTCCCACGTGGTGATGATGGCCTCCCCGAAAGATCTGGAGCAATTCGCCGTCGGCTTCTCCTTATCCGAAGGGATTATCGAGCACCGGCGGGAGATTTTCGGCATGGACGTGGTAGCGGTGTGCAACGGCCTTGAGGTGCAGATTGAGCTCTCCAGCCGGCGTTTTATGGGCCTCAAAGCCCGGCGTCGCGCGCTGGCCGGGCGCACCGGCTGCGGCGTATGCGGCGTCGAGCAGCTCAATGATATTGGTAAGCCGGTCCAGCCGCTGCCGTTCACTCAGTCGTTCGATTTAGCCAATCTCGATCAGGCCCTGGCGCATCTTAACGACTTTCAACCGGTTGGCCGGCTCACCGGCTGTACTCACGCGGCCGCGTGGGTCCGGTTGACGGGCGAACTGGCGGGGGGGTTTGAAGACGTTGGCCGGCATGTCGCCCTGGATAAATTGCTGGGCCGGCGGGCGGAAGTCGGCGAGGGGTGGCAGCATGGCGCCGCGCTGGTCTCCAGCCGCGCCAGCTATGAAATGGTGCAGAAGGCGGCGATGTGCGGCGTCGAGATCCTGTTCGCGGTCTCGGCGGCCACCACCTTAGCAGTGGAAGTTGCCGAGCGCTGCAATCTGACGCTGGTGGGCTTTTGCAAGCCGGGCAGGGCGACAGTTTACACCCATCCGCAGCGTTTAATTGCGGGTTAAATATTGGTCAATAAATTTGAACAATGACAGCAAATCCTTCCGCTTTTTGTTTAGCGATGTGCGGGATACTATTTAACACATCAAGGCACAGCGCCTTATCTAAACAACTAAATGAAAGGGTTTATATCATGAAAAGCATCAAAACTTTTGTCGCAGTAATCGCTATGGCCGCCTCTTTCGCTTCCTTCGCTGCTGAAACCGTGACCGCAACCGCCTCCACAATGGACGGCGCGGAAGCGAAAATCGCCGCACAGGCGCAGGCTGCCGGCGCTTCGTCTTACAAAATCACCGAAGCGTTTACCGGCAACCGCGTGCATATGACTGCCGAACTGAACAAATAAGCGTATAGCAACTGTCGAAAGAGCGCCTCAGGGCGCTTTTTTTGTTTTCGTTTTCCGCTTCCCGTCTCTGCGAAATTTGCCAATATTTTCCTCTGCTACGAAAAAAATGTGGCAGTAATCACGTTTCCGTTCTTTTCTTAAATCCTCCTTTTTATGGCAAAGGAAAGGTCAGCACGCCTGAATATCTCGATTTTTTAACGCCATGAAATTTAAAGATATTAAAAACAGAAAGCGATGGAGATCACTCTCTTTAAATGGGATATGTATCACAAAAATAGGCGTTTCGCCGTACCTGTCAACTATTCACTGCGGTAATTTAATACGCATTATGTGATCTTCATTGCAAATAGAAGGCTTGTACTCAGGGAAAAATGTTGTCAGGCAAATGAGCGAGGATGCGTCATGAAAATTGGTATCGTTATTAGCGGCGGGGATGTTTCTGGAATGAATAATTTTATATTCCAGATAGCCAGGCAGGCTAATGCCGATATCACGCTGTTTAATGGCGGTATTCCAGGGCTACTGGAGAAAAGTCATCAGGATATGGCGTGGCGCGATCTGGTTGATTATTCAATTACCGCGGTGCCGATCATTACCTCGGGGCGAACCAGTCGCAAACTGCAGCGAAGTGAATATGAAAGCATTGCTAAAAAACTTAAATCTCTGCGTATTGATGTGCTCATTATGGCCGGGGGGGATG
Organism: Klebsiella sp. 10982; assembly: GCF_048589245.1. NCBI lineage: Bacteria > Pseudomonadati > Pseudomonadota > Gammaproteobacteria > Enterobacterales > Enterobacteriaceae > Klebsiella > Klebsiella sp. 10982. The sequence continues at coordinate 29,910 of NZ_JBMAXV010000018.1, forward strand.
GCAGCCTGCAGTTTCTGAATACCCTTAGTGAATTTGAGATTAATTGCTTTGGTGTGGGAATGACTATCGATAATGATGTGTATGGCAGTGATTATACGATTGGTTTTTCCACGGCCTGTGAGCAAATTATTAAAGAAGTCTCTCGTTTAAGAAATACCGGAAGAGCGCTGCCCGGTCGGGTTTTTATGGTTGAGATATTAGGAGGCTATTGTGGAGAACTAACGTTGCAGTCCGCCATTAAATGTAATGCGGATATTGCCCTGATCCCGGAGGCACAGATGCCGTTGGCCGTGCTCGCGGAACGGATTACCCGGAAGCTGAGTACGCAGAATAGCGTCGTTATCCTCTGCTCAGAAGGCTATACCAAAGAGTACTCTCCCGGCTTTCAGGGGGCGATTGATACCATGATTAAACAGCTGGAACCACAAATAGGTGTCCGTATCCGTAAAACGATCGTCGGCTATGGTTTACGCAGCGGTGATCCAACCTGCGAAGAGATTTATCAGGGCACTATTATGGCCAGTGAAGTGGTTCGCTGTATTCAGTCAGGTATGAAAAATAAAGCCATAATAATTAATTCCAGTAACAAACCTATTCCGATTGATTTAGTCAGTATGAAAAAACGTCTGGTCGATACTGAAGGACATCATTATAAACTTGCCAAGCAACTCAATATTATTTGAGGAGACCCTCCATGCTGAAAATTTTATGCGTATGTGGCTGCGGCCTCGGTTCAAGCTTTGCCATTGAAATGACGGCGAAGGCAGTTTTAAAGAAGCTGGAAATTCCCGCTCATATTGAACACACCACCGTTTCCGAAGCCGGAGCCTTTAAATCGGATATGATTTTGACGCAAAAAACCTTTGCCGACATCTTAACTGCCGATGCCAGTGAAGAAGAAATTAAGCGTGTCGTGGTATTGAATAAACTTACTGATAAAGAGGAGATTGAAACCAAGATCGTCGCATTCTTAAAAGAACGTCATCTGAAGGTGGCTGATTATGAATAGCTTCGTTGCGTTTATTGTTAAGGATTTACTCGGCCAGGCATCCATCCTTATTGCTTTTATTGCCATGCTTGGCCTGATCCTGCAAAAGAAATCGCCAGGCAAAACCGCGGAAGGGACGTTTAAAACGCTGCTCGGTTTCTTAATTATGATGGCCGGGATCAACATCATTGTCGCCACGCTGACCTTCCTGAACGATATCTTCACCCAGGGATTTGGCATGAAGGGCTACATTACCGATGTGGCCGCTATCGCCGGGTTAGCGAATCGGGAATTAGGGTCGGAAGTGGCGCTGACGCTGCTGGTGATCTTTGCCGTCAATATTATTATCGCTCGTCTGACGCCGCTGAAATATATTTTCCTGACCGGCCAGGCGCTGCTGTGGATGGCGACAATTGGGGCTGTCATTGGCTATAAGTCCGGGCTCACTGGCGTACCGCTGATTTTAACCGGGGGTATCTTCGGCGGGGTGATGGCGGTCTTAATGCCGGCCCTGGCGCAGCCGGTGGTCAGGCGCATTACCGGGTCTGACGATGTGGCCCTGGGGCACTTCTGTACCATCGGCTATCTGGTGCAGGCCGCCGTCGCTAAAGTTGTCGGAAAAGGCTCTCGCTCCACGGAAGATCTCGAGCTGCCTGATAACTTTAAGTTTCTGCAGGATACCTATCTGGCGATGGCGGTGGTGATGGTGCCGATGTATCTCATTCCGGCTGTCGCGGCGGGGCCGCAGTACATCGCCCAATTCTCCGGCGGCATTAACTACCTGATGTATGCCTTTATGCAATCCATTCAGTTCGTCGCCGGGGTTTTTGTTCTCTATAGCGGCGTGCGTTTATTGCTCAATGAGCTGGTGCCGGCTTTTCGCGGTATCGCGATGCGTATTGTCCCGGATGCAAAGCCCGCTCTCGATTGCCCGGTGCTGTTTCCCTATGCGCCGAATGCGGTGATTGTCGGATTTCTGGCGACCACGGTCGGCTCAATCATCGGCATGCTGGTCTTCCCGATGTTCGGCCTGGCGATGATCCTCCCCGGGCTGTTAACCAACTTTTTTGCCGGTGGCACAGCAGGGGTATTTGGCAATGCGCTGGGTGGACGCCGTGGGGCGATGATCGGCGGGGTTATCCATGGCCTGTTTATCACCTTTCTGCCAGCCATCCTGGTACCCATGCTGGAGAGCTACGGCTTTACAGGCGTCACCTTCAGCGATTCAGACGTTATCAGCTCCGGCCTGGTATTAGGTCACGCCTTCCAGAATAACTGGCTCTTTGTCGCCGTGTTTATTGTGTTTGTCGCCGCACTGGCATGGTTTGTAAACGGTAAATCCGCTAAGCCGAAAGGGGAAAATGTTCATGAGTCTGTATAATTTTAATGAGATTTTAAATATCGCTCAGGAGAGAAATTTCAAAGCGATTGGCTCGTTTAACTTACACTGTATTGAGATGTTGCCGGCTTTTTTTAAAGCGGCACAAAATAGTCATAGTCCGTTAATGATCCAAATTTCAACCGGTACCGCAGAGTATCTGGGGTATCGGTTACTGGTCGATGCCGTGTGTTCATTAGCTGACAGCGAAAATATCCCAACCTGCCTGCATCTTGATCACTGTTCCGATATTAAGGCCATCGAGACGGCAATGAATGCGGGCTTTTCTTCGGTGATGTACGACGGCTCTCATTTAAGCCTCGAGGAAAATATCGGTAATACGCGAATTGTGGTGGAGATGGCCCGCCCGCGGAATATTACGGTCGAAGGCGAACTGGGGGCAATCGGCGGATCAGAGGATGGAAAAGCGGTGGCGGCGGAAGATATTTGTTTTACTACCGTTGAAGACGCGAAACGTTTTGTGCAGGAGACGCAGGTCGATATGCTGGCCATCTCCGTGGGCACAGTGCATGGCCTGTACACCGGTAAAGCGCAGATACAGCATGCGCGGCTGAAGGCGATAAGCGAAGCGACCGGCGTGCCGCTGGTGCTGCATGGTGGCACCGGCGTCAGTGATGAGGATATGCGGCTGGCCGTCACCGAAGGGATTAATAAAGTGAACGTCGGCACGGAAATGAACGTGCAATGGGTCGACCGCTGTAAGACGACGTTTGAGAAAGGAAAAGTGAATGACAGTGTCCGGAAATTTTTAATTCCCGCCAACCAGGCGGTCACTGACGTCTTAATGGAAAAAATGGCGTTATTTAAATAACGTTTTCTCTATCACACTCTATTTCGTTGCCCTGTCTTCCGCCAGGGAGGGAGCTTGCTATGTTTGAATCATTGAAAACGTTGTGGAAAAAAGAGCAAAGCCCGCTGCAGGATTATGATCAACAGTCCCGTCAGCTGGCGGAAGAGATCGCCAGACTGGAAGGCGAATTACAGCGCAAGCCCGATAATAGCGACGTGCAAAAAACATTGATGTTGACTTACAACCGGGCACTATCGGTATATGCCAAAAGTAAGAGCCACCGGCAGGATATCGATGCGCTGTTTCTGCAGATTGATAATTTACGCAATATTATTCGCCGCAATATTTAGGAACAGAGAATGACCATAAAAGAACTGCTTATTGAGGCCGATGCAATACAGGTTGGCGTTGTGGAATCTGACTGGCAGCGGGTAATAAAGCTGGCTGCCCGCCCGCTGGAGGCAAAAGGCTTTATTTCGGCGGAATATAGCCAGGCGGTGATCGCCAATACCCTGAACCATGGTGCCTACTATGTTTTTGATGAAGGGATTGCCATCCCCCATGCCCGCCCCGAGTGCGGCGTCAGACGCAACTGCTTTAGTCTGGTGGTGCTGGAAAAGCCTATCCCATTTGCGGACAGTGAAAAGGCGGATATTGTCATTATGTTTGGCGCTCAGGACAGCAATGCGCATATCGAGGAGGGCATTCGTGCCATCGTCGCCTTGCTCGATAACAATGAAACGATGGCCAAACTGCGGACGGCCCGCAGCCGGGAGGAGGTCGTCGCATTATTATGAACAGACATCTGACGCCAGGCTGTAAAACGGCCATTTTAATCAACGGCATTCCGGCTTCCGGAAAGAGCACCATTACCCGTTTGCTGGCGGAGACCTTTAGCCTGCCGGTGTTGACGATCGACGGCATCAAAGAGCCGTTTATGGCGCGCCTGGCCCCTGTCGACCGGCCGATGAATCGCCAGCTGGGCTGCGCGGCGTATGAGGTGATTTGGTCGATTGTCGGCGCATCGCCTGCCAGCATGGTCTGGTTGATCGACGCCTGGTTCGGCTTTCAGCCACGGGAGACCTTGCAGAGACTGCTACAGCAGGCGGGCGTGGAGCAGGTGATTGAGGTCTGGAACCATATCTCTCCGGAGCTGGCCGTCGCGCGCTATGCCTCGCGGCTGGCGACGCGGCCGCCGGGCCACCCCGGAGAAGAGTATCTGCCGGAGCTGGCACAGCTGGCCGGGCGGGCGCAGCCCATGTCGTTAGGACCTGTACTGACGATAGACCAGCGGCACCCGCTGCAGATCGAACCGGTTATTCAGTGGCTTGAAGGCACGATCGCCCGACAGCACAGCGGTTTTACAGATTACGCTTACTCGTCCTAGGGCATACCCGCCAGGCGCAGCAGCGCCGTCACTACCGCTGCGGCGATAATCACGCCGATCAGCGGGACCTTGCGCCAGGCGAGGAACACAGCGAAAGCAACGCCCAGGACGCGCGCCATGCCGGCGAAGTGTGCGCCTTCATAGAAGGTGGTGGCCAGGGCGACGGAAAAAAGCAGTACCGTCGCCGCATCGGAAAGCAGCGCCTGCGAGCGCTCGGAAAATGCCAGCCGATTACCAAGCTTCGCGCCGCCGAGACGCATCAGATAGGTTCCCAGTGACAGGATGGCGATACCGGCGATAAACAGCGTCATATTGCCCATTATTTTTTCCTCGACAGTAAACCAAACAGTGAAAGCAGCACTGGCAGCCCGGTGGGCACAAACGGTACGGCGGCAAGCGCCAGCGCGGCGCCGCTGGCGGCGCGGATCAGCGTAGTGCGGTTTTTAAAGGCCGGGATCACCAGCGCCAGCAGGATCGCCGGGAAGACCGCATCAAGCCCGATGGTTTCCGGCGCCGGCAGCAGTTTGCCGACGGCTGCGCCGGTTAGGGTTCCGAGGGGCCAGATCAGCGCCACGCCGGCGCCGCACAGCCAGTAGGCCGCTTTGCGCTGCGCGGGGGTGGGCTGCGACAAACCAAAGACCACACTCTCGTCGTTCATAATGTGGCACCCGATAAAGCTTAAGGCGCGCTGACCAACCAGTTCGCGCACGGTCACCCCGAACGGGATATGGCGTGCATTGACCAGCAGGCCGGCGGCAGCGGCGGCTAGCGGGCTACCGCCGCTGGCAACAATGCCGATAAACATAAATTCAGAGGCGCCCGCCAGGACGGACACCGACAGCAAGAGCGGCACCCATAAGGGGAAGCCGTAAGCCACCGCCAGCGACCCATAGGACATGCCCACCACCCCGACGGCGAGGCAAACTAAAACAATCGCTTTTATCGTGTCTCCGCTGAGACTGGAGAGAGTTTGTTTCATATCACTTAGCCATATCGAACGAATTTCCATTATAATGAACGCAGAAAAATCGTTTTTCAAGACGAACGAATCGTTCGATATAAAAAACTAAGGGGCGGATATGACACAGCCAATTAGCGTTATTGCCAAGAGCCTGGTGCGGGAGCGGGCGCGGACCGGTCTTTCGCTGGCGGAAGTCGCGCGCCGGGCAGGTATCGCAAAATCCACGCTTTCACAACTGGAGTCCGGGAATGGCAATCCGAGTCTGGAAACATTGTGGTCGCTCTGCGTGGCGCTGGATATCCCGTTTGCCCGGCTGCTTGAGCCGCAGGTGAACAAAACGCAGGTGATCCGCCGCGGCGAGGGGACCAAAGTGGTGGCGGAGCAGGCGAACTATCAGGCTATTTTACTGGCCGCCTGTCCCCCCGGCGCGCGTCGGGATATTTATTTACTGTTAACCCAGCCCGGGGCGGACCGTATTTCACATCCCCATCCGTCAGGCTCGGTGGAACATATTATCGTCACCCAGGGGCGGGCGCGGGTCGGGCTGACGTCGGCGCCGGAAGAGCTGGGCGAGGGCGACTATATCTGTTACCCGGCGGATCAGGAGCATGTTTTTCAGGCGCTGGAGCCGGATACGCAGGCTCTGCTGATCGCTGAGCAAAACTGACACCGCACCGGCGGGGGACGCGCGCTCGCTGGACGCCATAGCCGTATTGCGGGAAACTAGCTTTTCCTATGCGAAAACAGGGAATTTTATGTCGCTGAAAGCCATTGCTAAACAACTTGGGATCTCCGTCACGACCGTCAGCCGGGCGTTGAACGGCTATGACGATGTGTCGCAGGAGACCCGCGCCCGGGTTGAGGCTGAAGCGCAGCGCCGGGGCTATCGCCCCAACACTTTCGCCCGCCGTCTGAAAATGGGCACCATCGATGCCGTTGGTCTCGTCTTTCCTGTCCGTCCCGTACCGCTCAACAATAACGTTTTTCTCGAGATGGTCGGGGAGATCAGCCATGAGCTGGCGCGCCATGATATTGATTTGTTATTGATCGCCGATGATGAGCAGGCGGATAAACATGGCTATATGCGCATGGTGCAGGGCCGTCGCGTCGACGCATTAATCGTGGCTCATACCCTGGATGACGATCCGCGGCTGGCGCAGCTGCAGGCCTCCGGCTTTCCATTTCTGGCGCTCGGCCGTAGCCGCCTGACGCAGCCCTACGCCTGGTTTGATTTTGATAACTATGCCGGTACCTGTCGCGCCACCCGCCATCTGATTCAGCAGGGCCACCAGCGTATCGCTCTGCTGGGCGAGAACAATAATCAGGCGTTTATTTTGCAACGGCGTAACGGCTACCTCGATGCCCTGCGCGAGGCGGGGTTATCCGATGCATGGCTGCGCAGCGTGTCGCCGACGCGCCGCGGCGGCTATCAGGCCACGCTGGAGCTGCTGCGCCTGCCGGAGCCGCCCACCGCGATTATCACCGACTGCAACACCCATGGCGATGGCGCCGCAATGGCGCTCGCCCATCTGGGGCGTTTGACCGGTGACAACCGCGTCGCCTTAGTAGTGTATGACGGTTTGCCGCAGGACAGCATCATTGAGACCGACGTTGCCGCGGTGATCCAGTCCACGCGCCAGGGCGTGGGACGCCAGATTGCCGATATGGTGCGCCGCTTAATCGCCGGGGAGGATCTCGCCACGCTGCAGGTGCTGTGGCAGCCAGAATTTATCCCGGGTGAAACCGCCTGATCTGACGTTTTTTAAATCGTAATTCTGAAGCCGATCACGGATCCAAAACGTTTTGGTTGGCATCCGAAACGTTTCGGATCAACAGTAAGACATTCCTTGTTATGGAGATGTCTGATGTCTGATTCGCTGATTCACCTGCAAAGCGCGGGTGCCGATGTTGTGATTAAAACCCGTCCTTTCGCCGAAATTGTCTACTGGGGGCCGCATTTAAGCCATTTTTCACCGCAGGATGCCGACAGCCTGACGCGCCCGGTCGCCAACGGCAGACTGGATGTCGATTCGCCAGTGACCTTAATGGCGGAGCTGGGCCATGGCCTGTTTGGCGCGCCGGGCATTGAAGGCCATCGTCAGGGGCGGGATGCCTCTCCGCTGTTCACCACTACCGAAGTGCGGCGCGAGGGCCAGGCGCTGATCCTGGTCAGTGAGGACCCGCATGCCGGCCTGCGTCTGCACAGTGAAATTGCGCTGGATGCCAGCGGCGTGCTGAGCGTGCGTCATGGCGTGACTAATCTGCGCGCCAGCCCATGGCAGGTGGATCGCCTGGCGGTCACATTGCCGGTCGCCGAACGCGCTCGCGAGGTGATGGCTTTCCATGGCCGCTGGATCCGCGAGTTTCAGCCTCACCGCCTGACGCTGGAGCACGACAGCTTTGTGCTGGAGAACCGCCGCGGGCGCACCTCTCACGAACATTTCCCGGCCCTGATCACCGGCAGCCGCGCCTTTAGCGAGATGCAGGGTGAAGTCTGGGGCGTACATCTGGCCTGGAGCGGTAACCATCGCCTGCGGGCAGAGGTGAAAACCGATGGCCGCCGCTATCTGCAGGCCGAGGCGCTCTATCTGCCGGGCGAAATGGCGCTGGCGGAAGGGGAAACCTTGTGGACGCCGTACCTGTATGCCAGCTACTCGGCGAATGGGCTGAACGGCATGAGCCAGCAGTTCCATCGCTTCCTGCGACAACAGATTATCCGTTTTCCGGGCAACAAGCCTCGCCCGGTGCATCTCAACACCTGGGAGGGGATCTATTTCGATCACGACCCGGACTACATCATGCGTATGGCCGAAGAAGCGGCAGCGCTGGGCGTCGAGCGCTTTATTATCGATGATGGCTGGTTTAAAGGGCGCAACGACGACTGGGCGGCGCTTGGGGACTGGTATCTCGATGAGAAAAAATATCCCCACGGCCTGACGCCGGTTATCGATCATGTGAAATCGCTGGGGATGGAATTCGGTATCTGGGTGGAGCCGGAAATGATTAACCCGGATTCCGATCTGTACCGGGCACATCCGGACTGGGTGTTGGCGCTGCCGGGCTATACCCCGCTGACCGGCCGTCATCAGTTTGTCCTGAACCTCAATATTCCCGAAGCGTTTGATTATCTGCTGGAGCGGATGAGCTGGCTGCTGGGCGAGCATGCAGTGGACTATGTGAAGTGGGACATGAACCGCGAGCTGGTGCAGCCCGGGCATCAGGGACGCGCCGCTGCGGACGCGCAAACGCGCCAGTTCTACCGCCTGCTGGATACGCTGGTGGCCCGTTTCCCGCACATTGAATTTGAATCCTGCTCCTCCGGCGGCGGACGGATCGATTATGAAGTTCTCAAGCGCAGCCATCGCTTCTGGGCGTCTGACAACAATGACGCCCTTGAGCGCAACACCATCCAGCGGGGCATGAGCTACTTCTTCCCGCCGGAGGTGATGGGCGCGCACATCGGCAACCGCCACTGTCATGCCACCTTCCGCCAGCACAGTATCGCCTTCCGCGGCCTGACGGCGCTGTTCGGTCATATGGGGCTTGAGCTGGATCCGGTGAGCGCCGATGAAGAAGAGCGCGCCGGATACCGGAAATATGCGGCCCTGCATAAACAGTGGCGCGACGTGATCCATCACGGCGTGCAGTGGCGGATAGATATGCCGGACGCCACCACGCTTGCCCATGGCGTCGTCAGCCCGGATAAAGCGCAGGCGATTTTCCTCGTTAGCCAGCTGGCGATGCCGGACTACACCCTGATGGCGCCCCTGCGCCTGGCGGGGCTGGAGACGAGCGCCCGCTATCAGGTGACGCTCCTCGATCATCCGAATATTCAGATCACCGGCGAGGGCGGCCACACCATGCGCAAGCTGCCGGCATGGATGACGACGCCGCAAACGGTGAGCGGTGAGTGGCTACAGCAGGCGGGGCTGGCGCTGCCCATTCTTGATCCGGAAAGCGCCATTCTAATTGGCCTGCAACGCGTGTGATGGTATCGGGCCGCGTCGCGGCCCTTCTTGAGGAAAATATAATGAACCCGACCGTCTGTACCCACAAAAACAACCCCAACTTCTGGATTTTCGGGCTGTTCTTCTTTCTCTACTTCTTCATCATGGCCACCTGCTTTCCGTTTCTGCCGATCTGGCTGTCGGACGTCATTGGCCTGAATAAAACCGAAACCGGCCTCGTTTTCTCCAGCCTGTCGCTGTTCGCCATCTGTTTCCAGCCGGTTCTCGGGGTGATCTCTGACAAGCTGGGGCTGAAAAAACACCTGATGTGGATCGTGACCGTTCTGCTGGTGCTGATCGCTCCCTTCTTCCTCTATGTTTTTGCTCCGCTGCTGAAAGCCAACATCTGGCTCGGGGCGCTGAGCGGCGGCGCCTATATCGGCTTTGTTTTCTCTGCGGGCGCCGGCGCGATGGAGGCCTATATCGAACGGGTAAGCCGCAACAGCGGGTTTGAATACGGCAAGGCGCGCACCTTTGGCTGCCTGGGATGGGCGCTGTGCGCGACCACCGCCGGAATGCTGTTCAGCATTAATCCCGAATGGGTGTTCTGGATGGGGTCGGCCGCCGCGCTGCTGCTGGTGGTGCTGGTGGCCATCGCCAAACCGCAGACCAGTCAGGCCGCGCAGGTGATGGACTCGCTCGGCGCCAATCGCCCGGCCGTCGATTTAAAAACGGCGGTGCGCATGTTCCGCCAGCGGAAGATGTGGATGTTTATTCTGTATGTCATCGGCGTGGCCTGCGTGTATGACGTCTTCGATCAGCAGTTCGCCACCTTCTTCAAATCATTCTTCGCGACCCCGGAAGCGGGCACCCGCGCCTTTGGTTTCGCCACCACCGCGGGAGAAATATGTAACGCCATCATTATGTTCAGCTCACCGTGGATTATTAACCGCATCGGGGCGAAGAATACCCTGCTGATCGCCGGGATGGTGATGGCGGCACGGATGATTGGCTCTTCCTTCGCCACCACCGCCGCAGAAGTGGTGGCGCTGAAAATGCTTCATGCGCTGGAGGTGCCGTTCCTGCTGGTGGGCGCCTTTAAATATATTACCGGCGTGTTTGACGTCCGGCTGTCGGCGACCATTTATCTGGTGGGCTTCCAGTTTGCCAAGCAGGTGGCGGCGATCTTCCTCTCCGCCTTCGCCGGCAATATGTACGATCGGATCGGCTTTCAGGATACCTATATGATCCTCGGCGGTATTGCCCTGACCGTCACCTTAATCTCCGCGTTTACGTTAGCGGGTAAGGCGAAAACCGAGCCGCTGCGCGATAATGCGATGACCGTTTAATTATCAACATTCCGTGGCACAGGGTGGTGCCTGACAGAGAAGGAAGATGTCATGATGGATATGAAAAAACGTATGAACAGCGGCGAGCTTTACCTGGATGCAGGATATGGCTTGCCGGAGCAGCGACTGATGGGTAAAGCGCGGGCCTATGAATATAATCATTCGCATCCGTTTAATCAGGAATTGCGCAACGATATTATTCAGCGCATGTTCGCGAAAGTCGGCGAACAATGCTGGATAGAACCGCCGATCAATATTGCCTATGGGATCCATACGACGATTGGTGACAATTTTTACGCCAATTTTAACCTCACGTTGGTCGACGATGCGGACATTATCATCGGCAATAACGTCATGTTTGCACCAAATGTCACCATCTCCACCGCCGGACATCCCATCCACCCCGCGCTGCGCCATACACATCAACAGTTTTCATTGCCGGTGGTGATTGAAGATGGGGTCTGGTTAGGCACGGGGGTGATTATTAATCCCGGGGTAACGATTGGGGAGAATTCGGTCATTGGCGCGGGCAGTGTGGTGAATCGTTCCATACCGGCAAATGTGGTTGCCGCAGGCGTACCTTGCCGGGTATTAAGAGAAATTACCGAGGCGGATAAAGACAAATACGCGCTTTTCCCCGGATGATGGGCGATAGAAACCGGGTGGCGTAAGGGATCATGTTATTTGTTTTGAACCGGCCTCCAGCCCGGATCGGGCGGAGGCCGGAGACGTGACTGCCCGGCCTCGCGATTTTTTACGCCAGATAAAACACTTCTTTAAGTTCCGCGCTCAGCGGGCTGTTATCCGGGTTGCTGGGCATCACCTCGCGCATGTATTTCCACCAGCGCTGGCATACTTCCGTGCTGGCGACCGCCTCCCAGCGGGCTTCCGACTCAATCTCCACCGTCGCGAACAGCAGATGGCGTTCTTTATCGAGATAAATGGCGTAGTGGTGCGCACCGTGTGCTTTCAGCGTCGCTTCCAGCTCTGGCCAGATGGGGTTATGGCGGCGCTGGTACTCTTCGTGCGCGTCGGGGTTCACCTGCATGACGAAGGCTTTACGGATCATAAGGCCTCCAGATAGAGCTCGCGAACCTCATCGCGGCTGGCGGTGCGCGGGTTACACGGCGCGCATGGGTCGGCCAGCGCCTTATCCAGCCAGCCTTCGATATCGGCTTTGCTGATGCCAAGCTGGCTGAAACCCTGGGGGATCCCGACGCGTTTGCTCAGCGCGCGGATGGCATTGATGGCCTCCATGCTGGCAGCCTCATCGCTCATGCCGCGAGTATCGACGCCCATCGCCTGCGCCACGCGGGCAAAGCGCGCCACCGCGTTCGGGCGGTTAAAGTTTTCGATGATCGGCAGCAGGATGGCGTTGCATACCCCGTGCGGCAGATTATGGGTGGCGCCAGGCTGATGCGCCAGGGCGTGTACCAGCCCGAGACCGGCGCTGTTGAACGCCATGCCCGCCAGATACTGGCCAAAGGCCATCTGCTCGCGGGCCTGCAGATCGTGTCCATCGTCTACCGCTTTCGGCAGCCACAGATTGATCAGGCGAATGGCCTCGAGGGCATTGGCATCGGTCAGCGGATGGGCGCCAACGGAGACAAAGGCCTCGACGGCGTGGGTCAGGGCGTCCATTCCGGTGGCGGCGGTAACGGCTGGCGGGATGTCGAGCATCACGCTGGCGTCGTCGACGGCGATATCCGGGATCAGGTTCGGGTCGATAATCACCTCTTTCACCTGCCGCTCGCTATCGATAATCACGGCATTACTGGTCATCTCCGCCGCTGTGCCGGCGGTGGTGTTGATGGCTACCAGCGGTACGCCAGCGTTTTTCACTTTGCCGACGCCGGAGTAGGCGGTTGATGGCCCCGGGTTGGCGGTGAGGATTTTTATCGCTTTGGCGGTATCAATCGGGCTGCCGCCGCCGAAGGCGATCAGGTAATCGCAGTGTGCCGCCTGGTATGCCGCATAGCCTTGCTGCACCAGCGCTTCGGTGGGGTTAGGGAACACCTCGTCAAATAGCTGATAAGCCATCTGTTGTTCATCCAGCGCGGCGAACAGGCTGTCCAGCAGGCCCAGCTTCACCAGCTGACCGTCGGTGACGATCAGCGCCTTGCCCCACTGCTTACCGGCCACCAGTTTAACCATATCACCGATAGCGCCTGCGCCGTGGAGGCTGATTTTTGGTAGTGCCAACATAAAGCTCATGATAATTCTCCTTAATGTTTATTTTGGGAAATCCGTTTCCCCTCACCCCGACCCTCTCCCGCAGGGAGAGGGGGAAAACCGGTCCCGGACTACAGGCTGCCTGCGTGCGCCGGGCAGTCCCCTCTCCCTTGGGGAGAGGGCCAGGGTGAGGGGGAAATTAACATCGTCTTCGCTGCATCATCCGCCGGGTAATAATCGGCAGGGAGATCACCACGATCAGCATGGCGCCGATAATCACCGACATCACGATGCCGGGGACGTTCAGCAGGCTCAGGCCGAAGGTCACCAGCCCCATCAGAAAGGCGGCAATGATCACCCCGGGCATGCTGCCGGAGCCGCCGAGAATATTGACGCCGCCGAGCACCGCCATGGTGACAACCGCCAGCTCCCAGCCCATCGCCAGGGTAGGGCGGGTACTGCCGAGCCGTGAGGTCAGCAGGACCGCCGCCAGCCCGGCCATCAGCCCGACCAGCGCGAACAGCACCAGGTTATGACGCTTAACGTTGATCCCGGAGAACCAGGCGCCGGTCGGGTTATTGCCGATGGCGTAGGTCCGGCGGCCAAAGTTGGTTTTATGCAGCAGGAAGGTGAAGGCGGCGGCAAGGAGGATAAACAGCGCAAACTCAAAAGAGAGCGCCCCCCACACATACCCCTGGCCGAACCAGGCGAAGCTCTCCGGATAGTGGTTGAGCGCCTGATCGCCCAGCAGGATATAGGTGATGCCGCGATACAGGCTCATGGTGCCGATGGTGATCACAATGGACGACAGGTTAAAGCGGGTCACCAGCAAGCCGTTGAACAGACCGCACAGCAGACCTACGCCCAGGCCGATGACCACCAGCAGCGGAGTATCAACCCCCGCTGCCGCGCAGAAGCCCATCACCGTTGAGCTGAGGGCCATCGTCGAGGCTACCGACAGATCGATTTCCCGGGCGATAATTAGCATCGCCATCGGCAGGACGACGATCGCCTTCTCGGTAAAGGTAAAGGTCGCGTCCGACAGGTTCCAGATATTGAGAAAGTACGGGGAAGCCACCGCGTTGCCGATAAATACCGCCAGGGTGACCGCCAGTAAAAACCCTTCCCAGCACAGCAGGCGGCGCAGCGGCGACGGCGCGGCCGGGGCGTTTTTCATCTCTTCCGATACCATCATCTTGCTCATGATTTCACCGCCTGTTTCTGTCGGGCTAACGCCGCGTTGCGCAGGATTAACCGCCCATGACCGCGATTGCCGCGCTCGTTGAGCAGCACCGCCATGACGATCACCGCCCCGGAAATCGCCATTTGCCAGAAGGGCGAGATGCCGATCACCGGCAGGGCGTTATTGATGACGCCGAGGAACAGCGCGCCGCACAGGCAGCCCAGCACCCGTCCGCTTCCGCCCATGGTGCTGATACCGCCGATCACGCAGGCGGCGACCACCTGGAGTTCAAAACCGTTGGCGACGTCGACATAGGCGACAGCGAAGCGCGAGATCCACAGATAGCCGCAGAAGCCGGCCAGCGCGCCGGAGAGGCAGAAGCTGACGAACTGCATTTTTCCGGCGTTAATGCCGGTGTAGTACGCCGCCGTCGCGTTGCCGCCCGCGGTGTATAAGGCCCGGCCGGTGCGGCTGTAGCGCAGGAAATACCCCACCAGCAGCAGCGCGGCGATGGCGCACCAGCTCAGCAGAGGCAGCCCCAGGAGCGTGCTGCGCGGCAGACTGAGGAAATCAGCGCTCATCTGATGTGAGTTAACCCAGCCGCCGTCAGTCAGCAGGAAGATAATGCCGCGATAAATGCTCATGGTGCCGAGGGTCACCACGATGGCGGGAATGCCGAGGCGCCAGACCAGCAGGCCGTTAATCATCCCCATCAGCAGGCCCAGCAGAGTCGCCAGCGCCAGCAGCACTACCACCGGAATACCCGGATAGTGGGCGTTAAGCAGGGCGACGATCATCCCGGTCAGCGCCAGGTTGGCGGCCATAGACAGATCGATGCCTTTGGTGAGCAACACCATCATCTGCCCGAGAGCGAGGATGATAAGAATGGCGGTATCGTTAAACATCTCCACCAGATTGCCCGGTGAAACGAACGAGGGCGCCCGGCTGCCAATAGCGCCGATCATCAAAATGATGACCACCGCCAGCAGCGCTTCGCGATGTTTAAGCCATGCGTGTCCCATCATGCCGCCTCCTGGCCGATGCCGCTGGCGGCGCTGACGATGGTTTCCGCTGTCGCTTCACCGGCCTGGTACTCGGCGACCATCAGCCCTTCGTGCATCACGATAATCCGGTCGGCCATGCCCATCACTTCCGGCAGCTCTGACGACACCATAATCACCGCCAGCCCCTGGCTGACCAGCTCGGACATAAACTGATGCACGGCGGCTTTTGAGCCGATATCGATGCCTTTGGTCGGCTCATCGAGAATGATCACCTCGGGCTGGGTCGCCAGCCATTTGCCGATCACCACTTTCTGCTGGTTGCCGCCGGAGAGGGTCTCCACCGGCTGGCGCCAGCTGAAGGCTTTAACCTGCAGGCGCAAGGCGTACTCGTCCGCCAGCCGCCATTCCCGGGCGTCGTTCAGGACGCCGTTAGGATTGAGCTTGCTGAGCTGCGGTAGACTGATGTTCTGGGCGATAGGCAGGGCGATGATCGCTCCCTGTTTCTGTCGCTCTTCCGGCACGCAGACGATGCCCGCGCGGATGGCATCGGCAGGCTGGTCAAAGTGCATGGATCTGCCGTTCAGGCGGATCTCGCCGGAGGAGGGACGCGAGACACCGGAGAGCGCCTGCATCAGCTCGGTGCGTCCGGCGCCCACCAGGCCGTAAAAGCCGAGAATTTCTCCCTTGCGCAGGCGGAAGCTGATATGGGCAAACTCGGTAGGATGACAGAGATCGTTTACCTCCAGCACCGTTTCTCCGGGTGTGCAGTCGACTTTCGGGTAGGTTTGGCTGATCGCCCGGCCCACCATCATCGACACCATCCGCTCTTCGGTGATGTCACTCATTGCCCCGGAGCTGACGTACACCCCATCGCGCAGGATGGTGTAATAGTCGGCCAGCTCGAAAATTTCATCGAACTTATGTGAGATAAACAGGATCGCTTTGCCGTCCTGCTTCAGGCGCTCAACGATGTGATAGAACTCCAGAATTTCATGCTGGGAGAGCGCGGCGGTTGGCTCATCGAGGATCACCACCTGGGCGTCGAAAGCCAGCGCCCGGGCAATCGCCACCATGTGCCGCTGGGCGATGCTGAGCGTTTTCAGCGTGGCCCGCGGGTCGATCTGGACTTCCAGCCGGGCGAGGATTTCGCTGGCTCTGCGGTGCATCGCCGGCCAGTCGAGCGTTTTGAGCAGCCCTTTATACAGATACTGGCAGACGAAAATATTCTCACTGACCGAGAGTTCGTCAAACAGCACGGTTTCCTGGTGAATGGCGGTGATCCCCACTTTATGCGCCGACTCCGGCGTTGGCAGATGAATGGGGATCGCTTTATAGAGGATCTCGCCCTCTTCGGGCTGATAAATACCGGTCATCACTTTGACCAGCGTGGATTTCCCCGCGCCGTTTTCGCCGATTAAGGCGGTCACTTTGCCGGGCCAGAGATCGAGCTGTACGTTCTCAAGGGCGCGCACACCGGGAAAAATCTTGGTGATCCCCTTCAGCGACAGCAGTGGCGTTGATGCTGACATGATAGTTCTCCGTAAAATCCCCCTCACCCTAACCCTCTCCCCAAAGGGGCGAGGGGACCGTTTGGTGCGCCCTGACAGCATTGCGCAGAGGGCCAGCCCTTTTCCTCTTCCCCAATGGGGCGAAGGAACGGTCCGGCGCCCGCTGGCCGCATCGCGCAGAGGACCAGCCTTTCCCCCTCTCCCTTCGGGAGAGGGCCGGGGTGAGGGAACAAGGGTTAGAAAATTTTCGAGAACTTATCAATGTTGCTCGCATCGTAGACAAACGGCTCGGCCATCGCGCCATTCCCCTCGGCATCCAGCTTCACTTTGCCCAGCTTGCCCATACTGGCTTCGGTTTTGGTCGCCGTGCCTTTGACTAAATCGTCGGCCAGATAGGTGGCGGCGTAGCCCAGGTCAATCGGGTTCCAGATGGCGAAGCTTTTGCTGGCGCCGGACTTAATCGCGCCGGCCATTTCCGACGGCAGCCCCAGCCCGGTGACATACACTTTGCCGATTTTGCCCTGGTCCTTCACCGCCTGCGCGGCGGCAACAATCCCCACCGACGACGGCGAAACAATGACTTTCAGGTCCGGATATGATTTCAGCAGGCCCACCGCTTCGCGGTAGCTTTTATCCGACAGATCGTCCCCGTAGGCGACGGTGACCAGCTGTACGGACGGATACTGCGGCAGCACCTTTTTCATCTCCTCAATCCAGATGTTCTGGTTAGTGGAGGTTGGGGTGGCGCTTAACACGGCCACCTCGCCTTTCTCAACGTTCAGCGTCTTCAGCGCCTCGGCGGCGAGCTTGACGTTGGTTTCGCCAATTAAGGCGTTATTCGAGGGGTTAAGATGGATCTGGCGGCCTGCCGGCGCCACGCCGGAGTCCCACGAGACCACCTTGATGCCGCGCTGCATCGCTTTTTTCAGCACCGGCACCACCGCGTCCGGATCGTTGGCGGAAATGGCGATCGCATCCACCCCCTGGGCGATCAACCCGTTCAGCACATCGATCTGCGCTTCGGCGGTGGTAGTGGTCGGGCCGGTGTAGATCACTTTGACATCACCTAACTCTTTGGCTGCCTGTTGGGCGCCAGCGTTGGCGGCTTCGAAGAAGCCATTTCCCAGCGATTTCGCCACGAGGGCGATTTTAACTTCTGCTAAGGCGGAACCGGACAACGCCAGGGCGGCAACGGTGAGGATCAAGCTTGTCTTTGTTTTCATTGCTTTTACTCCACATGAGTTAGTTTTGTAGGGTTTGCAGGTGATGTTTCGCCCCGTCTCGGTGAGCGGGGCGCAATGTTGTTATGGATAAAGATCTAATGCGGACTGCAGCGGCTGCACGTTGAAGCGTTTGCCAAGGGCGATAAGCTCTTCGCGGGTGATGGTTTGCTTCATCCCGCCCATCGACAAGACTTTTACCAGCACTTCAGCGGACTTCTCGGCGGTGTCGATCAGGCCGAAGGTCTCATCCAGCGTGGGGCCGCTGCCGAAGACACCGTGGAACGGCCACAGCACCAGCGAGTGTTTTTGCATGGTTTCGGCGGTCGCCTGGCCGATTTCATCGGTGCCCGGCACCATCCACGGCAGAATGCCGACGCCGTCCGGGAAGACCACCAGACATTCGGTGCTACCTTCCCACAGCTTGCGGGTGAACAGATCGCTGTGGTTCTCCAGAACATAGGTCAGGGCGATCAGGTTGGTGGCATGGCAGTGCATGATCACCCGGTCTTTGCCGCCGGTCAGTTTGATGCGCTCGCTGTGCGACAGGAAGTGTGCCGGCAGCTCGGAGGTCGGTACGGCATCTTCGGTGAGGCCCCAGAGGATATGGTATCCCGCGCCGTCGCTGTCGACCTTCACCACCCCGAGGTTAGCGGCCGGGTCGAGCTGGACGTTACGGAAGAATTTGCCGGAGCCGGTGACGATAAACGGCTGGTTGGCCAGGGTTGGCATCGGCTGGCTGAGGGCGATATAGCGCGGTTTGGCGTGGAAATCCGCCGCGTAAGGTTCGATATCCGCTTCATCCAGACGCAGCGTCAGGTTGCCGCCGTTGCGCTCGTCCCAGCCTTTCAGCCAGGCGTCGGAGGTGGCTTTGATCATGCCCTGGACGAACCAGGCGTCGATAATGGTCTGCATAGTCTTGTCTTTCCTGTTGATTCGGTGCGGGGTTGACCCCCTCACCCTAAATATGTGCGTGCCCCGGATTGCGCCGTAAACGGCTTATCCGGGCTACCGGTTCTTTCTCCCTCTCCCTTGCAGGGAGAGGGGCGGGGTGAGGGTTTACCCGCGCTGGCTCAGAACCGCATTCTCATAAGCCCGCACGTTATCCAGCCACTGGCTGCCCGCCGGCGTGTCGTGACGCTGACAGTACATCTCCCAGATGGCCTGCCACGGCAGACATTTCTGCTCTTCCAGCAGCGCCAGGCGGGCGGTGTAATCGCCATCCAGTTCCAGCTGGCGCAGCTGGGCGGTCGGCTCCAGCAGAGCGCGCAGCAGCGCTTTCTTCATATTGCGGGTACCAATCACCCACGCTGCGATGCGGTTGATCGAGGCATCGAAGAAATCGAGGCCGATATGCACGCGGTCGAACAGATCGTGGCGAATAATTTCGCTGGCGATGGCCTGGGTTTCGTCATCCAGCAGCACCACGTGGTCGCTGTCCCAGCGCACCGGGCGGCTGACGTGCAGCAGCAGGCGCGGGATGTAGAGCATCGCGGCGGAGATTTTGTCGGAGATCACTTCCGTCGGATGGAAGTGGCCGGCATCGAGGCACAGCGCGGTCTGGCGGCTGGTGGCGTAGCCCATATAGAACTCGTTGGAGCCGACGGTGTAGCTCTCTGCGCCAATCCCGAATAGCTTGCTCTCCACGGCGTCGATATGATGCGCCGGATCGAACTTCTCGCTGATCACTTCATCAAGCGCATTCAGCAGCCGCTGGCGCGGGGCGAAGCGGTCAACGGTGATATCTTTCATGCCGTCCGGGATCCAGATATTCATCACCGACGGCGTACCCAGCTGCTCGCCGAAATACGCGGAAACGCGGCGGCTGGCCTTGCAGTGGTCGATCCAGAACTGGCGGATCTCATCGTTGGCATGCGACAGGGTAAAGCCGTCGGCGCTCAGCGGATGCGAGAAGCAGGAGGGGTTGAAATCCAGCCCCAGGTTATTGGCTTTCGCCCACGTAACCCAGTTTTTAAAGTGCTCCGGCTTAATCTCATTGCGCGCTACCGGCGCGTCGGATTCCAGGTAAATAGCGTGCAGGTTGAGACGCTTTGGTCCCGGGATCAGGCTCAGCGCCTGCTCAAGGTCGGCGCGTAGCTCTTGCGCATTTCGCGCTTTGCCCGGGTAGTTGCCGGTCGCCTGGATGCCGCCGGTCAGGCTTCCCGCCGGGTTTTCGAAACCGGCGACGTCGTCACCCTGCCAGCAGTGCATGGAGACGGGCAGACGGTCCAGCTGGCGCAGGGCCTCCTCGACATCCACGCCGACGGCGGCGTAGCGCTGCTTAGCAATTTCCCAGGCTTGTTCAAGTTGAGTGGTCATGCGCAAAGCTCCTTGGTCTGTTGTGGCTGAAACTGCGCCACGAAACGGGCAATTTCACTATCAGGATTGGGGGTAAAAGTGGTGAGCGCCGCGTTGCCGCGCACTACCTGACGAAACTCATCGACATTGGCCAGCTCGTCGAGGGTCATTAACTGGATGCCGATATTGCCGAGGGTAGAGGCCTCCACCGGGCCGGCCACGACGGCGATCCCGCAGGCGTCAGCGCACAGCTGGTTGAGCAGGGCGTTCTGACAGCCGCCGCCGACGATATGCAACTGGCTGAAGGGCTGGCCGCGCAGAGTCGCCAGCTCGTTAAGTACCCGGGCGTAAAGCAACGCCAGGCTGTCGAAAATGCAGCGCGCCAGCTCGGCGTCGCTGTCAGGAACCGGTTGGCCCGCGTCGCGACAGGCGGCCTGGATCTCGGCGCTCATACTGGCCGGGTTGATAAAGCGATCATCGTTGCAGTCAATAATGAAGCGGCACGCCGGTAGCGCGGCGGTGCGGGCGATCAGCGCCTGCAGGTCGCTGACGTTTTGCTCTTTCAGCACCCGCTGCAGCAGCCACAGGCCCATGATATTTTTCAGCACCCGATAGCGGCCTTCGGCTCCGCCTTCGTTGGTGATATTGGCCTGCAGCGCCGCGTCACAGGTATATGGCGTCAGGCTTTCAAACCCCATCAGCGACCAGGTGCCGGAGGAGAGATAGGCGGCATGGCGGTCGGCCAGCGGGGAGGCGATCACCGCGCTGGCGGTGTCGTGGCTGGCGACAGCGACCACCGGAATACGGTTGCCCTGCGGGCAGATCCAGTGACCAATCACATTGCCGGGGTGGGTCGGCTTTCCGAACCACGCCAACGGCGCGCCGGTCCAGTTCAGCAGCGTCTCATCCCAGCTGTCGCTGTTAATGTTGACCAGCTGGGTGGTGGTGGCGTTGGTATACTCCCAGTTCAGATTGCCGGTCAGGCGGAAGCTGAAATAGTCGGGGATCAGCAGGGCGTGGGCGGCCTGACTGACCAGCTCCGGCTGCTGCTCCACCAGAGCGCGCAGCTGATAAAGGGTGTTAAACGGCAGAAACTGAATACCGCTGCGGCGATAGATTTCCGCCCGGCCCAGCTGCGCTTCAGCGTGACGCAGCAGGCCCTGGGTGCGGTCGTCACGATAGGAGATCGGCAGCCCGACGCGCTGACCCTGCTTATCCAGCAGGACATAATCCACTCCCCAGGTATCGATGCCGATACTGTCGATCAGAATGCCCTGCTCACACACTTTCTCCAGCCCGCGGCGGATCTCGCCTTCCAGGCTATCCACATCCCAGCAGTCGAAGCCGTCTACCTTCTGCAGGCTATTGGTGAAGCGGTGCATTTCGCGCAGCGTCAGGGCGCGCGGCCCGGACTGATAGCTGGCGAGCATTACCCGCCCGCTGGAGGCGCCTAAATCGACGGCGACACAATGACGAATACTCATGGAACAATCCTTCTTAAAATCATTGTTCGCAGTCTAAAAAAGGCCGCTTACTGACACCTTCTCATTACGGACAGTGCAAACTGGCCGCTGGCAAGAAAGCAAAGGTGACCGTGAGGGACATCACAGTTTGCAGTTTTAGGGGGTGGCGAGGGGGATGTGATGGCGTCCGCAGTTCCGCATCTTTCCGGCTGATTCTTGAAAAAGCGGCAGGATTTACGAATTTCGCGGTCAAAAATTGAAGGCCGGATAGCCAACCCTTCATTACTATCAGCCGGTGACTGATAATTTTTCTCATTACGAGGGTGGTATCATGACCATATTGCACAGTACGGATTTCTTTAAGGCCGGGATCTCGACGGTGGCTATTGAACCCCGCCTCCCTCAGTCGGCCTTTCCGGAACATCATCATGATTTCCATGAAATAGTTATCGTGGAACAGGGATCGGGTATTCACGTCTTCAATGGCCAGCCCTATACCATTGGCGGCGGTTCGGTCTGTTTTATCCGCGATCACGATCGCCATCTTTACGAGCACACGGACAATTTGTGTCTGACCAATGTGCTCTATCGCGCGCCGGATGCGTTTCGCTTTCTCGCCGGGGTCAGTCAACTCCTGCCCCAGGAGCAGGAAGGGAACTACCCGTCGCACTGGCGGGTGAATCAGACCGTCCTGCAACAGGTGCGGCATATCGTGGCGCAGATCGAGGCCGTGGGGAGCGACACGGATACCCATGCTGTCGCCAGCCGTGAGATCCTGTTTATGCAGCTGCTGGTGCTGTTACGTAAAAGCAGCCTTGCGGAAGAGGCCACCAACAACGATGCGCGCTTGAATCAACTGTTGGCCTGGCTGGAAGACCATTTTGCGCAGGAGATCTGCTGGGAGGAGGCGGCGGCGCAGTTTTCGCTGTCGCTGCGTACCCTGCACCGCCAGCTGAAGCAGCAGACCGGCCTGACGCCCCAGCGCTATCTTAATCGGGTGCGCCTGATGAAGGCCCGCCACCTGTTGCGCCATAGCGATGAAAGCGTGACTGATATCGCTTATCGCTGCGGCTTTGGCGACAGTAATCATTTTTCGACGCTTTTTCGCCGCGAGTTTGACTGGTCACCGCGCGATATCCGCCAGGGGCGCGACGCCATTCTTCAGTAACGCGAGAAGAGTCAACGTATTGCGGACTAAAAACGCGAATAATGTGCCGTTATCCGCGTTTGGAGTGTGAGCCGTGGCCGGTCTGATTCTACGTAAAGAGGAGTTTTTCCCTTCCGCCACGCAGGCGGTGGCGGTGGCCGACCGCTATCCGCAAAATGTCTTTGCCGAACATACCCATGAGTTCTGCGAGCTGGTGCTGGTGTGGCGGGGCAACGGGCTGCACGTCCTTAACGATCGCCCCTGGCGCATTACCCGCGGCGATCTGTTCTATATTCGCGCCGAAGATAAACACTCCTATGCTTCCGTTAACGATCTCGTTCTGCAGAACATCATCTATTGCCCGGAGCGGCTGCAGCTCAATTTCGACTGGGCCGGGGCGATCCCTGGCCTTTTCGGCACGCCGTGGAAGCCCCACTGGCGCATGGGCAGCACCGGTATGGCGCAGGCGCGCCAGGTGATTAGCCAGCTTGAGCATGAGTGCGCCCGGCGCGACGCGCAGGGAAATGCGATGGCTGAGCTGCTGTTTGCCCAGCTGGCGCTGACGCTGCAGCGCCATCGCTACGCGACGGATGATCCGGCGGCGACGCAGCGCGAAGCATTGCTCGACAAACTGCTGGCCGCGCTGGCGGCCAGCCTTAGCCGCCCCTTTGTTCTGGAGCGTTTCTGCGAGCAAGAGGGCGGCAGCGAGCGGGCGCTTCGTCAGCAGTTCCGCCAGCAAACCGGGATGACCATCAATCACTATTTACGCCAGCTGCGGATCTGCCACGCGCAGTACCTGCTGCAGCATACCGAGCGCTTAATCGGCGATATCGCCATGCAGTGCGGCTTTGAGGACAGTAACTACTTTTCGGTGGTTTTTAGCCGGGAAATCGGCATGTCGCCGGGGCAGTGGCGGCAGCGCAGTCGCGCCGCCGCCTGAAGGCCGTTATTGTCTGTCTGATGACCCGATGGTTAACTGGCCATTCCCAGACCGACGATATTGGCGGCGATGATAATCACCACGCAGCCGAGGCTCAGGACGCTCACCGGACGGCGGCCGGCATTGTTCCACTCCTTCAGTACCAGGCCCACCACTCCGCCGCACAGCACGTAGAAGCTCATGTGCAGCATCCAGCTCATATAGTCATACTGCGCCGGAATGCTGGCGTGGCCCCAGGCATAGAAGAAGAACTGGAGATACCACATCAGACCGCCGAGGGCGGAGAGCAGAAGGTTGCTGATGATAAGCGGTTTTGCCAGCGAGAAATCGGCTTTGACTGACAGGTTCTTCACTTTCGCCAGACGAATAAAGCAGAAGCCAAGATTGACCAGCGCCCCGCCGCCCATAATGACTACATAGCTTGGCAGCGCAGCGTACAGCGGGTCGACGCCGAGCGCTGCGGCGGCATCATGCATCGGTTTGGCGGCGTTCATCGCGAACGACATCCCTGCCGAGAAGATGCCGCACATCACCGCCAGCAGAAGCCCTTTCTTCAGATTGAACTCTTCGGCTTTAATGCCCATTTTACGCTCTTTCAACTGGCCCGCGCGGGTGACGATGCCGACGCCAATCACCGCCACCAGCACGCCGAGCAGCGTCATTTGACCGCCCTGGGTGTGCATCAGCACTGCAAACTGACCGTTAATAATGGGCGTCATCAGCGTGCCGACAATCAGCGTGATACCAATGGCGATGCCAATCCCCATCGACATGCCGAGATAGCGCATGGTCAGGCCATAGTTAATATTACCGATGCCCCACATGGCGCCGAACAGAAAGACCGGCAGCAGCGTGGAGGCGCTAAAAGAGCGGTAGTAGGCCCAGAAATCGGGTAACAGCGTGGCGCTGATGGCCCAGGGCAGGATCAGCCAGGAGACAATCCCACCAACCGACCACATGGTTTCCCACGACCAGTGTTTTACTTTCTTGAACGGGGCATAGAAACAGGCGGCACTGGCGGCCCCTATCAAATGCCAAAAAATACCCATCGTAATCGCGTGGTTCATTGATTTTATCCTCATCTTTTTTTATCGGAGACGGCGGCTTCCGATGTGATGAGTGTAAAAATTGGCCGCTTTGGCCGCCTTCAAGTCCTTGCCACAGGATGGCGAACCCTGGCAACCACTGACTTAATTAGTTGTTCTACATCACAAAACGGCGGGTATTTCTTCTGGTTATATCCATATGAAAAATACGGCATTGATAAGCATTTTCAATACCATTTAATTAACTATAATGGACAAACTGCTTACGCGGCGTTAACACTTGAGCCGCTCGACAATAATGGAGATGATTATGAGCTATACCCTGCCATCCCTGCCGTACGCTTACGATGCTCTGGAACCGCACTTCGACAAGCAGACGATGGAGATCCATCACACTAAACACCACCAGACCTATGTGAACAACGCCAACGCCGCGCTGGAAAGCCTGCCGGAGTTCGCTAACCTGTCCGCTGAAGAGCTGATCACCAAACTGGATCAGCTGCCGGCTGACAAAAAAACCGTACTGCGTAACAACGCGGGCGGCCACGCGAACCACAGCCTGTTCTGGAAAGGCCTGAAAACCGGCACTACCCTGCAGGGCGATCTGAAAGCGGCTATCGAGCGCGATTTCGGCTCCGTAGACAACTTCAAAGCGGAATTTGAAAAAGCCGCTGCGACCCGTTTCGGCTCCGGCTGGGCGTGGCTGGTCCTGAAAGGTGACAAACTGGCCGTTGTCTCCACGGCTAACCAGGATTCCCCGCTGATGGGCGAAGCCATTTCCGGCGCTTCCGGCTACCCGATCCTGGGTCTGGACGTATGGGAACACGCTTACTACCTGAAATTCCAGAACCGTCGTCCGGACTACATCAAAGCCTTCTGGGACGTGGTGAACTGGGACGAAGCTGCAGCGCGTTTTGCCGCCAAAAAATAAGGTTGCATTGCGCTAAGAGAGAAGCGAGTCTGATGACTCGCTTTTTTTATATCTGTAGCAAGGAGAGCAGCCATGCATTATCCGGTGAATGTCTTTGTCGGCAAAATCAGGGATTACGCGGGCAGTCGCCCCAGCGCGATCGGTAAAATCCAGGTTGATGGCGAACTGCTGCTTGGCGAACGCGGTCTCGAAGGGGACGAGCAGGCGGAGAAAAAAATCCACGGCGGTCCGGACCGCGCGCTGTGCCACTATCCGCGCGAACACTATGCCGACTGGATCCGTGACTTCCCCCAGCAGGCCGAGCGGTTCTGTGCGCCGGCGTTCGGCGAAAACCTCTCCACCACCGGGCTTACCGAGCAAAACGTCTATATCGGCGATATCTTTCGCTGGGGCGACGCGCTGATTCAGGTCACCCAGCCGCGATCGCCGTGCTTCAAGCTCAACTTTCATTTTGCGATCAATGATATGGCTCAGCTGATGCAAAACAGCGGAAAAACCGGCTGGCTGTACCGGGTGATTGCCGGAGGGCAAGTTTCCAGCGATGCGCCGCTCGAGCTGGTTTCCCGGCTGAGTGATGTCAGTGTTCATGAAGCCGGGGCGATTGCCTGGCAGATGCCGTTTGATGATGACCAGTATCATCGTTTATTGTCGGCAGCGGGCCTGTCGGTGAGCTGGAGCAGAACGATGCAGAAACGGCGTTTAAGCGGCAAGATAGAGGATAGTTCGCGGAGATTATGGGGGAAATAATCCCCCATATTAAGTATTCCCGGGGATGCTCCCGGCGCAGCGCCGCACAGCGCAGGCCGGGTCGGCGTCAGGTTCGTTTATATAGCGGCAGCCAGATTGTTAAACGCAGACCACCCAGCGGGCTGTCGTCGGCCTTCACCCAGCCGCGGTGCTGCTGAATAGCGGTTTCGACAATCGCCAGCCCCAGGCCGGTGCCGCCGGACTCGCGGTCGCGCGCCTCGTCGGTCCGGTAGAATGGCCGGAAAATCTGTTCGCGATCCTCCGGGCTGACGCCCGGGCCGTCGTCGTCCACGTTAACCGTAATTCCGTCTTTGTCCACCGAGAAGCTGACGGAAATCTTCGTGTGCGAGTAACGCAGGGCGTTGCGGACGATATTCTCCAGCGCGCTTTCCAGCGCATTGGGGTTGCCGTACAGCGGCCATGGGCCCGGCGGATACTCAACGGTGAAAGATTTACCCATCTGCTCGGCTTCAAACGCCGCATTGTCCAGCACTTCCCCCCATAGCTGATTGGCTTTTACCGTCTCGCTGACCAGCGCATTTTTTGCCTGATTGCGCGACATCACCAGCAGGTCGTTGATCATGCTGTCCAGCCGGTGCGCTTCGGTTTCGATACGCTCCAGCTCTTTGCTCTCACCGCTGCGGCGGCGCAGCAGGGCGGTACCCAGCTGCAGGCGCGTAAGCGGCGTGCGCAGCTCGTGCGAGATATCGGACAGCAGCCGCTGCTGGCTGGTCATCATCCTTTCCAGGGCGGTGACCATCTGGTTAAAGCTGGCGCCAGCGGCTAAAAACTCCTGCGGCCCGGCTTCCAGCTCCGGATGCTGCCGCAGGTTACCCTGGGCAACTTCATCGGCGGCATTTTTCAGCTTACGCGCCGGTTTCGCCAGGCTCCACGCCAGCCACAGCAGCAGCGGGGCGCTGACCAGCATCGTGACGATAAGCAGCAGCAATGGTCGATCAAACAGCAGGTTGATAAAGTCGGATTGTGATGTGCTGGCGGGACGAATCAGATAGAGCTGATAGTTATCCTCGCCGTCCCTGACGGAAAACGGGCCCACCATTTCCAGGCGGCCATAGCGTTTTTTCTGCGGATGATCGGCATTATCGGCCTGGCCGATAAAGTTACGAATGATCTGCATCTCGTTGCGTTCTGCGCCGATCACGCGGCCTTCGCTGGTCACCAGCAGCAGGCGTTGTCCCGGTGGCGCCCATTTATCGATGGCGCGAAACAGACGGCGCCACCACATCAGGTCGTTTGGCGGATCGGTCGCCAGCTCGGCCTCGACGTGCTGTTCGATCATAATGCCCTGACGCTGCTCGCTTTCCAGCAGCTCGGTCATCTGCCGGGAATCCAGTTTGGGCAACATCAGCACCAGCATCAACACCAGCGCCAGCGTGAGCCAGAAGATGGCGAAGATGCGTGCAGTCAAACTTCCAATCATGAAGCGGAAACCATCAGATACCCGCGACCACGCAGCGTTTTAAACCACGGATGACCATCTTTACGCTCCGGCAGCTTACGCCGCAGATTGGAAATATGCATATCGATAGCGCGGTCGAACGGCGTCAGGCGCTTGCCTAACACTTCCTGACTTAAATGCTCACGGGACACCACCTGGCCGAGATGCTGCGCTAACAGATAGAGCAGGGTGAACTCGGTACCGGTGAGCTCCAGCGTCTGACCGTCGAAATTGGCTTCCTGACGGCCCGGATTGAGACTTAAGGCATCCACTTCCAGCGTTGGCGATCCGGCTTCGGTCGTCTGCTGCTGCTCGCTCCAGTGGGAACGACGCAGAATCGCGCGTATACGGGCCACCAGCTCGCGATCGTTAAATGGTTTAGGCAAATAGTCATCCGCGCCCAGTTCGAGGCCGAGAACGCGATCCAGCTCGCTCCCGCGCGCTGTTAGCATGATAACCGGAGTCTGGTGTGTCTGACGCAGCTCTTTCAGCGTATCGATACCGTTTTTCTTCGGCATCATCACGTCGAGCAGCAATAAATCAACGCTGTCGTCCAGAAGGGCCAGCGCCTGTTCCCCATCATGGGCCACCAGCACGTTAAAACCTTCCATATCGAGCAGCTCTTTTAACAGGGAGGTGAGCTCCCGGTCATCATCAACTAACAGGATTTTATTCATCTTTTAAATACCTCCGAGGCAGAAATTACGTCATCAAGGCCCGCTAATCCATGACTTTACGTTGTTTTACACCCCCTGACGCATGTTTGCAGCCTGAATCGTAGACTGTCTCTCGTTGAATCGCGACACAAACGTTTTGGGAGTATGTGATGCGCAATGTTATCGCTGCCGTCATGGCCTCAACGCTGGCGCTAAGTGCATATAGCCAGGCCGCTGAAGTCGTTACCAGCGTTAACTGGCTCCCCGGAGACGACGGGGGACAGCGCGGTAGCCAAAGCCATATGTTTGACGGCATAAGTTTAACCGAGCAGCAACGTCAGCAGTTACGGGATCTTATGCAACGGGCACGCCACGACAGGCTCCCCGTTAATGTTAGCGAAATGGAGACAATGCATCGCCTTGTCACCGCAGAAAATTTTGATGAAAACGCTGTGCGCGCTCAGGCAGAAAAGATGGCGCAGGAACAGGTTGCCCGCCAGGTCGAAATGGCTAAGGTCCGCAACCAGATGTATCACCTGCTTACGCCAGAGCAGCAAGCGGTTTTAAATGCTAAGCACCAGCAACGTATGGATCAGTTGCGTGAGGTTGCAAGGATGCAGAAAGGCTCAGCCATGATGCTTTCGAGTAGTAGCAACACCCTGCAACCCCAGTAACAAACCCTGTTTTCCTTGCCATAGACACCATCCCTGTCTTCCCCCACATGATGTGGGGGTTTTTTTTGCCCTTTTTTCGGCAAATCAACTCCTTCGCCTATCCCGTGAGCGTCACAAGTTCGGGTTATACTAAGCGCAGTGCAGGAGAAGGAGCCTATATGAATCAATCTTATGGCCGGTTGGTCAGCCGCGCCGCTATCGCGGCGACAGCCATGGCCTCCGCGTTACTTTTGATCAAAATTTTTGCGTGGTGGTATACCGGTTCAGTCAGTATTCTGGCTGCGCTGGTGGATTCGCTGGTGGATATTGCCGCCTCGCTGACCAACCTGCTGGTGGTTCGCTATTCGCTGCAACCTGCTGATGAAGAACATACCTTTGGCCACGGCAAAGCGGAATCGCTGGCGGCGCTGGCGCAAAGCATGTTTATCTCCGGCTCGGCGCTGTTTCTGTTTCTCACCGGCATTCAGCACCTGGTGCGTCCGGAGCCGCTGCAGGCCGCTGGCGTTGGTGTCGTCGTCACGTTGATCGCCCTCGTTAGTACGCTGGCGCTGGTGACTTTCCAGCGCTGGGTGGTGCGAAAAACCCAGAGCCAGGCGGTGCGGGCGGATATGCTTCATTATCAGTCTGATGTTATGATGAACGGCGCCATTCTGGTGGCGCTGGGCCTCTCCTGGTATGGCTGGCATCGCGCCGATGCGTTGTTTGCCTTAGGAATTGGCATCTATATTTTATATAGCGCGCTGCGGATGGGCTATGAGGCGGTTCAGTCACTACTCGACCGCGCCTTGCCTGACGAGGAGCGTCAGGACATTATCACCATCGTGACCGCATGGCCCGGTATCCGCGGGGCGCACGATCTACGAACGCGGCAGTCAGGGCCGACCCGCTTTATTCAGATTCATTTGGAAATGGAAGATAACCTCCCGCTGGTGCAAGCCCATGTGATTGCAGACCAGGTGGAGCAGGCGATTCTGCGCCGTTTCCCGGGTTCTGATGTCATTATCCATCAGGATCCCAGTTCTGTGGTGCCAGCGGCGCAGCAGGGCTTTTTTGAGCGTTAGGTTATAGTCTGTAAACTCGATGTAAAAATGTGGGGCAGATCGGCATTTTTTGTATAAATTACCGCCGTTTGGTCTGACCTGAATCAATTCAGCTTGAGGCGTTTGATATACTATTGTCATTAGCGTCGTGCACTCCTGGTGAGGGAGCGCTTCAGGCAACAGAATTATTTTTTGCTTCCTAAGTTCAGAGGTAGTCATGATTAAGAAAATCGGTGTGTTGACAAGTGGCGGTGATGCGCCGGGCATGAACGCAGCAATTCGTGGCGTGGTGCGCGCGGCATTAACGGAAGGTCTGGAAGTTTTTGGAATCTATGACGGTTACCTCGGATTGTATGAAGACCGTATGGTTCAGCTCGACCGTTACAGCGTTTCCGACATGATCAACCGCGGCGGCACCTTCCTGGGCTCCGCTCGCTTCCCGGAATTCCGCGAAGAACACATTCGCGCTGTGGCTATCGAAAACATGAAGAAGCGCGGCCTGGACGCGCTGGTGGTTATCGGTGGTGACGGGTCCTATATGGGGGCGATGCGCCTGACCGAGATGGGCTTCCCGTGCATCGGTCTGCCAGGCACTATCGACAACGATATCAAAGGCACTGACTACACCATCGGCTTTTTCACCGCCCTGAGCACCGTGGTGGAAGCGATTGACCGTCTGCGCGACACCTCTTCTTCCCACCAGCGTATCTCCGTGGTGGAAGTGATGGGCCGTTATTGCGGCGACCTGACTCTGGCGGCGGCGATTGCCGGTGGCTGTGAGTTCATCATGGTGCCGGAAGTGGAATATACCCGTGACGATCTGGTGGCAGAAATCAAAGCCGGTATCGCGAAAGGGAAGAAACACGCTATCGTGGCCATCACCGAGCACATGTGCGACGTTGACGAACTGGCAAGCTACATCGAGAAAGAAACCGGGCGTGAAACTCGCGCCACCGTCCTCGGCCACATTCAGCGCGGCGGTTCCCCGGTTCCTTACGACCGCATCCTGGCTTCCCGCATGGGCGCCTATGCGATTGAGCTGCTGCTGCAGGGCCATGGTGGTCGTTGCGTCGGCATCCAGAACGAGAAGCTGGTGCACCACGACATCATCGATGCCATCGAGAACATGAAGCGTCCATTCAAGAACGACTGGCTGGATTGCGCGAAGAAACTGTACTAAGTTACGCGCCGGATAAACAAAAGGCCTTCTCATGGAGAAGGCCTTTTTTATGGCGGAAGGTTTATTCGATATCCAGCGGGTCTTCCGAGAGGATCATCCCGGTGTTATCGGCATACAGATGGTCGCCGGAGAAGAAGGTCACCCCGCCGAAATTGACGCGCACGTCGCTTTCGCCGATGCCTTCGCCCGCCGCGCCGACCGGGATGGCCGCCAGCGCCTGGATGCCGATGTCCAGTTCCTCAAGGTCGTCAACCTGGCGCACCGCGCCATAGACCACCAACCCTTCCCATTCATTCTGGGCGGCCAGACGCGCCAGGTCGGCGTCAATTAACGCGCGTCGTACTGAGCCGCCGCCGTCGATCAGGAGAATATGACCACGGCCATTCTGCTCGAGCAGATCGTAGAGCAACCCGTTATCCTCGAAACATTTAACCGTAATGATCTGTCCACCAAACGACGACCGTCCTCCAAAGTTAGAGAACAGCGGTTCCACGACGTTGACATCTTCCTGGTAGATGTCACAAAGCTCGGAAGTATCGTATTTCATAGGCTTAACGTTCAGTTGCTGCGAGAGTTTTTAGTATATCCCGCGAATCGCATTGTTGGCAAAATCATCAATTGTTAATTGATATTTGTCAGTTAAGCCATCAGCTTACTGGCAATAATTCCGATAACAAACAGCAGGTTGGTCAGTAAGGCCCCTTTGACCGTCTTTTCGAGCATTGGCCGCATCGCCAGCGGATCGGGTTCGCGCAGGACGTAGCGCGCCTGTTTCACCAGCAGCGGCGTGGCGAGAATAAACAGCCAGCCCCAGGCTGAATGCAGCGCCAGCAGGTTAAATAGCGCCAGACACAGCAGGGCGCCGAGCAGCAGGCAGGCATGATAGCGGCGGGCATTGACCGGGCCCAGGCGCACGGCGAGGGTGTTCTTCCCGTTCTGCCGGTCGCTGTCGATATCGCGCAGATTATTGATGTTTAGCACGGCGGTCGCCAGCAGACCGCAGGCTGTCGCCGGCAGAAAAATGGCCGCTTCCACATTATGGGCTTGCAGATACCAGCTGCCGAGGACGCTCAGCCAGCCGAAGAAAACGAGTACTGAGATATCACCCAGACCAATATATCCATACGGACGGGTGCCCACCGTGTAGGTGATGGCGGCCACGATAGACAGGCCTCCCAGGGCGAGGAAGCCGATGAAATCGCCGACGCTCTGCCAGGCGGCGCACAGCAGCGCCAGACCAAACAGGCAGATGAGTACGACGGTGACGATCAGGGCGCGCTTCATCTGCTGGGGGGTAATCACCCCTTTCTGCATCCCGCGCAGCGGCCCGATGCGATCCGGTTTATCGCTCCCCTTAACCGCGTCGCCGTAGTCATTGGCGAGGTTGGAAAGAATTTGCAGCAAGCCGGCGGTGATCAGCGCCAGCAGGGCAACCCAGGGATCAAAATGGCCCTGCTCCCAGGCAAGGACGGTGCCAACAATAATCGCGGCAAATGCCAGCGGTAACGTTTTAGGACGCAGGCTTTCCAGCCACGCCTGTGAACGGCTGATATCAGTCATAGTTATTTTAGCCAATAAAAATGGGGGCGATAGCCCCCATCAACAGTGATGAAAATGCATTGCACCGGATTATAGGATAAAACGGCTCAGATCTTCATCTGCCACCAGAACATCCAGGTGTTTACTCACATATTCGGCATCGATAGTGACGGTCTGGCCGTTCATCTCGCTGGCATCATAGGAGATATCTTCCACCAGACGCTCCAGCACGGTGTGCAGGCGACGCGCACCGATGTTCTCGGTGGTTTCGTTTACCTGCCACGCGGCCTGGGCGATACGCTTGATACCGTCTTCGGTGAATTCGATATTCACCCCTTCGGTCGCCATCAGCGCTTTGTACTGCACGGTGATGGAGGCATTCGGCTCGGTCAGGATGCGCTCGAAGTCATGGGTGGTCAGCGCTTTCAGCTCAACGCGGATCGGCAGACGCCCCTGCAGCTCAGGGATCAGATCGGACGGGCTGGCCACCTGGAACGCGCCGGAGGCGATAAACAGGATGTGGTCGGTTTTCACCATCCCGTGCTTGGTGGAGACGGTGCAGCCTTCCACCAGCGGCAGCAGGTCGCGCTGTACGCCTTCACGAGACACATCCGGGCCGGAAGTGTTGCCGCCGCGCTTACAGATTTTGTCGATTTCATCGATAAAGACGATACCGTGCTGCTCTACCGCGTCAATGGCTTCCTGCTTCAGCTCTTCCGGGTTGACCAGTTTGGCCGCTTCTTCTTCAATCAGCAGCTTCATCGCGTCTTTGATTTTCAGCTTACGCGGTTTCTGCTTCTGGCCGCCGAGGTTCTGGAACATGGACTGCAGCTGGCTGGTCATCTCTTCCATGCCCGGAGGGGACATGATTTCAACGCCCATCGGCGCCGCAGCGAGATCGATTTCAATCTCTTTATCGTCCAGCTGGCCTTCACGCAGTTTCTTGCGGAACGCCTGGCGCGCAGCAGAGGGTTCCTGCGGCTGTTCAGCCTGGCCCCAGTTGTTTTTCGCCGGAGGGATCAGCACGTCAAGCACGCGCTCTTCCGCCAGCTCTTCCGCGCGGTAACGGTTTTTATCGATGGACTGCATGCGCACCATTTTGATCGCTGCGTCGGTCAGATCGCGGATGATCGAGTCCACTTCTTTACCGACATAGCCCACTTCGGTGAACTTGGTCGCTTCAACTTTAATAAACGGCGCGTTGGCCAGTTTTGCCAGACGACGGGCAATCTCGGTTTTACCGACGCCGGTTGGGCCGATCATCAGAATGTTTTTCGGCGTGACTTCATGACGCAGCTCTTCGTTAAGCTGCATCCGGCGCCAGCGGTTACGCAGGGCGATAGCAACAGAACGCTTGGCGGCGTCCTGGCCGATAATGTGTTTGTCCAGTTCGCTGACAATTTCGCGTGGGGTCATTTCAGACATGGGAGATCCTTACGCTTTAGAAGGTAATTCTTCGATGGTGTGGAAATGGTTGGTATAGATGCAGATATCACCTGCAATATCCAACGCTTTCTCGGCGATGTCGCGCGCGCCCATATCGGTATTTTCCAGCAGCGCGCGGGCCGCGGCCTGGGCGTAAGGACCGCCGGAGCCGATAGCAATCAAATCGTTTTCTGGCTGTACCACGTCGCCGTTACCGGTGATGATGAGCGACGCGTTTTCGTCTGCGACGGCCAGCAGCGCTTCCAGCTTGCGCAACATCCGATCGGTTCGCCAGTCTTTGGCCAGCTCAACGGCGGCCTTCACCAGATGGCCCTGGTGCATTTCCAGTTTACGTTCAAACAGTTCGAACAGCGTGAAGGCATCAGCAGTGCCGCCAGCAAAACCGGCAATCACTTTATCGTTGTACAGACGACGCACTTTTTTCACGTTGCCCTTCATCACGGTGTTGCCCAGCGTGGCCTGGCCATCACCGGCAATAACAACATGGCCGTTACGGCGAACACTTACAATTGTAGTCACGAGCAGACCCCTTGGTTGCAAAAGCGGAACAGGGGCCCCGCGCTGTTCGCGGGGCCGAATGCAATTATAGATGGGGGGGATTTTGAGGGTTTCAACCCCTGGCGGCGAGACGAATGCAGTTCGCGTGTCCGGCCATCTTCAGGCGGGTGATCATCTCGTTGGCGCTTTCTTTGCCTTTCAGCGGGCCAATGACCACGCGGTTCCAGCCGTTGTTAGTGGTGATGTGCGAAGCAAACCCTTCAAAAGCCAGCTGAGCGCGGACGCTTTCGGCCTGCTCAGCGCCCTTAAAGGAGCCGCACTGGATCATCCAGCTACGATCGTCTTTCTTCTCGGCGGTCGTTTTCGGCGTTTCTTCCACGCGAGTCACTGGCGCCGCGGCCTGGGTACGCGGCTGCGTGGTATTGGTATGCGCCGGCGTCTGCAGCAGATCCTGATACGGCTGCTGGTTCGACGCGGTCTGCTTCGGCTGTTGCTGCTGAACCGGCTTCGGCTGCTGGACGCGCGGCTGCTGTTGAACGGCCTGCGGCTGAGTTTGCGTCCACTGCTGCTGTTGCGCCTGCTGTTGCTGCTGTGCTAAACGCTGACGCTGCAGCGTCTGCTGGCGCTGCGCCGGCGTTTGTTCGTTCCACGGCACTTCGGTCAACTGGGTTGGCTGCTGGCGCATATCGGCCTGCATCTGGGCGAGCAGCTGGCGCTGCTCGTCGGTCAGCTGTTCCGGTTTCATGACTTCGCCACCGGCGGTCGGTTCGGTTGGCGCGCGAACACCCGGCTGGCGGCTTTCCAGCTCTTTAATATAGCGCCAGCGCTCTTCCGGTTTGGGCGGCAAGCCGTTGCCGGCGGCCTGGCGATTTTGCATCGCTTCCGCTTCTTCTTTCTTATGGTGCGTAATGAAATAGAGGCCACCGATAAAGGCCACCAGCACAGCCGCCGCGATCGCCACCATCGCCGGTGAAATTGCCGGAAGGCTGCTTTGCTTATTCCTTGAGCTTCGGGTCGTGCTCTTTTTGCGCCGCGAAGAAGCCGGTTGGCTGCGGCGTACATAATCTCGTTGTGCCACTATCGTTTCGCTGTCTTATATTCGTTCGTCAGCCCGCCATGTTACTTAAGCGGCGGGCCTTTGACCAGAAGAGCAGGCCCGAAAGCCTGATGGTTATCGTCTGATTTTTTGCGTACTGCCGCGAACAATCAGTTCGCAATCGAGCAGACGCGAGCCGCTGTTCACGTTATGGCCCTGCATTTGCTCCAGTAATAGCAGCATTCCTTCACGGCCGATATCAAACCGTGGCTGTGAAACCGTGGTCAACGGCGGGTCGCAAAATTCAGACAACGCGATGTTATCGAAGCCGACAATTGACAGGTCGTCCGGCACCTTCAGGCCGCGGCGTTTCGCCAGCGATAAGGCGCCCAGCGCCATTACATCGCTATGGCAGAAGACGGCGGTAGGCGGTATCGGCTGCGACAGCAACTGCTCCAGCGCATTGGCGCCGGCTTCGAAGGTAAAGTTGCCGCGAGCGATATAGTGCGGATCGACGGTGATACCGCAGCGGCGCAGCGCCTGCACATAGCCCTGCAGGCGATAATGGCACAGCGGCATATCTTCCGGGCCGGCGATACAGCCGATACGCTGGTGTCCCAGCTCATGGAGATAATTCACCGCGTTAAAGGCTGCCGTCAGGTTATCGATGTGGACGGTGGGTAGCTCCAGCTCCGGCGCGAACTCGTTCGACATGACCATCGGCGGCAAATTGCGCTGCTCTTCCACGCTGGCGTCGAACGGCAGGCGCGAACTGAGCAGCACCATGCCGTCGATCTGCTTGGTGATGATAAGGTCGATAAAGGTTTTTTCTTTCTGATTCTGGTGGGCGCAATCGCCGATTAACACCAGATAGCCGTGCTCGGCGGCAGTGACTTCAATACCGCGGATCACTTCACTAAAGAAGGGATCGCAGATATCCGGGACGATCACGAGGATCGTCCGCGATTCGTTGCGCTTCATATTGCGTCCGAGCGACTGCGGTAAATAGCCGACTTCCAGCGCCGCCTGCTCGACCCGGTTACGGGTGGCTTGCGACACCTTATCAGGGTTCATCAACGCTCGGGACACGGTTGCCGTGGAAACGTTTGCCTTGAGGGCGACGTCTTTCATGGTGGCGGCAACCACTTGTTTTTTGGGCTTCACCTGGTTTCTCCTCGCTGAATGGCGCTGGCATTTCCCTTGGGCGCTAACTGCTGCATCATTTTTATCAGATAGTCGCGGCAGTGAGTTACAGAATTTTCATGAAAAACGTGATGCTTGTTAAATTTTTCGATCCGGCTCGCAAGAGAAGGCTTATCCTTCAATCGGATCGACATCCAGCACCCACTTCACTTTTCTCGCCTCCGGAAGCGTATTGATCAGCGCCAGCGTACCGCTAACGATATGTTGCAGACGCACCCGCGAAGGATGCTGCAGCAATATTTGCCAGCGCCAGCGGCCGCCGCGCTTTGGCGCCAGCGCCGGAACCGGACCGAGCACCCATAGCTTTTCGTCGGCCAGCGGGCTGGCCTGCAGCAGATTGCGCAGCTGTTGTAAAAACAGCGGCGCCTGCTGGTTGTTATGGTCTTCCGCACGAATCAGCACATGGCTGGTCCACGGCGGCAGCTGCATCGTCCGCCGCTCTGCCAGCGCCTGTTCGGCAAAGGCGTCGTAGCCTTTATACAGCAGGGTCTGCAGTAGAGGGTGTTCCGGATGGTGGGTTTGAAGAATGACCTCGCCCTGTTTTCCTGCCCGGCCCGCTCGTCCGGAGACCTGGGTATAAAGCTGAGCGAAACGCTCTGCGGAGCGGAAATCAGCGGAAAACAGCGCCCCGTCGACATCCAGTAGGGAGACGAGAGTGACGTCCGGGAAGTGGTGCCCTTTGGCCAGCATTTGGGTGCCAATCAGAATACGCGCCCCGCCGCGATGGACGGCGGCGAGATGCTCCTCCAGCGCTCCTTTGCGGCTGGTGGTATCGCGGTCGATACGCGAGATAGGCACCTCAGGGAACAGCGGCGCCAGGGCCTGCTCCAGCTGCTCGGTGCCGATCCCTACCGGCACCAGATGCGTGGAGCCGCAGGAAGGACACTGGCGCGGGATCGGGCGCTGGCTGTCGCAATGGTGGCAGCGCAGATGGTGCTGCGCCTGGTGCAACGTATAGTAACTGTCGCAGCGCGGGCATTCCGCTATCCAGCCGCAATCGTGGCACAGCAGCGCTGGCGCAAAGCCGCGGCGGTTAAGAAACAGGATCACCTGGTTATCCGCTTGCAGGTGCTGGCGCATACGGCTAATCAGCGCGGGAGACAGGCCCGCCTGCAGCGGTTGCCCTTTGAGATCGAGCACGTGCTGCTGGGCCGGGCGCGCATTGCCCGCGCGTTTGCTTAAGGTTAACTGGCGGTATTTACCCTGGCGGACGTTATGCAGAGTCTCCAGCGCCGGCGTCGCCGAGCCGAGAATTATCGGGATCTGCTCGCTGTGGGCGCGCCATACCGCCAGGTCGCGGGCATGGTAGCGCCAGCCTTCCTGCTGCTTGTAGGAGCTGTCATGCTCTTCGTCGATGACGATGACGCCGAGATCTTTAAATGGGGTAAACAGCGAGGAGCGGGTGCCGATCACAATGGCCGCTTCGCCATTTTTCGCCTTCAGCCAGGCCGAGAGACGTTCGCTGTCATTGAGCCCGGAGTGCAGCACTTCCACCGGCGCGTTAAAGCGCTGGCGAAATCGGGCGATGGTTTGCGGCGTCAGGCCGATCTCCGGCACCATCACCAGCGCCTGGCGCCCCTGCGCCAGCACATTCTCCAGCACGCTCAAATAGACTTCCGTTTTCCCGGAGCCGGTAATACCCGCCAGCAGCCAGGCGGAGAAACGATCGGCGGCGCTGTGGATCGCCCCGACGGCGGTGGCCTGCTCGGTATTCAGGCGCAGGCGTTCGCCGGCAACCGAATACGCGCTGCGCCAGTCGGTGAGGGCGGGCGCTTCGCAGGCCAGCTCCGCCAGCCCTTTGCCGCGCAGCGCCTGCAGCGCCGCTTCATTGAATTCCAGTTCGCCAACCTGATGACGCCAGATTTTACCCTGGCGCAGCGCCGCCAGCGCCTGCTGCTGCTTCCGGGAGCGTTTCAGGCCGTTAAGGTCGACAACCTGCCCCTGCTCGGTGGCGAACCAGTACCACAGCGGCGTGGCGCTGGCGGGTTTGCCCTGGCGCAGCATAACGGGTAATGCATGGAACAGCACATCGCCGATCGGGTGATGGTAATACTCAGCCGCCCACATCAGCAGTCGCCAGACAGTCGTGGAGAAGACCGGCTCGTCGTCCAGCGCTTCGGCGACCGGTTTTAGCTCATCCAGCGGCAGTTCGCTGCGCTCGCTCACCGCCGCGACAATGCCGATCCGCTCCTGTTTGCCGAACGGCACCCGCACCCGACAGCCCGCTTTGACCGCCATGCCTTCAGGCAGCAGGTAGTCAAAAGTGCGCGGTAGCGGAACGGGTAGGGCAACGTGGGCGACGGACATGTCATCTTCCTGACTTGAAATCTGGCGGGATAGTATACACATTACGATAAGGCGGCGCGGATCAGTTTGCATATGCTGGTCAAATTCTGTATGATTCGCCGCCTTTGATGCGCTTTATATCGCATTGAAGATTGACCATTACCGCGTGCTTCACGCTGTCAGCAGCGTAGAAGGCGACGGGAAATTACTAATATCGCGTGGTGTCTGGCGTTAGGGCTGGAAGAGCGACGCGGCCTTAACTGAGGTTCTCCCATGAAAAAAGGTATTCACCCAAATTACGACGAAATTACTGCTACCTGTTCTTGCGGTAATGTCATGAAAATCCGCTCCACCGTTGGTCACGACCTGAACCTCGACGTGTGCGGCAAATGCCACCCGTTCTTCACCGGCAAACAGCGTGATGTTGCTACCGGTGGCCGTGTTGACCGCTTCAACAAGCGCTTCAGCATCCCGGGCAGCAAGTAAGTTGCCAGAAAAAGCCGCCTCAGGGCGGCTTTTTTGTCTCTCTCGCCTGCCTGGGCGGGAAAGAAAAAGGGCGGAAGATTGCTTCCGCCCTTTTTATCGTCTCAGTATTCCCACGTATCCGGGTCGATCCCCAGTTCACGCATAATCGCTTTTGCCGCTTCCGGGATCTCATCGCTGCGCTCTTTACGCAGGTCTTCATCGTTAGGCAACGGTTGTCCGGTAAAGGCATGCAGGAATGCTTCGCACAGCAGTTCGCTGTTGGTTGCATGACGCAGGTTATTCACCTGACGACGCGTGCGTTCATCGGTGAGGATTTTTAACACCTTCAGAGGAATGGAAACCGTAATTTTCTTTACTTGTTCACTCTTCTTACCGTGCTCAGCGTATGGGCTGATATATTCGCCGCTCCATTCAGCCATGAGATACCTTAATCCTCTGTTTATTAGTGAAGGGCCAGAATATTCCGCCCGGGCTATAATTGCGCGTAGTTTACCGTATGCGCGGGCTTTCTGACATGAGATAAGCCGCCGTCGGCGTGCGCTAATGCATATAATTTTAACGGCTATTTGCACTTTGCTCAATCTATACGCAAAGAAGTTTAGATGTCCAGATGTATTGACGTCTATTGTGACAATGATTACTCTGGAGCCTGACTTTTCACCGACTCAGCCCAGGAACTTCCCAACATGACGCGTAAACAGGCCACCATCGCAGTGCGTAGCGGTTTAAATGACGACGAGCAGTACGGTTGCGTTGTCCCGCCGATCCACCTTTCCAGCACCTATAATTTCACCGGCTTTAACGAACCTCGCGCCCACGATTATTCCCGTCGCGGCAACCCGACGCGCGATGTGGTGCAGCGCGCCTTAGCGGAGCTGGAGGGCGGCGCCGGCGCGGTGCTGACCAATACCGGAATGTCGGCGATCCTGCTGGTGACGACGGTGTTCCTTAAACCGGGCGATCTGCTGGTGGCGCCGCACGACTGCTACGGCGGCAGCTACCGTCTGTTCGACAGCCTGGCGAAGCGCGGCTGCTATCGCGTTCAGTTCGTCGATCAAAACGATGAGCAGGCGCTGCGGGCAGCGCTGGCGGAAAAACCGAAGCTGGTGCTGGTGGAAAGCCCAAGTAATCCATTGCTGCGGGTGGTGGATATTGCGAAAATCTGCGGCCTGGCGCGCGAGGCCGGGGCGATCAGCGTGGTCGATAACACCTTCCTGAGCCCGGCGCTGCAAAACCCGCTGGCGCTGGGTGCCGATCTGGTGTTGCATTCCTGTACTAAATACCTGAATGGCCACTCCGATGTGGTGGCCGGGGTGGTGATTGCCAAAGATCCGGCGACTGTCACCGAACTGGCATGGTGGGCGAATAATATTGGCGTCACCGGCAGCGCCTTCGATAGCTACCTGCTGCTGCGCGGTTTGCGGACGCTGTCTCCGCGTATGGAAGTGGCGCAGCGTAATGCCCTGGCGATCGTTGAGTATCTGAAAACCCAGCCGCTGGTGAAAAAGCTGTATCATCCGTCGCTGCCGGAAAACCAGGGGCATGAAATTGCGGCGCGTCAGCAAAAAGGTTTTGGCGCAATGTTAAGCTTCGAGCTGGACGGTGACGAGCAGACGCTGCGCCGTTTCCTGAGCGGGCTGTCGCTGTTTACACTGGCGGAATCGCTGGGGGGCGTTGAAAGCCTGATTTCCCATGCGGCAACCATGACGCATGCCGGCATGGCGCCTGAAGCGCGTGCCGCCGCCGGAATTTCAGAAACGCTCCTGCGTATTTCAACCGGTATTGAAGATGGTGAAGATTTAATTGCCGACCTGGAAAATGGCTTCCGGGCAGCAAACGAGGAATAAAGATGAGTGTGATTGCGCAGGCAGGGGCGAAGGGTCGTCAGCTGCACAAATTTGGTGGGAGTAGTTTAGCGGATGCGAAATGTTACCTGCGCGTCGCGGGGATCATGACAGAGTATTCGCAGGCGGGGGACATGATGGTCGTCTCTGCCGCTGGCAGCACCACCAACCAGCTGATCAGCTGGCTTAAACTTAGCCAGAGCGATCGCCTCGCTGCGCATCAGGTCCAGCAGTCGCTTCGCCGCTATCACACCGAGCTGATTGGCGGTTTACTGGAGCCAGCGGCGGCGGATACGTTGATCGCCGCTTTTATCCACGACCTTGAGCGTCTGGCAGGCCTGCTGGACGGCGGGGTTACCGAAGCCGTTTATGCGGAAGTGGTCGGCCATGGGGAAGTTTGGTCCGCACGCCTGATGGCGGCGGTCCTCAACCAGCTGGGTATGGAAGCCGCCTGGCTTGACGCCCGCGCTTTCCTGCGCGCGGAACGCGCCGCGCAGCCGCAGGTGGATGAGGGATTATCTTATCCACTGCTGCAGCAGCTGATGGCGCAGCATCCTAATAAACGTCTGGTGGTGACCGGCTTTATCTCCCGCAACCAGGCCGGAGAAACCGTCCTGCTGGGCCGTAACGGGTCTGACTACTCCGCCACGCAGATCGGTGCGCTGGCGGGCGCCTCTCGCGTCACCATCTGGAGCGACGTCGCCGGGGTGTACAGCGCGGATCCACGTAAGGTCAAAGACGCCTGTCTGCTGCCGCTGCTGCGTCTGGATGAAGCCAGCGAGCTGGCGCGCCTGGCCGCGCCGGTGCTCCATGCCCGCACGCTGCAGCCGGTCTCCGCCAGCGATATCGATCTGCAGTTACGCTGCAGCTATACGCCGGAACAGGGCTCCACGCGCATTGAGCGCGTGCTGGCCTCCGGTACCGGTGCGCGGATTGTCACCAGCCATGATGACGTCTGTCTGGTGGAATTCCAGGTGCCGG
Source organism: Klebsiella sp. 10982 (assembly GCF_048589245.1). NCBI lineage: Bacteria > Pseudomonadati > Pseudomonadota > Gammaproteobacteria > Enterobacterales > Enterobacteriaceae > Klebsiella > Klebsiella sp. 10982. The sequence goes on from NZ_JBMAXV010000018.1 coordinate 72,718, forward strand.
CCGGTCACGATTTCAAACTGGCGCATAAAGAGCTGGACGCTCTGCTCAAACGCGCCCAGCTGCGCCCGTTAGCCGTTGGCGTCCATGCCGACCGTAAGCTGCTGCAGTTCTGCTACACCTCCGAGGTGGCTGACAGCGCGCTGAAGCTGCTCGATGAAGCCGGTCTGCCGGGCGAGCTGCGTCTGCGTCAGAAGCTGGCACTGGTGGCGATGGTGGGCGCGGGTGTCACCCGTAACCCACTGCACTGCCACCGTTTCTGGCAGCAGCTTAAAGGGCAGCCGGTGGAGTTTACCTGGCAGTCTGAAGAGGGGATCAGCCTGGTGGCGGTGCTGCGCGCCGGGCCGACGGAAAGCTTGATCCAGGGGCTGCACCAGTCCTTGTTTCGCGCCGAAAAGCGTATCGGTCTGATGCTGTTCGGCAAAGGGAACATCGGTTCCCGCTGGCTGGAGCTGTTCGCCCGTGAACAAACCACGCTGTCAGCGCGCACCGGCTTTGAGTTTATTCTCGCCGGCGTAGTCGACAGTAAACGCAGCCTGCTGAACTACGACGGGCTGGATGCCAGCCGGGCGCTGGCTTTCTTCAACGATGAAGCGGTAGAGCAGGATGAAGAGTCGCTGTTCCTGTGGATGCGCGCGCACCCGTATGATGATTTAGTCGTGCTGGACGTCACCGCCAGCGAACAGCTGGCCGACCAGTATCTTGATTTCGCCAGCCATGGCTTCCACGTCATTAGCGCCAACAAGCTGGCGGGCGCCAGCAGCAGCGATAAATATCGCCAGATCCACGACGCGTTTGAGAAGACGGGTCGCCACTGGTTGTATAACGCTACCGTGGGCGCCGGGTTGCCGGTGAACCATACGGTGCGCGATCTGATCGATAGCGGCGATACCATCCTCGGCCTGAGCGGTATCTTCTCGGGAACGCTCTCCTGGCTGTTCCTGCAGTTTGATGGCACCGTGCCGTTCACCGACCTGGTGGATCAGGCGTGGCAGCAGGGGCTGACCGAGCCGGATCCGCGCGTCGATCTGTCTGGTAAAGATGTGATGCGCAAGCTGGTGATCCTCGCGCGGGAAGCGGGCTATGACATCGAACCGGATCAGGTACGTGTGGAATCGCTGGTCCCTGCCCACTGCGAAGAGGGTTCAGTTGATCACTTCTTTGAGAATGGCGAAGAGCTGAACGAGCAAATGCTGCAGCGTCTGGAGGCGGCTCGTGAAATGGGGCTGGTGCTCCGCTACGTGGCGCGCTTTGATGCCAACGGCAAAGCACGCGTCGGTGTGGAAGCGGTACGCGAAGAGCACCCGCTGGCGGCGCTGCTGCCGTGCGATAACGTGTTTGCCATCGAAAGCCGCTGGTATCGCGATAACCCGCTGGTGATCCGCGGGCCCGGCGCCGGGCGCGATGTGACTGCCGGGGCTATCCAGTCGGATATCAACCGTCTGGCGCAACTGCTGTAGTCGCGAGAAAAAGGCCAGGCAAAGCCTGGTCTTTTTGTTAATGCGCCGCAAAAACCGCTTTGGCGGCAAACAGACCGTTTAGCGCCGCCGGAAATCCGGCATAGACTGCCATCTGCATGATCGCTTCCGTAATCTCCTCCTGCGTCAGGCCGACATTTAATCCCGCGGCAATGTGTACTTTCAGCTGCGGCGCGGCGTTACCCAACGCGGTGAGCGCGGCGATGGTGGCGATTTCCCGGCTGCGTAAATCGAGCCCTGGCCTAGCGTAAATGTCGCCGAAGGGGAACTCGATCAGATAGCGGGCGAAATCGGGGGCGATATCCCGCAGGCTGTCGACGACGGCCTCCCCGCCACTGCCATCCACCCGCTGAAGCATTTCCTGACCGATGATATAACGTTCGCTGGACATCGTTTTTTCCTCTCTGTGATGGTGCGTTAAGAGGAAGGGTAGGGAAGTTTACCGGACTTGAGTAATACCCTTTTCGTGATACCTTTTCAGTATGACAACGTCGCGATTACATTCCCTGGATCTTCGCCTGCTGCGCGCTTTTGCCGTGGTGGCGGAGGAAAATAACATCAGCCGGGCGGCGCAGCGGTTATTTATCTCGCAGCCGCCGCTGACCCGCCATATTCGCCATCTGGAAACGCAGCTGGGGGTGACGTTGTTCCTGCGCCATAGCAAAGGCCTGATCCTGACCGATGCGGGAAGAGAGGTGCTGGAGATCATTCAGCCTATGCTGGCGCTCCAGGCGCGCACCCTGGCGGCATTGAGTGAGCTTGCCACCCGCTCGCCTCAGCCTCTGCATCTGGGCGTGACCACTGCCTTTGAACAAGGTATTTTCGCCGCCGTTGAGTCTGCTTTGAGTGAACATACCCGCGTGTTGTCTGTTACTCGCCACGCTTCACCGGTGTTGGCTCAACAGGTGCGCAAAGGCAAACTTGATGCGGCGCTGGTCGCGCTGCCGCTGAATACCGAAGGGCTGCTTCTGCATCCCTTGCCGTATCAGGAACCGCTGATTTCGGCATTACCGGCCTCATGGCCGGAAGCCGCCAGGCCAGGGCTGACGTTAAGCGCGCTCAATCATCGGCCGCTGTTCTGGTTTAAACGCGAGCGTAACCCTGATTTCTTTGACTACACGCGCCGCATTTTCGACCGGGCTGGCTATGCCCCGACTTATGTGGAAGAGCCGGCCGAGCATGATGTGCTGCTGGCGCGTATTGCGCGTGGGGAAGGGATGATCCTGCTGCCGGCCTCCTTTTCCGCGATTCAGCGTCAGGGGGTGGCGTTCTGCCCGGTGGCTGAGGGCGATACGATGCCGTTAAGCCTTGGCGTGGTCTATGCGCCTCACCAGGCGGAATCTGTGCAGCAATGGCTCCCTCTGCTTGATAAGCACCTGACGACTCGCTAGTTTCAGGCTGAACATCGTACTACCCCATATTGACTACAGAGCGAGCTCTTTCGGCTGGCAAAACGCCGGAAGATGAATTTTTTTCATTTTGGAGGCCTATTCCTCACTCTTTACGCAGATTTTTCTATTGACGCCCGCGCGCTTTTCCGTCATTTTTACATCTGGACGTCTAAACGTATAGAAGTTCGCAATATAACAGCCATTACAAGCGATTGATGAGGTAAGGTATGAGCTTTTTTCACGCCAATCAGCGGGAAGCCCTGAATCAGAGCCTGGCGGAAGTCCAGGGCCAGATTAATGTGTCCTTTGAGTTCTTTCCGCCGCGGACCAGTGAAATGGAGCAAACCCTGTGGAAATCCATCGATCGCCTGAGCAGTCTGAAACCAAAGTTTGTTTCGGTGACCTATGGCGCGAACTCCGGCGAGCGCGATCGCACGCACAGCATCATTAAGGGCATCAAAGAGCGAACCGGTCTGGAAGCAGCACCGCACCTGACCTGTATTGATGCCAGCCGTGATGAGCTGCGCACTATCGCCCAGGATTACTGGAATAACGGTATCCGCCATATCGTCGCCCTGCGCGGTGACCTGCCGCCGGGGAGCGGTAAACCGGATATGTACGCCGCCGATCTGGTGACGCTGCTGAAAGAGGTGGGCGATTTTGATATCTCTGTCGCCGCGTATCCTGAAGTGCATCCGGAAGCGAAAAGCGCACAGGCGGATTTGCTGAACCTGAAGCGTAAAGTCGAGGCGGGCGCCAACCGCGCGATCACTCAGTTCTTCTTCGATGTGGAAAGCTACCTGCGTTTTCGCGATCGCTGCGTTTCGGCGGGCATCGACGTGGAAATCATTCCGGGTATCCTGCCGGTCTCCAACTTTAAACAGGCGAAAAAGTTTGCGGATATGACCAACGTCCGTATCCCGGTGTGGATGTCGAAAATGTTTGAAGGGCTGGATAATGACGCCGAAACCCGTCAGCTGGTGGGGGCCAACATCGCCATGGATATGGTGAAGATCTTAAGCCGGGAAGGGGTCAAAGATTTCCACTTCTACACCCTGAACCGCGCTGAGATGAGCTACGCCATCTGCCATACACTGGGCGTACGCCCGGCCTGAGTTTTCATTACCGTCTAGTGCGATGGCGAAGCTGATTTCGCCATCGCTTTTTTTTGCCCAAAACGCTGATACAGGTCAGGGGAGAGCAGAAGATAAAGCGCGTATAGTGCCAGCCTGATAATTGACAGGGACGGGTTATGCAATGACAAGGAAGCGCGATCCGCTGGCGTTTGGTGGGCTGGCGTTATTAACGCTGATCTGGAGCTTTAGCTGGATCGCGATGAAGCAAGTGACGAGCTATATCGGCGCCTTTGACTTCACGGCGCTGCGCTGTATTTTTGGCGCCGTGGTGCTGTGGATAGTGATGTTGATCCGCGGTAAAGCGCTCAAGCCGACGCCTTTCGGCTATACCCTGGCGATCGCGTTATTGCAAACCTGTGGCATGGTTGGTCTGGCGCAGTGGGCGCTAATGAGCGGTGGCGCCGGTAAAGTGGCGATCCTGAGTTACACCATGCCATTCTGGGTGGTGGTGATGGCCGCGTTATTCTTAGGTGAGCGTATGCGGCGATGGCAATATATCGCCATCGGGGTGGCATGCGTGGGTCTGATACTCGTCCTGCAACCGTGGCAACTCGACTTTACTTCTCTGAAAAGCGCCTTGCTGGCAATCCTCTCCGGCGTGAGCTGGGGGGCAGGTGCGATCGTTGCGAAGCGCATGTATACCCGATATCCGCAGGTTGATTTGCTGGCGCTAACGACCTGGCAGATGCTGTATGCCGCCGTGGTAATGAGCGTAGTGGCCTGGCTCGTCCCGCAACGGGCGGTAGACTGGCAGCCCGGCGTTTTCTGGGCCCTGGCTTACAGCGCGATCCTGGCAACGGCGCTGGCCTGGAGTTTGTGGCTTTTTGTATTGCGTAATTTACCGGCGAGTATCGCTGGCCTGAGTACGCTGGCCGTACCGGTCTGTGGCGTGCTGTTTTCCTGGTGGCTGCTAGATGAAAATCCGGGGAAGGTGGAGGGCTGTGGCATTGCGTTGATAGTACTGGCGTTGGCGATGATCAGTATCAAGAGACGAGGGGCATAGCCTGTTCCGGCCCGCAGAGAAACATAAAAAAACACCCGGCTGACGCCGGGTGTTTTGCTCTGGTTTATTCCCATTCCTGCAGGAAGCGCTGGCCATACTGGTCGGCCACCAGCAGCGCGGCGTAGACCTGGTCGGAATCAACGCCGCCCGGCATATTGTGAATGGTTTCGCCTTCAGCGCAGGCGGCTTCCGCCACCAGGCGCATTTTGGTCGGGATATCACCTTTGATATCCAGCTGCGCCAGGGTGATCGGCAGCCCAACGCTGTGGCACAGCGCGGCGACGGTCTCGATCTCCTCCACCGGCGCGTTTTCCAGCACCAGCTGCGTCAGGGTACCGAACGCCACTTTTTCACCGTGATAGTAATGGTGGGCGTCAGGGATGGCTGTCATACCGTTATGGATGGCATGGGCCGCCGCCAGACCACCGCTTTCGAAACCAACGCCGCTCAGGTAGGTGTTGGCTTCCACTACCCGCTCCAGCGCCGGGGTAACCACGTGCTGTTCGGCGGCCAGCATCGCTTTTTCACCCTCTTCGACTAAGGTGTTGTAGCACAGTTCGGCCAGCGCCAGCGCTGCCTGGGTGCATTTCCCGCCCGCCATGGTGGTGGCGCCGCTACGGGAGCAGGCGCGGGCTTCGAACCAGGTGGCCAACGCATCGCCAATACCAGCGGCCAGCAGGCGGGCCGGCGCGCCGGCAACGATCTGCGTATCGACAATGACCATGTTAGGGTTATGCGGCAGCATCAGATAGCTGTCGAATTCACCTTCGTCGGTATAAATCACCGAGAGCGCGCTACACGGCGCATCGGTGGAGGCGATAGTCGGAGCGATCGCCACCGGCACATTCATAAAGTGGGCCAGCGCTTTCGCGGTATCCAGCGTTTTACCACCGCCGATCCCCAGCACGGCGGTACACTTCGCACTGCCGGCGATATCGCGCAGTCGATTGATTTCATTATGCGAACACTCACCGCCAAACGGCGCGATTTCCGCTGCCAGGCCAGCGTCAGCCAGGCTTTTGCGCAGCATCTCTTCCGCAAATCCCAGTACGAATTTATCGCCCACCACCAGCCAGCGTTCGGCCAGCGGTTTCAGGTAGTCGCCGAGGCGCTTGATGGCGCCTGCGCCCTGGATATATTTGCCTGGTGATTGAATAATGCGATCCATTTCGATTCCTCCTCGATGACCGTGGTGCCACCCGCAGGCGGCACGCGGGTCCGGTTACAGGTTCAGCGTGCCAAAGGCGTTATTCCAGTCCTGCTCAAACTTCTCTATCGCTGACTCTACCGCAGGGGTGCCGAGCATTTGTTGCGCTACATCTAGTGGAAGGGTGATTGCTTCGCAGCCAGCCAGCAGGCAGTCCAGCGCTTGACGGGGCGTCTTGAAGCTTGCCGCCAGCACTTTGCTTTCCGGCGCGTGCATTTCCAGCAGGGATTGCAGCTCCTGCACCATGCGGATGCCGTCCCCGCCCTGGGCGTCGACGCGGTTAACGTAAGGCGCGACGTATTTTGCCCCGGCCAGTGCGGCCAGCAGGCCTTGCGAGGCGCTATAGACGGCGGTGCCAAGCGTCGGGATGCCTTCTTTCTTCAGCAGTTTGATGGCGGCGAGGCCTTCGGCGGTGACCGGGATTTTGACCACGATGCCTGGTACGGCATTGCTCAGGCGTTTGGCTTCCTCCACCATGCCCTGTGCGTCGCGGCTCATGGTTTGTGCAAAGAGGATCCCTTCGGGTCCGACGGCTTTTTGCAGGCGAGGGAGCACGTCCCAGACCGGGGTTTTACCGGCGGCGATAATGCTCGGGTTGGTGGTGACCCCGGCCAGGGGGTAGATGCGGGCCAGGCGTTCCACTTCAGCGACGTTGGCGGTATCCAGATAGAGTTCCATAATGTTTTCCTCAATACTTAATTCGGTTCTGTCGTTGAGGTAAGCATACGGCTTTCGTTCGAAGGATCGCCAGATGACAAATTTGCCAAAAACTGGATAAATGTACGCATCACGAGTAAGGATGATTTAGATCACATTTATCCGGGATGGTGGGGTTGTACAGCAATAAAAACGCGCACAAAAGTCAGGTTTAACACACAAAAATCTAGTTTTTGGCCGGGGATAATTTTTCCGTCAACTGGCTGTGATATTGACGGCGATACTCAGATGGTGAGCGCTCTGTGGTTTTGCGAAACAGCCGGCAGAAGTAGTTACTGTCGGCGAAGCCGCAGGCGTGGGCGATATCTTTCACTTTCATATCGTGGCCCTTGAGTAACATACGGGCCTGTTCGAGACGAATATGGTTCAGATATTCATTGAAGCCCATTGGTCCACATTTCTGGAACAGATGGGAAAGATAGTTGGGAGAGAGATAGAACGCCTGGGCCACCGATTCCCGGCTCAGCGGCTCTGCGTAATGGACGTCGATGTACTGGCGGACCGCCTCGAACAGCGCCTGACTACGTGAGGAGGTTTGCGCCTGGCTACCGAGAAGATCATGGCAGTGGCTAAGCAGGCTGACGACGATGCTGCGGGCGGTTCGCTGTTCATGAGGCTGCATCCGGAGCTCATTGAGCGCCTGCAGCAGAAATGACCCGACGCGCGGCCCGCGGCGCAGCGCCTGCCGCTTGTCGACAACGGTTATCGCCTTGCCATTCCAGTGCTGCAGCGAGCACTCCAGCTGCTGCTTATCGAACAGGATGCTTAACAGCAGGCAGGGCGCTTGCCACTGCGGGCAGTTCCAGCTATCTCCGGGGATATAGAGCACGTCCCTGGCCCCGAGGGGCAGGGCGTTATCGCCGAGCGCCTGGTCGCGTAACTGCCCATTGAGGATGATGTTCAGACGGGGAAAATCAACCTGCACTACCGGTTCAGCAGGCGAGCGCACCTCGCCGGCAAAATGAACCCGGCCGATACTATTGTGCTTTTTTAGCAATGAATCAATAAGCTGATTGATATCGTTGTCCATCATTCTTCCGTTCAAAGCATCACCTCTTTCATCATACCGGACATTATTCCAGCGGTAAAAGCGCTTGCCTGTCGCTCTTGATTCTCATTTGAGATATGTTATATCGTAACAATTTGCCGCTATTGATATCACACTCAGGAGAGAGTAATGACCAGAAAGATCCCCCTGCTGGCCTTCGGATTCGGCATGGCGTTAGCCAGCGCTCAGGCGTTCGCCCACGGCAACCATAGCCATGGGCCGGCGCTAACCGAAGTGGAGCGTCAGGCCAGCGAAGGCATTTTTGCGGATAAAAATGTGCAGGACCGCTCGCTGAGCGACTGGGAGGGCGTCTGGCAGTCGGTGAATCCGTATCTGCTCAATGGCGACCTCGATCCGGTACTCGAGCAGAAGGCGAAAAAGCCCGGCGGCAAGAGTGTGGAGGAGTATCGCGCTTATTATAAAAAGGGCTACGCCACTGATGTAGAGCAGATTGGCATTGAAAATGATGTCATTGAGTTCCACGTTGGCGAGACCGTCAATAGCTGCAAATACCGCTATTCAGGCTACAAAATTCTGCATTACACCTCCGGCAAGAAGGGCGTGCGTTACTTGTTTGAGTGCCAGCAGGGCGATGCCAACGCGCCGAAGTTTGTCCAGTTCAGCGACCATATCATTGGCCCGCGTAAATCGCAGCATTTCCATATTTTCATGGGCAATGAATCACAGGAGGCGTTGCTGAAAGAGATGGATAACTGGCCGACCTATTATCCTTATGCGCTGCATAAAGAGCAGATCGTTGATGAAATGCTGCACCACTAGAACGAGTGAAAAATCCCCCGGCCGGACGGCCGGGGGGAGAGACATTGATTAGCCGGTGTTACGCATCCCGGCGGCAACGCCGGCGATGGTGACCATTAGCGCTTGTTCAACGCGCGGATCCGGATCCTTGCCCTCTTCTTCAGCCTGGCGTGAACGGTGCAGCAGTTCCGCCTGCAGGACGTTCAGTGGGTCAGTATAGATATTACGCAGCTGGATAGACTCGGCAATCCACGGCAGGTCGGCCATCAGATGGGAGTCGTTGGCGATGGCCAGCACGACGTTGATATCGGCAGCCAGCAGCTTACGCAGCTCGGTACCCAGCGCCCACAGCTCTGGTTTCACCAGGCGCTGATCGTAGTACTCCGCCAGCCACAGGTCGGCCTTCGAGTAAACCATCTCCAGCATACCGAGGCGGGTAGAGAAGAACGGCCAGTCGCGACACATGGCTTCCAGTTCGCTCTGCTTCCCGCCTTCGACCACCTTCTGCAGCGCGGCGCCGGCGCCCAGCCAGGCCGGCAGCATCAGGCGGTTCTGGGTCCAGGCAAAGATCCACGGAATGGCGCGCAGCGACTCGACGCCGCCGGTTGGGCGACGTTTTGCCGGACGTGAACCCAGCGGCAGTTTGCCCAGCTCCTGCTCCGGGGTCGCGGAACGGAAGTAAGGGACGAAATCTTTGTTTTCCCGCACGTAGCCGCGATACATCTTGCAGGAGACGTCGGACAGCTCGGCCATGATGTCACGCCATTCGGCTTTCGGCTCCGGCGGCGGCAGCAGGTTGGCTTCCAGAATGGCGCTGGTATACAGCGACAGACTGCTGATGGTCACTTCCGGCAGGCCGTACTTAAAGCGGATCATCTCGCCCTGCTCGGTGACGCGCAGGCCGCCTTTCAGGCTTCCCGGCGGCTGCGAGAGGAGTGCGGCATGGGCAGGCGCGCCGCCGCGGCCGATGGAGCCGCCACGACCGTGGAACAGGGTCAGTTCGATACCGGCTTTCTCACAGGTTTTGATCAGCGCGTCCTGCGCCTGGTACTGCGCCCAGGAGGCGGCCATCACGCCAGCGTCTTTAGCGGAGTCAGAGTAGCCGATCATGACCATCTGTTTGCCCTGGATAAAGCCGCGGTACCAGTCGATATTCAGCAGCTGGGTCATGACGTCGTTGGCGTTGTTGAGGTCGTCCAGCGTTTCGAACAGCGGGGCCACCGGCAGAGCAAAGCCAATCCCGGCCTCTTTCAGCAGGAGATGAACCGCCAGCACGTCGGACGGCGTTTTCGCCATCGAGATCACGTAGGCGGCGATCGATCCGCGCGGCGCCTCGGCGATCACTTTGCAGGTGTCGAGAACTTCGCGGGTTTCTTCGCTTGGCTCCCACTGGCGCGGCAGCAGCGGACGTTTGGAATTCAGTTCGCGGATCAGGAAAGCCTGTTTGTCGGCTTCTGACCAGCTTTCGTAGTCGCCGATCCCGAGGTAGCGAGTCATTTCACCCAGCGCTTCGGTATGGCGGGTGCTTTCCTGACGGATATCAATACGCACCAGCGGTACGCCGAAAGACTTCACGCGGCGCAGGGTGTCGAGCAGCTCGCCGTTGGCGATAATGCCCATGCCGCAGGCCTGCAGCGATTTATAGCAGGCGTACAGCGGCTCCCACAGCTGCTCGTTCTGCGTGATCAGTCCCGCCGGTTTCGGCAGTTTTTGCCCTTTCAGACGCGCTTCCAGCCAGGCCTGAGTTTCCATCAGCTGAGCGCGCAGTTTCTTCATCAGATAACGGTACGGTTCCTGAGCACCCTCCGCACCGGCCAGCGCGCGAAGTTCGTCGGTACACTCCACCATCGACAGCTCGGAGATCAGCACCTGCACGTCTTTGAGGAACAGGTCGGTCGCTTTCCAGCGGCTGAGTAGCAGCACATGGCGGGTGATATCAGCCGTTACGTTCGGGTTGCCGTCGCGGTCGCCGCCCATCCATGAGGTGAAACGCACCGGGACGAAGTCCACCGGCAGCTGATAGCCAAGGTTGGCTTCCAGCTGTTCGTTCAGCTCGCGCAGATAGTTAGGCACCCCTTCCCACAGGCTGTTCTCCACCACCGCGAAGCCCCATTTGGCTTCATCGACCGGGGACGGGCGGTGCTTACGAATTTCATCGGTATGCCAGGACTGGGCGATCAGCTGGCGCAGACGGCGCATCAGCTGATGGTGCTCGTAGTCGGCGATATCTTTGTTGTCCAACTGCTTAAGGCAGTTGTTCACTTCCACCATTTTATGGATCAGCGTCCGGCGGGTGATCTCGGTCGGGTGGGCGGTTAATACCAGCTCCAGAGACAGAGATTCCACCGCTTTTTTGATGGTGTCTTCGTTGAGATTGGGTTGGTCTTTGAGCTTTCTCAGGGTACGCGCAATGACTTCCGGATTGCTGGCCGCTTCGCCATTGGGCGAAATGCTGTGGTACTGCTCAGCGGTGTTCGCCAGATTCAGAAACTGGCTGAAGGCACGGGCCACCGGCAGCAGTTCGTCGTTAGACAAATTCTGCAGCGTGGTCAGCAGCTCCTGGCGGTTAGCTTCGTTGCCGGCGCGTGAAGATTTGGACAACTTACGGATAGTTTCGACACGATCAAGAATATTTTCTCCCAATGCATCCTTGATGGTATCGCCCAGCACCTTGCCGAGCATACTGACATTACTACGCAATGCGGAATATTGTTCGTTCATGTTACCCCAGACACCCCATCTCATTTTATTTTGTTATATCCGCTGCGCTGGAACGTGAGCAACGGATAAGCAACCCGTCTTTTATAAAGCCACGTAAATACCCCCACGTCAATTACTGCGAAATCGCTTCAGCAAACGAGTAAATCGCCGTAATTTGCGAAATTTAATTCAGGGGTCGCTGGATAAGCATCGCTTATGGAAATGTGACGATCGTCACCGTTCCGCCCCGGGAGAGCGGGGCGGAAAAAGAGGGCGATTTTAGTGCCAGCAGAAGTGGTGGACCACCTGGCTAATCAGCTCCCGGGTCGGCTTGATAAAGCGCGTCTCCAGATACTCGTCAGGCTGATGGGCCTGATTGATGGAGCCCGGGCCGAGCACCAGCGTCGGACAAAGCGTCTGGATAAACGGCGCTTCGGTGCAGTAGTTCACCACGTCGGTCTGCGCGCCGAGCAGTTTCTCAACCACCTGCACCAGCTTATGGTCCGGCGGGCATTCGTAGCCAGGGATCGGCGGATGTAGCTCCGAAACCGTCAGCCGGCCCGGCCAGCGTTCACTGACGGGGGCCAGCGCCTCGGCTAACAGACCATTAAGATCGTTAAGAGTCATCCCCGGCAGCGGGCGGATATCCATATGCAGTTCGCAGCAGGCACAGATACGGTTTGAGGCATCGCCGCCATGGATAGCGCCCAGGTTAAGGGTCGGGTAAGGGACCGTGAACGCCTCGAAGTGGTAGCGCTCTTTTAGCAGATCGCGCAGCTGCATAATGCGGCCGATGGCGTCGTGCATCAGCTCAATCGCGTTGACCCCGCGCGCCGGATCGCTGGAGTGGCCGGACTGGCCCTGAATACGGATCGCGTTGGACATATGGCCTTTATGGGCGCGGATCGGCTGCAGGGAAGTGGGCTCGCCGATGATGGCGCAGTCCGGGCGCAGTTGGGTGGTTTCGGCAAAATAGCGCGCGCCGGCCATGCTGGTCTCTTCGTCGGCGGTGGCCAGAATATACAGCGGTTTTTTCAGCGTGGTGACGTCGACATCGCGCAGGGCGTCGAGAATAAAAGCGAAGAAGCCTTTCATGTCGGCCGTGCCGAGGCCGTAGAGCTTGTTATCGTGTTCGGTGAGGGTGAACGGATCCCGCGTCCAGCGGCCATCATCGAATGGCACGGTATCGGTATGCCCGGCGAGCAGCAGGCCGCCGGCGCCGTGTCCGGTGCTGGCCAGCAGGTTAAATTTATGGCGCGTATCCGGCACCGGCTGTACTTCAACATTGAAGCCGAGATCGCGGAACCAGCCTGCCAGCAAATTGATTAAAGACTCATTGCTTTGATCGAGAGCCTCTTCGGTCGCGCTGATGGATGGTGTGGCGATCAACGCGCGGTAAATCTCGATAAAGGGCGGTAAATTGTTTTTCATTGTTGACACACCTTGGGTCGTGATAGTATCAATATTCATGCATTTATTGTGAATAAAAATACAATATCGTTGAGCGTAAGAAAACCCATCGAATGTAAGGAGATGCGCTTCCAATGTTAAATACGCTGATTGTGGGTGCCAGTGGTTATGCCGGCGCAGAGCTGGTGACCTATATCAATCGTCATCCGCATATGAACATAACCGCTTTGACGGTCTCCGCGCAAAGCAATGATGCGGGAAAATTAATTTCCGACCTGCATCCGCAGCTCAAGGGCATTGTCGATATGCCGCTGCAGCCGATGTCCGATATCAGCGAATTCAGCGCTGGCGTGGATGTGGTGTTTCTCGCTACCGCGCACGAAGTGAGTCACGACCTGGTGCCGCAGTTCCTTGCCGCCGGCTGCGTGGTGTTCGATCTCTCAGGCGCCTTCCGCGTTAACGATGGGGCGTTCTACGAAAAATACTACGGTTTCACTCATCAGCATCCCGACCTGCTCAAACAGGCGGTGTATGGTCTGGCGGAGTGGAGCGCGGATGCGCTTAAAGAAGCGCAGTTAATCGCGGTGCCTGGCTGCTACCCGACGGCGGCGCAGCTGTCGCTGAAGCCGCTGATTGATGCCAATCTGCTGGATCTCAATCAGTGGCCGGTGATCAACGCCACCAGCGGGGTGAGCGGCGCGGGTCGTAAAGCCGCGATCGGCAATAGCTTCTGTGAAGTTAGCCTGCAGCCGTACGGCATCTTTAACCATCGTCATCAGCCGGAGATTGCCAGCCACCTCGGGGCGAAGGTGATTTTTACTCCGCACCTGGGCAATTTTAAGCGCGGTATCCTGGAAACTATCACCTGCCGCCTGAAGCCGGGCGTCGGCCACGCGCAGATCGCGGCGGTTTACCAGCAGGCTTACGCCGATAAACCGCTGGTACGTTTATATGATAAAGGCGTGCCCGCCTTGAAAAGCGTCGAGGGTCTGCCATTCTGTGACATCGGTTTTGCCGTTCAGGACGATCATCTCATCGTCGTCGCGGCAGAAGATAACCTGCTGAAAGGCGCCGCAGCGCAGGCGGTGCAGTGCGCGAATATTCGTTTCGGCTTCGCTGAGACGCAGTCTCTTATTTAAGGTGTGATGATGAACCCATTAATTATCAAACTCGGCGGCGTATTACTCGATAGCGAAGAAGCGCTGGAGCGCCTGTTTACCGCGCTGGTTAACTACCGTGAAGCGCACCAGCGCCCGCTGATCATCGTCCATGGCGGTGGCTGCGTGGTGGATGAGCTGATGAAGCAGCTTAACCTGCCGGTGCAAAAGAAAAATGGTCTGCGTGTGACGCCTGCCGATCAGATTGACATCATTACCGGCGCGCTGGCGGGAACCGCCAACAAGACGCTGCTGGCGTGGGCGAAAAAGCATGGTCTGGCCTCTGTCGGCCTGTTCCTCGGCGATGGCGATAGCGTGAAGGTCACACAGCTGGATGCCGAGCTTGGCCATGTCGGGCTGGCGCAGCCGGGTTCCCCGGCGCTGATCAACACTCTGCTGGCGGGCGGTTACCTGCCGGTGGTGAGCTCTATCGGGGTGACCGATGAAGGCCAACTGATGAACGTCAATGCTGACCAGGCGGCGACGGCGCTGGCGGCCACTCTGGGGGCGGATCTGATCCTGCTGTCTGACGTCAGCGGTATCCTCGATGGTAAAGGGCAGCGCATTGCCGAGATGACCGCCGAGAAAGCAGAACAGTTGATCGAGCAGGGTATTATCACTGACGGCATGATTGTGAAAGTGAATGCGGCCCTCGACGCCGCGCGCGCTCTGGGCCGTCCGGTGGATATCGCCTCCTGGCGTCACGCCGAGCAGCTGCCCGCATTATTTAACGGCACGCCGATCGGCACACGTATTCTGGCTTAAGATTTCATGCCCGGCGGCGCGTCGTCTGCCGGGCTTACAGACTGTAGGCCGGGGAGGCACAATGCCACCGGCAGAACTAACGAATAAAGGAAGCATGTTATGGCACTTTGGGGCGGGCGTTTTACACAGGCAGCAGATCAACGGTTCAAACAGTTCAACGACTCGTTGCGCTTCGACTATCGTCTGGCGGAGCAGGATATCGTTGGCTCTGTCGCCTGGTCGAAAGCGCTGGTAACGGTCGGCGTTCTGAGTGCCACTGAACAGCAGCAGCTGGAAGAAGCGCTGACTGTGCTGCTGGAAGAGGTGCGCGCCAATCCGCAGCAAATCCTCGCCAGCGATGCCGAAGATATTCACAGCTGGGTGGAAGGCAAACTGATCGATAAAGTGGGCCAACTGGGCAAGAAACTGCATACCGGCCGCAGCCGTAACGACCAGGTCGCCACCGATCTTAAACTGTGGTGCAAAGATACCGTTGTCGAACTGCTGTCGGCGAACCGCCAGCTGCAGAGCGCGCTGGTGGAGACCGCGCAGCATAATCAGGATGCGGTGATGCCGGGATACACCCACCTGCAGCGCGCCCAGCCGGTGACGTTCGCGCACTGGTGTCTGGCCTACGTTGAAATGCTGGCGCGCGACGAAAGCCGCCTGCAGGACGCGCTGAAGCGCCTCGACGTTAGCCCGTTGGGCTGCGGCGCGCTGGCGGGTACAGCGTATGAAATCGACCGCGAGCAGCTGGCCGGCTGGTTGGGCTTTGCCTCTGCCACCCGCAACAGCCTCGACAGCGTTTCCGATCGCGATCATGTGCTGGAGCTGCTTTCCGATGCGTCTATCGGCATGGTGCATCTGTCGCGCTTTGCGGAAGATCTGATTTTCTTTAACTCCGGCGAGGCGAACTTCGTTGAGCTTTCCGATCGCGTGACTTCAGGTTCTTCGCTGATGCCGCAGAAGAAAAACCCGGACGCGCTGGAATTAATTCGTGGTAAATGCGGCCGCGTGCAGGGCGCGCTGACCGGCATGATGATGACCCTGAAAGGGCTGCCGCTGGCCTACAACAAAGACATGCAGGAAGATAAAGAGGGGCTTTTCGATGCCCTGGATACCTGGCTCGACTGCCTGCATATGGCGACTCTGGTGCTGGACGGTATCCAGGTGAAACGCCCGCGCTGTGCGGAAGCGGCGCAGCAGGGCTATGCCAACGCCACGGAGCTGGCGGATTATCTGGTGGCGAAAGGCGTACCGTTCCGCGAGGCGCACCATATTGTTGGTGAGGCGGTAGTGGAAGCCATTGCGCAAGGGAAACCGCTGGAGGCGCTGGCCCTGGTCGATCTGCAGAAATTCAGTCCGGTAATTGCGGACGATGTGTATCCGATTCTGTCCCTGCAGTCCTGCCTGGATAAACGCGCAGCGAAAGGCGGCGTTTCGCCGCAGCAGGTGGCGCAGGCTATCAGCGAGGCGAAGGCCCGCCTGAGCTAAGTCACAGGCATCCCCCTTCCCGAACCCGGCCGAGCCCAGCGACGCCGGGTTTTTTATGCAAAAAAAAGCGGACACAAGGTCCGCAAAAGTTCACGTTGGCTTTAGTTGTTCGGGTAGAGAAACAGTGTGACGGGTCGATGATTTTCACAGGTTCACCGTCTTTATGGGCGTATTATTGAACAGAAAACTTGATAGGGATAATCGTTCGTTGCTATGCTATCTATCGCCATGGACTATCGTGGCGATGGAGGATGAATAATGAATATTCGCGATCTTGAATACCTGGTAGCGCTCGCCGAACACCGCCACTTCCGGCGGGCGGCTGACTCATGCCACGTGAGCCAACCGACGCTCAGCGGACAGATCCGCAAGCTGGAGGATGAGCTTGGCGTCATGCTGCTGGAGCGCACCAGCCGTAAGGTTCTGTTTACCCAGGCGGGGCTGTTGCTGGTGGATCAGGCGCGTACCGTGTTACGCGAAGTAAAAGTGCTCAAGGAGATGGCAAGCCAACAAGGGGAAACCATGTCCGGGCCGCTGCATATCGGCCTGATCCCGACAATTGGCCCGTACCTGCTACCGCACATCATTCCGATGCTGCATCAAACCTTCCCGAAGCTGGAAATGTATCTGCACGAAGCGCAGACCCATCAGCTGCTGGCTCAGCTCGACAGCGGTAAGCTCGACTGCGCCATCCTGGCGCTGGTCAAAGAGAGCGAGGCCTTTATCGAGGTGCCGCTGTTCGATGAGCCGATGATGCTGGCTATCTATGAAGATCATCCGTGGGCGAACCGCGACCGGGTGCCGATGTCGGATCTGGCCGGTGAAAAGCTGCTGATGCTGGAGGATGGTCACTGCCTGCGCGATCAGGCGATGGGCTTCTGCTTTGAAGCGGGGGCGGACGAGGATACCCACTTCCGCGCGACCAGCCTGGAAACGCTACGCAATATGGTGGCGGCAGGCAGCGGCATTACTCTGCTGCCGGCGCTGGCGGTACCGCAGGAGAGAAAACGCGATGGCGTAGTCTACCTGCCGTGCATTAAGCCAGAGCCAAGACGCACCATCGGTCTGGTTTACCGTCCAGGCTCGCCGCTGCGCAGCCGCTATGAACATCTGGCGGAGGCCATCCGCGGTACGATGGATGGCCATTTCGACAAGGCGTTAAAACAGGCGGTTTAAGCCGTTCAGCGCGGCGACCCGGTACGCTTCCGCCATGGTCGGGTAGTTAAAGGTGGTGTTGACGAAGTACTCAATGGTGTTGCCACCACCTTTCTGCTCCATGATCGCCTGGCCGATATGAATAATTTCGGCCGCGCGCTCGCCAAAGCAGTGAATGCCAAGGATCTCCTTGGTTTCCCGATGGAACAGGATCTTCAGGGTTCCCACGCTCATGCCAACAATTTGCGCCCGCGCCAGGTGTTTAAACTGGGCGCGGCCCACCTCATACGGCACTTTCATCGCCGTCAGCTGCTGCTCGGTTTTCCCGACGGAGCTGATTTCCGGAATGGTATAGATCCCGGTCGGGATATCTTCAATCAGATGCGCTGAGGCTTCACCTTTCACCAGCGCCTGGGCGGCAATGCGCCCTTGATCGTAAGCGGCAGAAGCCAGACTCGGATAGCCGATGACATCGCCAACCGCATAAATGTGCGGAAGGGCGGTCTGGTACATGCTGTTAACCTTCAGCTGGCCGCGGCTGTCGGTCTGCAGACCGATATTTTCCAGCGCCAGGGTGTCGGTGTTGCCGGTGCGGCCGTTAGCGTACAGCAGACAATCGGCCTTCAGCTTTTTGCCGGACTTCAGGTGCATGATCACCCCGTCATCCACCCCCTCAATTTTCTCATACTCCTCGTTATGGCGAATGACCACGCCGCTGTTCCAGAAGTGATAAGAGAGCGAATCGGACATCTCCTGATCGAGGAAGGCCAGCAGACGATCGCGGGTGTTGATCAGATCGACTTTCACCTCCATGCCGCGGAAGATCGACGCATATTCACAACCGATCACCCCGGCGCCGTAAATGATCACATGGCGCGGCTCATGCTGCAGGCTGAGAATCGAATCGCTGTCATAGATGCGCGGGTGGTGGAAATCGACATCCGCCGGATGGTAGGGGCGAGATCCGCAGGCGATAACGAATTTCTCCGCAGTCACTGTCTCGACCGTGCCGTCATGACACTCCAGCGCCAGGGTATGTTCATCCACGAAATGGGCATTGCCCTGCAGAATTTCACAGTGGTTGCGCTCATAGAATCCCTGGCGCATGTGAGTCTGTTGGTTAATGACGCTGTCGGCATGGTTAAGGATGTCGGCGAAAGAAGAGCGAAGAAGGCGGGAGTGGTCGCTGTAGAGGGGGTTTTGGTTAAACTCGATAATACGGCTGACGGCATGGCGGAGGGCTTTCGACGGGATGGTGCCCCAGTGGGTGCAACCGCCGCCGACATTATGGTAGCGCTCGATGACGGCAACGCGTGCTCCCTGTTTCACCAGTCCCATAGCGGCGCCTTCCCCGCCAGGACCGGAACCAATCACTATTGCATCATAATCCCAAGAGTGTGACATGGCATTACTCACCTGTTTTATACATAAAATAAACACGATGATAACATTCGCTGCGCTTTAACCCAATTATCGTTGTGCTTTTTTGCAGCATAAAAGCAGAAACGGCTCGTAAACAATCATTCACAATCCAGTGCAAACCGATTAGTTTTAATCTCTGGTATAGTGCCAGCAGGGCTATTGGAAGGATTCATACATCGTGATGGGCGTAAGAGCACAACAAAAAGAAAAAACCCGCCGTTCGCTGGTGGAAGCGGCATTCAGCCAACTTAGCGCTGAGCGGAGTTTCGCCAGCCTGAGCTTGCGTGAAGTGGCCCGGGAAGCAGGGATCGCGCCGACGTCCTTTTATCGTCATTTTCGCGACGTCGATGAGCTGGGCCTGACGATGGTCGATGAGAGCGGACTGATGCTGCGCCAGCTGATGCGCCAGGCGCGCCAGCGGATTGCTAAAGGCGGCAGCGTGATCCGCACCTCGGTCTCCACCTTTATGGAATTTATCGGTAACAACCCGAACGCCTTCCGCCTGCTGCTGCGAGAACGTTCGGGAACTTCTGCGGCGTTTCGCGCCGCCGTCGCACGCGAGATCCAGCACTTTATTGCGGAACTTGCCGACTATTTAGAACTCGAAAACCATATGCCGCGCGCCTTTACCGAAGCGCAGGCTGAAGCTATGGTCACCATCGTTTTTAGCGCTGGCGCGGAAGCGCTGGATGTCGGCCCTGAACAGCGCCGACAGCTGGAAGAACGGTTGGTACTGCAGCTCAGAATGATCTCGAAAGGCGCGTATTACTGGTATCGCCGTGAACAAGAAAAAATGTCACATCATTCCGAATAACGTGAAGGACGAGCAATGAAACACTCAGTTCAAGATAAAGGTACGCTGCTGCTGGCGCTGATTGCCGGCTTATCCATCAATGGCGCCTTTGCGGCGCTATTCAGTTCGATAGTTCCGTTTTCCGTCTTCCCTATTTTGTCACTGCTGCTGACGGTCTACTGTTTGCATCAGCGCTATCAGAATCGCAGTATGCCCGTTGGGCTACCAGGTCTGGCTGCCGCCTTTTTTATTCTCGGGGTGCTGCTGTACAGCACCGTTGTGCGTGCGGAGTATCCTGATATCGGCTCCAACTTCTTCCCGGCCGTCCTGTCCGTTGCGATGGTCTTCTGGATCGGCTACAAAATGCGTAACCGCAAACATACAGCAGCTGAGTAAGCTGCCAACCATAAAAAAACCGGCAACAGAGCATTGCCGGTTTTTTTGGCCTATTTCCGGGTCAGCAGGACGCCGCACTCCATGTGATGGGTGTAGGGGAACTGATCGAACAGCGCCAGCCGGGTAACGTTGTGCGTCTGGCTTAGCGTCTCCAGATTGCGGCACAGTGTTTCCGGGTTGCATGAAATGTACAGAATGCGTGGATAGGCCTGCACCATTTTTTCCGTTTCGCTGTCCAGTCCGCTACGCGGCGGATCGACGAAAATGGTCTCGCACTGATAGCTTTGCAGATCGATCCCCTGCAGCCGGTTGAACTCACGTACGCCGTTCATCGCCTGAGTAAACTCTTCCGCCGCCATGCGGATAATCTGTACGTTGTCGATATGGTTAGCGGCGATGTTGTACTGCGCTGCAGCCACCGACGGTTTGGCGATTTCGGTAGCCAGCACGCGATCGAAATTACGCGCCAGCGCCAGCGAGAAGTTGCCGTTGCCGCAGTATAATTCCAGCAGGTCGCCGGTCGCCCCTTTGGTGACATCCAGTGCCCACTCCAGCATCTGAATATTCATGGCCGCGTTCGGCTGGGTAAAGCTGTTTTCCACCTGACGGTAGATCATCTCCCGCCCGCCAACCGGCAGGCGCTCATCTATATAGTCCTGATCAAGCTCGATTTTGGTCTTGGTCGCGCGTCCAATCAGATGCACATTGAGCCCCTGGGCGCGCAGGGCGTCACGCAGCGCCTCCGCTTGCTCACGCCAGGCATCGTCCAGCTTTTTATGGTACAGCAGCGAAACGACCGCCTGGTTGCTGAGGGTGGTCAGATAATCAATCTGGAACAGCTTATGGCGCAGCACGGGATTGTTGCGCACGCCCTCCAGCATGGCGGTCATCAGCTGATTGATGAGCGCGCTGGCGGCCGGAAAACTGTCCACGCGAATCCGCGACCGGGTCTGCTGATCGAAAATAATATGGTACAGATCGTCGCCATCATGCCACAGACGGAACTCGGCGCGCATGCGGTAGTGGCTGACCGGCGAACGAAACACTTCCGGAACCGGCGCGGCAAAAGGCGCCATCATGGTTTGCAAACGGACGACTTTTTCTGCCAGCTGCGCTTCGTATTGTTCGGTAGGAAGGTGTTCGGGGGTCATGATGCATCCTGAATAAAATAAGTACGCGGGGATTGTAGGGAAAGCGCCGGGGATGTCCAGCCTCGAATGTGGCGGGAAATATAATTAGCAGTCTGGACATCTATATGAGTCTAATTGTAGCATTCGCCTACCGGTCCTGTGAGTTAAAAGGGAACCCAGTGGAAATCTGGGGCTGACGCGCAGCGGTAAGGAAGGTGAGAAATGAGCGCACTCGGTGCAGACACTGCGGCTAGCCGTGGGAAGTCATTATTTCTTGAAACAGCCTCCAAGCCCGAAGACCTGCCGGAATACGTCGCACTGGGTTTTATCGTCGCGAGCAAATGATAAAACCTGCGGCATCCTTTTTCTGTTTCGGATGCTTTTACAATGATTAAAAAAGCTTCGCTGATGACGGCCTTATCCGTCACGGCATTTTCCGGCTGGGCGCAGGATAGCAATTCAGATACGTTAGTGGTGACAGCAAACCGTTTTCAACAACCGGTAAATACCGTGCTGGCGCCGACCGACATTGTGACGCGCGATGATATCGACCGCTGGCAGTCCAAAGATTTAAACGATGTGATGCGTCGTCTTCCCGGGGTTGATATTTCCCGCAACGGCGGCATGGGGCAGAGTGCTTCGCTGTATGTCCGGGGGACGGAGGCTCGCCACGTGCTGGTGCTGATCGACGGTGTGCCGATGGCGCGTCCGGGTATCTCCAACGGCGTAGATATTAGTCAGATCCCTATCTCACTGGTCCAGCGGGTGGAATATATCCGTGGCCCGCGCTCCGCGGTTTACGGCTCCGGAGCGATCGGCGGGGTGGTGAACATTATCACCATGACCGACGCTGAACGTTCGCAAATCAACGCCGGCGCGGGCACGAACGGCTATCAGTCCTATGACGGCGCTTTTAACAAGCGGTTTGGCAACACGCTGGTTACCGCTGCTGGCGCCTATCAGACCACCAAAGGGTTTAACGTCCAGCCGAATTCCTCTTATAGCGGCGACAGCGATCGCGACGGCTACCGCAATAAAATGCTGTGGGGCGGGGTACAGCATCAGTTCGATGACAACTTCTCGGGGTTCTTCCGCGGATACGGCTATTCCGCCAACGCTGACTATGACCAGGGTAACTGGGGCTACGCAGGCGGAAACGATGAAGACCAGTCCTACACCCAGTCCTGGGATACCGGTTTGCACTATCACTCCGGAATTTACTCCTCCCAGCTGATTGCGAACTATCAGCGTATTAAGGATTACAACTACAGCAGCGACGCTGGCCGCTATGCCGCGGGCACCACCCTGGATGATATGGAACAGCGCTATATCCAGTGGGGAAATAATGTTGTGGTGGGGCATGGCGCGGTGAGCGGCGGCGTAGACTGGAAACAAGAGAAGCTGAAATCCAGCGGAACGACCAGTACCGACGTGTATAAGCGTGACACCACCGGTCTTTATCTGACGGGCCAGCAGCAGATCGATAGCGTGACGCTGGAAGCTTCCGGCCGTGAGGATCATGACGAGCAGTTTGGCTGGCACGGTACGTGGCAGACGGCGGCAGGCTGGGAATTTATCGACGGTTATCGGACAACGCTCTCGTACGGTACAGGATTCCTCGCACCGTCCCTCGGGCAGCAGTACGGCGCAGAACGCTATGGCATTGCCTCCAACCCGAACCTGAAACCCGAGGAGTCGAAGCAGTGGGAAGCCGGGCTGGAAGGGTTAACGGGGCCACTCGACTGGCGTCTCTCCGCGTATCGCTATGAGATTCAGAACCTCATCGATTACAACAACAACGCCTATTACAACGTCAAGTCGGCGACGATTAAGGGGCTGGAATGGACGGGGAATGTCACCACCGGGCCGGTGGAGCATCATCTGACGCTGCAGTATGTTGACCCTCGCGACGATGAAACCAACAAGATCCTCTATCGCCGGGCGAAGCAGCAGGTGAAATACGAGCTGAACGGTCAGGTCTACGATCTGGGGTGGGATGTGACGTATCACTACATCGGCAAACGCTACGATTATGATTACGACAACTCGCGTACCGTCAATATGGGTGGGTTGAGCCTCTGGGATGTCGGTTTATCGTATCCCGTCACCTCACACCTGACAGTTCGTGGTAAAATAGCCAACCTGTTCGATAAAGATTACGAGACAGTTTATGGCTACCAATCTGCAGGACGGGAATACACCTTGTCTGGCAGCTACACCTTCTGATCCACGTCCCACCGTGCTGGTGTTTGATTCCGGCGTCGGTGGGTTGTCGGTTTATAATGAGATTCGGCAGCTGCTGCCGAATCTGCATTACATCTATGCTTTCGATAACGTTGCTTTCCCGTACGGTGAGAAGAGCGAAGAGTTTATCGTTGAGCGCGTGCTGGAAATTGTCACTGCCGTTCAGCAGCGCTACCCTCTGGCGCTGGCCGTGATCGCCTGTAATACCGCCAGTACCGTCTCCCTGCCTGCCCTGCGTGAAAAGTTTGCCTTTCCCGTCGTTGGCGTGGTGCCAGCGATTAAACCCGCCGCCCGCCTGACGGCGAACGGGATTGTCGGCCTGCTGGCGACCCGCGGTACCGTTAAGCGTCCTTATACCCGTGAGCTGATTGACCGCTTTGCCAATGAATGCCGGATTGAAATGCTGGGGTCAGCGGAGCTGGTGGAGCTGGCGGAAGCGAAACTGCACGGCGAGCCTGTGCCGTTAGAAGAACTGCGCCGCATCCTGCGCCCGTGGCTGCGGATGCAGGAGCCGCCGGATACGGTGGTGCTGGGCTGCACCCACTTTCCTCTTCTACAGGAGGAGCTGCAGCGCGTTCTGCCGGAGGGCACGCGGCTGATCGATTCTGGCGCGGCAATTGCCCGTCGCACCGCCTGGCTGTTAGAGCATGAAGCGCCGGACGCGAAGTCCAGTGACGAGAATAAAGCATTCTGCATGGCGCTGACGGCAGAAACAGAACAACTTTTACCCGTTTTGCATCGCTATGGCTTCTCAACGCTGGAAAAATTACCGCTTTAAAGGTGTTTTGCACAAAAAAGAGACGGTTGAATAATTTTTTGAAAACAGGGCTTGTCAACGTCTCAGAACTCCCTATAATGCGCCTCCACTGACACGGAACAACGGCAAGCAAGCCGCCGGGTCAGCGGGGTTTCAGCGGTGAAGTTCAACGCTGAAAACCAACAGAGAAAAGCAAAATAAGGGCTTGACTCTGAATGAGGAAAACGTATTATACGGGACCTCGCAACGGTGAGCTTAACGCCGCGTTGCACC
>NZ_JBMAXV010000019.1:0-93023 GCF_048589245.1 Klebsiella sp. 10982
CGAACGTTGCAGGTTATGTAGCCCGGGTAAGGCGCGAAGCGCCGCCACCCGGGATATCTGTCAAAACAGCGTGTCGAGCTCGTCCAGCACGTTGTAGTCGTCATCGACCAGCAGCAACGTCTTCCACTTATCAAAGGTCAGACACGGGTGCGAGGTGCCGAACAGCAGAATATCGCCGACCTGCACATCGCTGCCCGGCGCCAGGCGCAGCATACAGTGCTGATCCATGATGCCGATACTGACGATCGACTCCGCGCGCAGCGCTAACTGCTGGCCGTTACGATAATGGGCGATCGGCTGCGGCAGCCCAGCGTCGAACGCACAGTCGCGCTTGCCGAAATTCACCACCGCGCGATCCGCCTCCGGCACCGATTGCACCATCGCCATCAGCTCCAGCGCTGAAGTGAGATCGCCGGCGAGATCGCAGGCAATCGGATCGCGGGCGATCAGCGCTTGTTGTGCGAGATCGTAGATCCCGCGATCGTGGGTGATATAACAGCCAGGGCGAATAACGATACGGCAGCGGCGCGGTTTTGCCGCCGCCAGCCAGATGTTGCACACCACGTCATACCAGACGGTGCCCGCGCCGGTGAGAATAAATTCGCCGTCAACCAGCGGCTCCATGCGGCAGGCAAGCGCCGCGGCCTGTTGTAATAACGCTTCCACCTGCGGTTGCGGATCGTCGCCGTGCAGCACCCCTTCATACAATTCCAGTCCGCGTAGCCGTAACCCCGGCAGGTCGCTTACCCGCTGCGCCAGCGCCAGCGCGTCATCGACGCTACGACAGCCGCATCGCCCGCCCGGCACGCCAAGTTCAATCAGCACATCCAGCGTTTGCCCCTGGGCGGCAAAGAACGCGGAGAGGGCGCGCACATTGGCCTCGCTATCGACGCAGCAGATAAAATCCACCGCCCGATAGTGGGCTTTTAGCTGCGCGACCACCTGCATATTGGCCTTGCCGACCAGCTGATTGACCATCAGGACGCGTTGAATGCCGCTGGCCATCGCCGCGCTGGCCTGCCAGGCGCTACCCACGCCGATCCCCCACGCTCCCGCTCGCTGCTGCGCCTGAAATATCCATGGCGTCATTGTCGTTTTACCATGCGGCGCCAGCGACACGCCGCGGGCGTCGGCATAGCGCTGCATCCATGAAATATTGTTTTCCAGTGCCGACTTTTTTAACAGCGCGGCGGGCAGACAGACCTCTTCCGCCAGCAGATTAGCCGGCGCGGACATGAGGGCGGATTTGTGCGGGATGAGCGGTGCTGAATGGTATTTCATAACACTATCCTTTCAGGGGTCATAATCGGTTAGTCTCTTGGTATCATTTATAACTATTTGATAAATATATTTTTAATATAAAAATGTTATTCGTTTTGAATAAAAGTATCACAAAATGATCTGGGTTTTGCGTAGTTTTCCACTGTTTTTTGCGCTTGTAAATGGTTAACTTATCGGCATGTCGAAAGGGAGTAATTGCTATGAAAGTTGACTGGCTTTTCAAAAACGTCACGGTGATCGACGGGAGCGGCGGGCCGCAATACCGTGCTGATGTGGCGGTGAAGGGCGACCGAATAATGGCTATCGCCCCGGCGCTGGATGTCGCGGCGGAGCAGGTGATTGATGGCCAGGGGCGGGTACTGGCGCCGGGCTTTATTGATGTGCATACCCATGATGATATCAACGTTATCCGTATGCCTGAGTACTTGCCGAAACTCAGCCAGGGGGTGACGACGGTGATCGTCGGCAACTGCGGGATCAGCGCGGCGACCGCTACCATGCGCGGCGAAGTGCCGGACCCGATGAATCTCCTCGGCGAGCAGCAGCACTTTATCTATCCCACCGTGGAGGCTTATGCCCAGGCGGTGGAAGCGGCGCGACCGTCGTTGAACGTCGGCACGCTAATCGGTCACACCGCGCTGCGTAATAACCATATGGACGATCTGTTTCGGCCGGCGAACGAGACGGAAATCGCCGGCATGCGCGTACAGCTACGCGATGCGCTGCGCCAGGGGGCATTAGGGCTCAGTACCGGACTGGCCTACGCCAGCGCTTTTCAGTCGACCACCGAAGAGGTGATGGCGCTGGCGGAAGAGCTAGCCGCCGGGAAGGGGGTCTATACCACCCATTTACGCTCGGAGTTTGAGCCGATTCTCGAGGCGCTGGACGAAGCCTTCCGTATCGGCCGTCACGGCAACGTGCCGGTGGTGGTTTCGCACCACAAGTGCGCCGGGGCGAAAAACTGGGGGCGTACCAAAGAGACGCTGGCGTTTTTCGATGAGATGCGCCAGCAGCAGGATATCGCCTGCGACTGTTATCCCTACTCCGCCAGCTCGTCGACGCTGGATATGAAACAGGTGACCGATGAGTTTGATATCGTGATCACCTGGTCCGAAGCGCAGCCGGAGCAGGCGGGGAAAACGCTGCAGCAGATCGCCGATGAGTGGCAGGTGAGCCTGCACGACGCCGCGGCGCGGCTGATGCCGGCGGGCGCTATCTACTACAACATGGATGAACAGGACGTACGGCGGGTGATGCGCTATCCGGTCACCATGATTGGCTCTGACGGGCTGCCGAACGATCCGATGCCGCATCCGCGCCTGTGGGGCGCCTTCCCGCGGGTACTCGGCCACTATAGCCGCGACGAGCAGCTATTCCCGCTGACTACCGCGGTACACAAGATGACCGGGCTGTCGGCGGCGCGCTTCCAGTTGGCGGATCGCGGGCTGGTGAAAATTGGCTACTTCGCTGACCTGGTGCTGTTTGACCCGCAGACGGTGCGCGATGTCGCCAGTTTCTCCGATCCGAAACGACCGGCGGACGGCATTGAGGCGGTGATGGTCAACGGCGTGATGAGCTACGGCAGTGATAAGAAAATTACCGGGCGGGCAGGGCGTTTCCTGCGCCGTCGGATGGACTAAGGAGTTGAGTATGAGTATCAAACGTTATGGCGTAGAAGGCGGTACCGGCACCGGCGGTCAGCATCTGCCGTTTGCCCGCGCGGTGGAAGCCGGCGGCTGGCTATATGTCTCCGGGCAGACGCCGATGAAAAATGGCGAAGTCGTAGAAGGCGGCATCGTCGAACAATCGCGGCTGGCGATCCAGAACTGCGTCGACATCATGAGCGAAGCCGGTTACGGCCTGGCGGACGTGGTACACGTGAAAGTGATCCTCACCGACGCGCGCTATTTCCAGTCGTTCAATAAGGTATTTCGCGAGTTCTTTGGCGATAATCCGCCAGCGCGCATTTGCTGCGTGGCTGACCTGGTGGTGGATTGCAAAGTTGAAGTGGATGTGACCTGTTTTAACGCTGCGCGTCTGTAACGCCTGACGGCAAAAAAATAATTCCCTCCCTTTCCGGGAGGGATCATCAAAAAAGTGTGATATCGGCACCAGAGTGAATAAATAAATCGGTGCCACTGGGTTCGCTATGCCTTTTTTCAGGCATGGTTCCTGTTAACTCATAATATTCAGCGGCACGAATATTATTTATTACGTCTGGATGTGAGCCATGAATAATATGTCATTTATGATTTGGTTTTCCGTTTATGCCTGCGCGATGATTACCTTAGGCTGGTATGTTTCGCGCAAACAGAAAACCGGCGAAGACTTTTTACTTGGCGGCCGTTCGCTGCCGATGATCCTCACTCTCGGTTCGACGGTCGGCACCATGGTGGGGACCGGCTCCAGCGTCGGCGCCGTCGGCTTTGGCTACAGCAACGGCTGGGCCGGGATGCTTTACGGCCTCGGCGGCGCGGTGGGGATCCTGCTGGTGGCATGGTTATTCGCACCGGTACGTAAACTTCGCTTCATGACCATGAGTGAAGAAATGTCGTATTACACCGGCGGCAGTAAAATTATTAAAAACCTCGTTGCGATACTTATTTTTATTGCCTCTATCGGCTGGCTGGGGGCGCATATATTAGGTGGCGGATTATATCTGGCGTGGGCCAGCGGCATTGATATTAATGTCGCGAAAATTATTATCGCGCTGGCGTTTGTGGTTTATGTCGGTATCGGCGGCTATTCCGCGGTAGTGTGGATCGATACCATTCAATCGATCGTGCTGTTCGTCGGCTTTATTTTAATGGCGGTGCTGGCGGTTCATCACGTTGGCGGCTGGAGCCATATTCAGCAGGCCGTCGATCCGGCGGCGCAAAGCCTGTTCGCGGTCGATAAATTAGGCGTGTTGCCGGCGCTATCATTGGCGATGGTGATCGGCGTCGGCGTGCTGGCGACGCCTTCTTATCGCCAGCGTATTTACTCGGCGAAGACCGTCTCCTCGGTACGTCAGTCCTTCACGATTACCGGCCTGCTGTATCTGGGCTTCTCCTTCCTGCCGGCGATCATCGGTATGGCGGTATGGACCATGAACTCGCAGTTGGAGAACAGCGGCTTCGCTTTCTTGTTTGCCACTCAGGTGCTGCCGCCGGTGCTGGCGATGGCGATCCTGATTGCCGGGATGTCGGCCAATATGTCTTCCGGCAGCTCTGATGCCATCGCCGCGGTGTCTATTATGCTGCGCGACCTCTACACCCTGGTGACCGGCCATATGCCCGCGCCGGAGAAAGCGATTCGTCTGTCGCGGATCTTCCTGGTTCTGGTGATTGCGCTGGCGCTGCTGTTTGCCCTGACCTCCAACGACATCATCAGCTATATCACCAAAATGATCTCGATGATTATGTCCGGCATGTTTATCTGCACCATGCTTGGCCGTTTCTGGACACGCTTTAACTGGCAGGGCGCGGTCGCTGCGCTGGCCGGCGGCGCCGGGGCATCGGTTGCGGTGCTGGTGGATAGCGACTGGCTGGCGTTCTGGGGCAACCCGTGTATTCCGGCGGTACTGACAAGCCTGGTGGCTTCGGTGGTGGTGACGTTACTGACCCCGGCCAGCAGCCTGAGCCGCGAGCAGGCGCTGGAAATGATTACCCACGAACGTGAAAGCCGCCCAACGCCGCCGCCGCTGCCGATTGGCAAACGTCATACCTCACGCGGGTAAGGGGCCATCATGAACGAGTATATTGCCGTCGATTGGGGCTCTACGCAGCTGCGGGCATGGCGGATGCGCGATGGTGAATGCATCGACAAGCTGAAGCTGCCCTACGGCATCACGCGCCTGAACGGGCAGCGCGCCGAAGCGGTTTTTCAGCAGCAGCTGGCGCCGTGGCGCGGCGACCCCGCGCTGCCGGTGGTGATGGCGGGCATGATCGGTAGCGATGCTGGTTGGCAACCGGTGCCTTATCTGGCCTGCCCGCTGGCGCTGGAGGCGCTCAATGGTCAGTTACATGAGGTGGCGGAAAAAGTGTGGATTGTGCCGGGGCTGAAAGTAGCGCAGGCCGCAGAGTACGACGTGATGCGCGGCGAGGAGACCCAGCTGCTGGGGGCCTGGCAACGGATGCCCGCGGAGTGTTACGTGATGCCCGGCACCCACTGCAAATGGGTGCAGGTGCAGAACGGCGTGGTGCGCCAGTTCGCCACGGCGACGACCGGCGAACTGCATCACCTGCTGCTTAACCATTCGCTGCTCGGCCAGCAACTGCCGGCACAACAACCTGATGACGCCGCTTTCGCCCTCGGTATGGAAAAAGGGCTAACTCAGCCGGCGATACTGGACGGGTTATTCAGCGCTCGCGCCGCGCGGGTGTTAGGGGCGCTGGCGGCGACTTCGGTGAGCGATTATCTCTCGGGGCTGTTGATTGGCGCGGAGGTGGCGACCTTCAGCGAACGCTACCGCGCCAGCCGCGTGGTGCTGGTTGGTGAGCACTCGCTCAGCGCCCGTTATCAGCAGGCGATGGCGGCGCGCGGATTGGCCGTTTCTTATTGTTCCGGCGAAGCGGCGTTTCTTTCGGGTATGGCGAGGATGATTGATGGACAAGGTTAAACTGGTGGCGATTTTACGCGGTATTCAGCCCGATGAGGCGGCGGAGCATATCGCCGCGCTAATCGATGCGGGTTTTCGCTATATTGAAATTCCGCTTAATTCGCCGGACTGGCAGCAGAGTATTCCAGCGATGGTGCGCCAGTTTGGCGAGCGGGCGGTGATTGGCGCAGGGACGGTGCTGAAGGTTGAACAGGTTGATTTTCTGGCTGAAGCCGGGGCGAAGCTTATCGTGACGCCCAATACGGCCCCGGCGGTGATCCGCCGCGCGGTAGATAAGGGAATGCTGGTGTGCGCCGGCTGCGCGACGGCCTCCGAGGCGTTTAGCGCGCTGGATGCCGGGGCGCAATGGCTGAAAATCTTTCCGTCATCGGCATTTGGCCCGGACTATATTCGCGCGCTGAAAGCGGTGTTGCCGCCGGAGGTGCCAGTGCTGGCGGTCGGCGGCGTGACGCCGGAAAATCTGGCGACCTGGATACAGGCAGGGTGCGCCGGAGCCGGTCTGGGCAGCGATCTTTATCGCGCCGGACAGGCCGGGGAACGTACCCGCGAGCAGGCGGAGAGGTTTATCTCCGCCAGTAAAAGTTAATCCCCCAGCGGCTGCCGATCGACACCGCCGCGGTGGCTATCGAGCGCCAGCTTAATACGGCGTAATTTGCCTTTTGCCTGGGTTTTGTTGGCCATCGCCAGTTCGGTGGCCAGCACATCGACCATCGCCAGCATCGCGTAACGGGAAGTGCTGGGCTTAAAGATATAGTCGTTTTCCCGCACCAGCAGCGGTAGCACCAGATCCGCCTGCTGAGCCAGCGGCGTTCCGGCGGGGGTAATCGCAATAACCTTCGCGCCATACTGGCTGGCAATCGCCGCGCTCTCAATGATTTCCCGGGTATAGCCGCCCAGAGACAGCACAATTACCACATCCTGCGGCGTCACTGCCGAGCTCATCATGCGTACCAGCAGACCATCGCTCTGGCTGACTACCGGCAGGCCGAGGCGAAACAGGCGATACTGAATTTCCTGAGCGCAGATGGTCGAACCGCCGCCCATCCCAAGGGCGAGGATTTGCCGCGCGTCGCTCAGCCAGCTCACCGCGCGGTTCAGCGCCTCGATATCCAGCGCCCGCCGGTTGGTCTCCAGTACGCTGATGATTGACTCATAGATCCCCTGTACGCCTTCGAGATCCGGAACATCAAGGATAAACCGCTGGCCGACCGCAAGAGATTGCGCAAGCTTCATCTTCAGTTCGCGGACGTCTTTACAGCCGAGCGCCCGGGCAAAACGGGTGACCGAAGCCTGGCTGGTTTGCGTCAGACGCGCTATCTCGGCGATGGGCAGCTCCGCCGCCGCCGCGACATCATCGAGAATAAACTGCGCGATGCGTTTTTCGGTCGCCGTGAGTTCCACAAAGCGATCGGTAATGCAGGAAATAATATCGATTGACCAGGACATATGGATAACAACGGGTAAGTTATGAATGGTACTTTGTACCATATTGCGCCGCTGAAATCAGTGCTGGAGCCTACAACGTCAGGCGCATGGCGCAGCGCGACTCTGGCGGCAGGCCGTGCCGGGTCTCCTGTTCCCTTTTTGCCGCCAGCCCGGCGGGCAGGGTCAGCTCATCGAGCATGGCGAATCCCAGACGGGTATAAAATGGCGCGTTCCACGGCACGTCGCGGAAGGTGGTGAGGGTTACCGCCGGGTAGCGCATCTGCTGTGCGCCCTCGATAACCTGCTCCAGCAGCATCCGGCCGATGCCCTGATGCTGCCAGTCCTGGTGGACGGCAACTTCGACAATAAATAATGCATCGTCCAGCGGTTCGGTCAGAATAAAGCCAACCGGCTGTCCGGCGGCTACCGCCAGCAGGCTATGCTCCGTTTCCAGGTAATCATGATGGCGCGCAACGCTAATCACCTCGCTGTCCGCCAGCCAGGCGAGAGAGGGGATCTGGCGAAATGCCTGGGCGGCAGAACGCTCAATGGCGGGCAGAAGGGCGATATCGCTCTCCTGAGTCAGGCGTAATACGGCACCGGCAGTTATAGTGTTAGTTTTCATCACCTCAGCATAGCAGCCTTCGGGAGAAAAAGTATGGAGCTGACCGCCGTTCCCGCCACGCAGTTCAGCAGCGTGCAGTTAACGGATATTCTCAACGCCTGTTTTGAAGCCTATCTGGTGCCTGTTACTCAGTCGGTGGCGGGATTTGTACAGCGTTTTAGCGCCGAAGGAATGAGCCTGATCGATTCCCGCGTCTGGCTGGCCGGAGATGAACCGGCGGCGATCGCGATCGTCGCCCGCCGGGGGAGTGCTGCCCGCCTGGCGGCCTTTGCCCTGCGCCCGGCCTGGCGCGGCAAAGGCCTGGGCCGGAAACTGATGCAAGAGCTGCTAATGCGCCTGCAACAGCAGGGGATCGAGACGGTATCCCTGGAGGTGATCCGCGATAACCATGCGGCCGTCGCGCTATATCAGGCGCTGGGCTTTACGCGGCGCTATGGGCTCTGCGGCTACCTGAGCACAGCGCCTCTGGCTGCGACATCGAAGGTGTTACAGCTTTATCCCCCCCTGGCCCTGCTACGGCGCGCCATTGACGAGAGTAACAGTCAACTCCCCTGGCTGCTGGATCCGCTCACCTTCGCCACCCTGCCATGTCAGGTCGTGACGCTGGAACAGCGCGCCTTCGCGGTTCTAACGACGGTGGGCTCGCGGCCTGTACTGCAGTTTTTGTGGGTGGAGCCCGCCGCCCGCCGTCAGGGGCTGGCGCGTGAGCTGCTGGTGGCGCTGGCGCACCAGTTCCCGGGTGTGGGTACTTCGGTGACGGTCCCGGAAACTTTTACGCCGCTGTTTGCCGCGGCCGGCTATGCCGCCTTGACACTACAACAGTATGAGATGAGCGCAACGATGAATGCCCTGCGGTTGGCAGGGCGTTAAGATTTAGTCGTTACGCGGGTCACTAATCGGCTGGCGAACCAGGAAAATGTAGGCCAGCGCGCCGAGAGCGGTCACACAGCCGCATATAACCAGTGCCAGCTGGAAGGAATGGGTGGTATCGACAATAAATCCGGTTACCACCGGTGCGAATGAAGCGCAGATAAAGCTGGCAAAATTCTGAATACTGCCGACGGAAGCCGTCATTCTTGACGCCACGGCGACGTGGATCAATCCCCAGCAGGACGTTCCGGCAAAGTGAATGCAGAACAATGCCATACCGATTAACAGCACCGCCACGATTGAGGTGGTGGCATGCGGCACAATCAGCGTAAACGCTGCAGAGCAGAACATCCCGGCAATGATGCAGATCTTGCGGCTTTTGATCGGCGCCATGCCGCCTTTGACCAGCCAGTCGGTGACGTAGCCATTGATCAGCATACCGGCGGCACCAAACAGGAAAGGAATGGCGGCCATAAAACCGGTACTTTTCAGATCGAGATTATACGCCGTCTGCAGATAGCCCGGCAGCCAGGCCAGATACAGCCAGGCGGTATAGTTGATGCCGCTAAAGCCGAGCATCATTCCCCACATCGTTTTGTTTTTAAACAGGCTGCGCCATTCAGCAAAGCTCAGTGGGTCGCGGCGAACGTTGACGCTTCCGGCGTTAAGGTACGCCTGTTCCTCTGCGGTCAGATTAATATGCTCGCGATTGCGATAGAGCATATACCAGCCGATCGCGATGAAGATCCCCAGTACGCCAATGGTGATGAACATCCAGCGCCAGCCCATCATCAGCATCATTGCGGCAAGGATCGGTGGGCTGACCGCGACACCGATCGTCGAGGCGGCGTTGAAGAAGCCCATTGGGCGACCGCGCTCTTTAATATTAAACCAGTCGTTGATCACCTTGACGCCGCAGGGGTTCATTGGCGCTTCGCCGATCCCCATGCCGATGCGCACCAGGACGAACTGGGTAAAGCTGTGAACCATCCCGGATACGGCCTGAAATAGCGACCAGAAAAACATGCCCAGCCCCAGCATGATGCGCGGACCTTTGCGGTCCAGCAGCGGCCCGCAGGGCAGTTGCGCAATGCCATAGGCCAGAGAGAAAACCGATAATAGCGCCCCGATTTCAGTAGCGGTGAGCCCTAATTCCTGGCGAATCGTTAAGTTCGCGACGGACAATGAACTTCGGTCGAGGTAATTAATCACCGCCGCCAGAAATAACAGGATCATTGCCGTTGTTTGAATTTTTTTAATACGAGAGCTACGTTGTAGCGTATTTTCTAAGGGGGCTGAAATAGTCTCCGCTTTCCCCTTTTTAAAGTCGGTCTGCGGGTCTATGGTTATATTTTGTGGTTCCACGCCTGACTCCTGATTATTATGTTTGAACGCCAAGTGACAACGAATGGTTTAAACACCACCCACATATTTCACAGTTAACTAAGTCGACTTGTTTTCAGCATAAATAACCTTTTTGAGGGCGCTGGATTACGTTTTTAGATTTGTGCTGTTGCTAATCATTTTCTGTTTTTAATCGGTACTTAATGCGCCAGCGATTCACTTTGCTTGATCGAGTTAATCATGGATTGCTTCGCCGAGTTCAGGTGGTTACGTAGCGCCAGGTTGGCATCGAGATCGCTGCGACAGATAAGTGCGCTCAGGATAGTCATATGTTCATCAATGGCGATGATATTACGCTGTTTCAGGTCGCTTTCATCCCACTGATAGTGGAAGTGGAAGATCACGGAGATAATCTCAAGTGATTGATTAAAAAATATATTATCAGCGGCGGAAAGCAGCAGCGTGTGAAAATCACGATCGAGCTGGGAAAACATACGAAAGCTGTCGCCGATGCTGTCCCGCAGGGTGCGGTGGCGCTCAAGCAGGGTTTTGGCCTGCAGCCAGCGGGCGTCGCTGTCCGGTAGATTAAGAAAGTGTTGCAGTGCGTGGGTTTCCAGCATTTCCCGCAGTTCGAACAGCTGCTCGGCCCAGGATTGCTCAAACTTCTTCATGTTCCACTGGCCGCGCTTTTCGCTTTCAATCAGGTTGTAGCGGCTGAATTTTAGTAAAAATTCCCTGACCACGACCGGGCTGACGCCCGCAGCACGCGCCAGTTGCAGTTCGGAGAACCGTTCCCCGGCGCGTAGCTGACGCTGGTTAATCATGGTGAAAAACGCTTGTTCAAAAAGACGGTTCTGTTCGGCCAGCGAGGCACTGGAACCATCGAAGCCGTCCTGAACTTCCGGCTGGCGACGGATCTGGTAGTCATGATTGACCTGGCGCAGGACGCCGCGCTCGCATAAGTGACAAAGGATATGGCGCACCGTGGTGCGGCTGATGTTATACATCTCCGCCAGGGCGCTTTGCGAGGGGAGCGGCGAGGGGATAAAGCCGCGCGCCATATCGTTGATGACCTGGTTGATGACATTGTGGCGTAGGTTTTGTGAGCGACTCATAACGTTTTCCTTTTTTATCCATTAAAGCCGGATTTAAAACAGTTTTGTGCGCGACGTTTCACAGATTTCGTAATGACTTTCACTCCGTTTCTGTTTTTCATCGATATCTAAGCCAACAAATACGGAGGAAATAATGATGACGTCGATGAATACTTTAGTGTGTCAGGAACCTAAAAAATTTCACTGGGAAAAACGCCAGATCCCCATTCCCGCGGATGATGAGGTCCTTATTAAAATAAAAGCAGTAGGGATTTGCGGGACAGATATTCATGCATGGGGCGGCAATCAGCCTTTTTTTAGTTATCCACGCGTTCTTGGCCATGAAATATGCGGTGAGATAATTGGGCTGGGCAAAAATATTCTTAATTTGAAAAGCGGCCAACAGGTCGCTGTGATTCCCTACGTCGCCTGCCGCCAGTGCCCGGCCTGTCTGAGCGGACGAACAAACTGCTGTGAGAACATTTCCGTGATCGGCGTGCATCGCGACGGCGGGTTTAGCGAATACCTCTGCGTTCCGGTAAACAATCTGCTGGTGGTGGATGACGTCGACCCTGAAGCCGTGGCGTTGATTGAGCCGTTCGCCATTAGCGCCCACGCGGTGCGTCGCGCAGCGATCCAGCCGGGAGATCAGGTGCTGGTGGTCGGCGCAGGGCCGATTGGGCTCGGGGCGGCGGCGATCGCGAAAGCTGACGGCGCGCAGGTGGTGGTGGCGGACACCAGCCCGGCGCGGCGCGATCATGTGGCACAACATCTCGGCCTGACCACCCTCGATCCCTCCGATCCGCTGTTTACCGGGCAGCTGTCGGCAACGTTTGGCGGTTCTCTGGCGCAGAAAGTGATTGACGCGACGGGAAATCAGCAGGCGATGAACAACACCGTTAATTTAATCCGTCACGGCGGCAGTATCATTTTTGTTGGTCTGTTTAAGGGGGAACTGCAGTTCTCTGACCC
The DNA here is from genome assembly GCF_048589245.1 of Klebsiella sp. 10982. Classification (NCBI taxonomy): domain Bacteria; kingdom Pseudomonadati; phylum Pseudomonadota; class Gammaproteobacteria; order Enterobacterales; family Enterobacteriaceae; genus Klebsiella; species Klebsiella sp. 10982. Next base: position 12,212 of record NZ_JBMAXV010000019.1, read on the forward strand.
GGAATTTCATAAGAAAGAGACGACGATGATGGGCAGTCGTAATGCCACGGAAGAGGATTTTGCCAAAGTCGGCCGGCTGATGGCCGAAGGGAAAGTGACCGCCAGGATGATGCTGACCCACCGTTACGACTTCAAATCGCTGGCGGAAATTTACGAAAACGACGTGATTAACAATCGTCAGCTGATCAAAGGCGTCATTCATTTTTAGCAGGGAAGATCATGAAAACGTTAAACAGACAAAACTTTCCAGGACCTCAGTATCCGACCCGTGCGATTCAGTTCGGCGAGGGTAACTTCCTGCGGGCATTTATTGACTGGCAGCTGGATCTGCTGAATGAGCAAACCGATCTGGCGGCGGGCGTAACCATTGTTCGCCCGATCAACACTGCGTTTCCGCCGTCGTTGAATACCCAGGACGGGCTGTACACCACGGTGATCCGCGGGTTGAATGAACGCGGCGAGGCGGTGAGCGAGGCGCGGATTATCCGCTCCGTAAATAATGAGATCAATCCCTGGCAGGATTTTGCAGGTTACCTCGCGCTGGCCCGCGACCCGAACATTGCATTCGTGTTTTCAAACACCACCGAAGCGGGCATCAGCTATCATGCCGGGGACCGGCCTGACGATATGCCGCCGGTCAGCTTCCCGGCGAAGCTGGCCCAACTACTGCTTGAGCGGTTCCGCCATTTCAACGGCGCAGCGGATAAGGGCTGGACGATAATCCCTTGCGAACTGATTGACTATAACGGTGAGGCACTGAAGGCGTTGGTGCTGCGCTATGCAAAAGAATGGCAATTGCCTGCGGCATTCAGCGACTGGGTGGAAACGGCCAATACCTTTTGTTCTACGCTGGTTGACCGCATTGTGACCGGTTATCCCCGTGAAGAGGCCGAAAAGCTGGAGGCGGAGCTGGGCTACCATGATGCTTTCCTGGATACTGCCGAATACTTCTGGCTGTTCGTTATCCAGGGGCCGCAGGCGTTGGCGGAAACGCTGCGGCTGGATCGCTACCCGTGCAATATCCGTATCGTAGAGGATATCCGGCCCTATAAAGCGCGCAAAGTCGCTATTCTTAACGGTGCGCATACCGCGCTGGTGCCGGTAGCATGGCTGTGTGGGGTGGATACGGTTGGCGAAGCGATGCAGGACGAAGCCATTCGCCATTATGTCCAGCAGACGATTGATGAAGAGATTATCCCGGCACTCGATTTACCGGCCGGGGAGCTACGTCAATTTGCTGACGCTGTCACCGGGCGCTTTCTAAATCCCTATATTCGCCATCAATTGCTCTCCATCGCCCTGAATGGCATGACCAAGTTCCGCACCCGCATCCTGCCGCAGTTGCTGACGACTATCCGCCAGCACGGCGCGATCCCGCCGCGGCTAACGTTTGCCCTGGCAGCGCTTATCGCCTTCTATCGCGGCCAGCGTGACGGACAGGCGTATCCGCTACAGGATGATGAAGCTTGGTTAACCCGCTTTGCCGAAAGATGGGCTCAGGTGGCGAACGGCAGCCCACTGCATGAACTGGTCACGGACGTCCTGCAGGATGCCGCGCACTGGGGTGAGGATCTGACGACCATTCCCGGCCTTGCCGACCAGGTCACGCGCTATCTGGAAATGATTTTGAGCGCGGGGATGCGGGAGGCCCTGGCGCGGCTGTAACGGGGCTGTTGATGGCGGCCAGTCGGGATGGCCGCCACGCTATTCTCCGAGGCGCTTTCCAGAAAATGATCGTCAAAACCCACCGGGTAAAAACCGGTGGTAGAGTCCGGCTTCCTTCTCTCTCAGGCAAGCGGATGGCGATGAAAAAACGGATGACCTCGACGCCGCACGATGCGGTATTTAAACGATTTCTTCGCCACCCGGAGACAGCGACTGATTTCCTCACTCTTTACCTTCCCGAAGCGATCCGTCAGCGGTGTGATTTCTCTACCCTGAAGCTGCAATCAGCGAGCTTTATCGATGAGGATCTGCGCGCCTGGTATTCCGACGTTCTCTGGGCGGTACAAACTACCTGCGGTGCGGGATATGTTTACGTGGTGATAGAGCATCAGAGCTCGCCGGATAGCCATATGGCCTTTCGCCTGATGCGCTATGCGATTGCCGCGATGCAGCGCCACCTTGATGCCGGGCACAAAACGCTGCCGCTGGTGGTGCCGATGCTTTTTTATCACGGTGTGACCAGCCCCTATCCTTTCTCGCTGAACTGGCTGGATGAATTTGCCGACCCGCAAATGGCGAAAATGCTGTATGGCTGCCAGTTTCCGTTGATCGACGTTACGGTGATGCCGGACGATGAAATCGTGCAGCATCGGCGGGTCGCCCTGCTGGAACTGATGCAAAAGCATATTCGCCAGCGCGATCTCAGCGGCATAACGGAGTCGTTGGCGGCGGTTGTGATGCTGGGATACACTAACCGCCGGCAGTTGAGAATGCTGTTTCACTATATGCTGCAGTACGGCAATACGGCCGAGCCGGGCGTGTTTCTCCGCCGGCTGGCCCGCCGTCTGCCACAGTATGAGGAGACATTGATGTCTATCGCGCAAAAGCTTAAGCAGGAAGGTCGGCAAGAAGGCCGGGAAGAAGGGCACCTGGAGGGCTTGCAGGAAGGCAGCCGGCGCGAGGCGCTGCGCATTGCCGACAGTATGTTACAGAATGGCCTCGACAAAGAGATGGTACAGAAGATCACCGGGCTTTCGGCTGATGAACTAAAGCCGCTGTATGGTTAACGTCCTGCCACGGCAAGCCTTGCCCGGCGCGAAAATCCGCCGGGCAGGATTGTTTTAGCCTTCGCTTTTCACCACTTTGATCTCCACCATGCCGATCCCCAGCTGACGCGGGGAGTGACCGAGGATATTGCCCTCGTTGGTGGACTGCGGATCCGGCGGCGTGATCGTCAGCGTATTGCTGCGCGTCGGGTTGTCGAAATGCAGCGTCGTGGTGGTGACATCATTGGCCAGCGTAAGCACTTGTTCGCTTTGACCAACCCGTACCGGGATCGGCTTGTTGGCATTGGGGCCATAGGCTTTGGCGGTGATCACCAGATCAAATTTCTCCGGCAGCGGTTCTTTGTATTCAATCTTTACGTCGCTGCCCAACTGGGCATTGGACCACCGACCCCAGGACTCGGGGCGCGAAATGCCGCTGAACTGTTTAACCTCTTCCGGGGCGCCAGCGACGTTAAACACGAAGCTGTCGGCCTTGTAGCGAATATCGTTGTCGACGATCTTCAGTGTATCGACATTGCCTTTATAGCGCTCCATATCGATAAGGGTGTCTCTGAAGGCAGTTTTTCCTTGCCACTGTGGCTTATCGACGTGCTGGACCTTCTGTTCACCACCCAGCTGCCCTTGCGAGACGCACCAGTCGGTGGAGAGCGCCAGCTCAGGCGCCCACAGTTGCCCCATTTTATAGCAGCGATCGACCCACACGAAGTTATCCCGCGGCGCGAAATCGGCCAGCTGGAAGCGCAGCGGCGCGGAGTATTCGCTTTCCGGCAGCGGCTCCACGCGCTGATCCGACACCCGCAGCAGCAGTGGCAGACGGAAATGGCTGCCGGAAAAGGCAATCATGTTCTTCTGCGAGTCGACAGTGAAAGTTTTCATCTCTTTCGGGAAATTCCACAGGCGGATCACGTCCGGTTTCCAGGCGAGGATTTTCTCTTTCATGTTCATGAAAATACCGGAGAGCGACTGGCCGGAGAGGCTGCTGCGCCCGAGACCAATAAAGTTATCGCCGCCGAGAATATCCAGCACTGTCGCACCGTTATCCATGGTGTTGCGTTTCACCGCCAGGGTCTCCTGCTGCGGTTGATCGCCGCGCAGGACAAAAAACAGATTGCTGCGATCGTGCTTGTTGAGGTAATCCCAGGCGCTGTTCTTCATGGCCAGGTGATCGGAAGAAACCACGATGACCGTGTTTTTAAAATAGGGTGAGGCTTTAATCTTCTCGATCAGCGCGGCGATATGTTCCTGGCTACAGCTAACGGCGCTGAAAGAGAGGTTTTTCTTACCGTCCACGTCATAGCGTTTGCGCTCGCAGGTGCGCGAGATAAAGCCATCGGGGTGGTGGGTATCCACCGTCAGGGCGAACAGCGAGAAGCGTTTCCCGGAGCGCGACAGCTCTTCGAATTTTTTCCACGTCTCGTCGAGCACGGTGTCGTCATAGAAACCCCAGTCGTTGCGGTAGGTCGGATCCGCCACCGTGGTTTTTAGCTCTTCCGCCCCGTACAGATGATCGAATCCGTGGGATTTAAGAAACACGTCTTTGCCAGCAAAGCGCAGGTTGGCCCCTTGCACAAAATAGTTTTCGTAGCCGGAGTTCTTCAGAATATCGCCCAGGCAGATATTCTGCGGAAAGAAGCTGGAAACCGAGGCCGAGGCGTTGCCTTCAAACGGCGCGAAGAGCGGAATACCGCACTGCGAGGCGACCATGCCGGCGATGGTGTAATCGGTCCCCGGCAGCTGCATGGTATTGCTGAAATCGAGCCCCTGATCTTTTATTTTACCCAGTTCAGGGGTGAGGTTAGGGAAGGCATCGTTATCAAAATAGGTGCGCTCCAGGCTTTCGCCGTAGATATACACCAGATTCAGCTGCGGATTGTCGATACGCTTTGACGGCTCTTTATAATAGGCGGCAAAGTCCGGGTCGCCCTCACGCGACTGAGATTTCACCAGCTCGCTGATCTGATGGAACGCCGGGCTGGCATCGACGGAAGCCAGTGCCAGCAGCAGAGCCGCCAGGCTGTAACCAACGTGATGAGGATGATGGCGGCGGCGGCGCAGGATCCAGCCGAGGGCGCCAAAAACGGCAACCAACGCAACGGCCACGCCGACACCCGGCAGAATGTATTTACCGATCCCGGCGCCGGTCAGGCTGTTGGTCAGGGTGTAGAGTACCGCGTCGTTGATGCCGTCGCCGGTAAAGTAGTCGCTGGCGTAGAGGGTGATATTCAGCACCACGAACAGGCCTAACACCGTGAGCGTGGCGGCAAACCACCAGGTGTTACGTCCCGCTTTCCAGGCATAAAGCACCACCGATGCTAAAAATAAGGCGATGGATAACAACTCTGACACAGCTCATCCTCATTAGCGCCAGTTGTTGGCTGGCAGAACAGATTACTTTTCACGCCACACTGTAATTGCAGCGCCATCTTGCTGCAATTCTAGCGTCATGAAACTGTGCAGTTATTCAGAATTGGTTTAGAAGTTGCCTTTTTTGATCCGCATCGCATCGGCTTTGACGGGGAAGCGGGGAGGGTAAATGGGTAAAAAAAACGTTTCAGACCGCGCTGCCGTCGCGAAGGCGACAAACGCGGCATTAGCCGTACGTATCAGGAGAGGAAGTTAACGCCCTGTTTCAGGACCAGATCGCAGGCTTTGGTTTTTACCTGTTTCGCCAGCGAGCTGTTGCCGAGGGTATTCAGGTCCAGCTGCTGGCCGTTTTTGCTGTTAAGCAGACCCTGCAGACCATCCAGATAGTTGGTGTCCTGTTTTTGTTTTTCCGGTGTACTGAGACCCAGTTTATCCAGTACCTGATTTTTGACATTATCGGCGCTGGTCACCGAGGCGAGCTTCTGTTTCGCGCAATAAGACATGATCCCGGCGGCGTTATTCATGCTGCTGGCGGTCAGAGACTGGCTGTTGCCGTTAAGCAGGCTGGTTAGCGAGGAGACGGACATGCCGCCGCTGTTCTGGGTGCTACTACCGCTGAGCTGGCTGGCGGCACTGTTAAGAGAATCCTGCCAGGAGGCGGCGTGGGCGCCGGCGACGGTAAAGGCCCCGGCGACAAGCGCGGCAATAAAGCCATGTTTTAACGATTTCATAATAGACGAACTCATAAGCGTGACTGAAGAATTCCTTTAGTATAACGCCGTCGCCGTGCGGAAATCTCTTAATACTCTTTGCCGGTGACGCGGTGGCGGTAACTTTCCCAGTTGAAGATCACCCACAGGCTGTTGCCGAGGCGCATACGATCCATTACCCGCTCACCAAGCAGTTTGTTCATCTCTTCCATATTGCTGTTGGTCAGCATCCCGGTAGGCCGTTTCGATGAGGAGCGGCGGTCAACTATCTGATTAATAATGACCTTCTCATAACGAGATTCCGTCTGCATACCAATTTCATCAATCACCAGCAGGTCGACTTTGCTGAGGTCGCTCAACAACTGCTCTTCGCTCGTTTCCCGGTTGCCGAAAGTATCTTTCATCGCCGACATAATATCGGCCACGGTGATGATTAAGACGGATTTCCCGCGCAGCAGCAGCTCGTTGCAGATGGCTGCCGCCAGGTGGTTTTTGCCGGTACCCGGTTTGCCGGAGAAGATAAAGCTGGCGATATTGCCGTCGAACTCTTCCACATACTGACGCGCCCGGGCAAGGGCATTCATCTGCCCCTCGCACTCGACACGATAGTTATCAAAAGAGCAGTTCTGATGCAGCGGGCGGATCCCCGAGCGGTTAAAGGTACGCTGCATTTTCATCGCACGATTTTCCCGCTCCAGCGCTTCAGAACGCAGCCGGCCTTGCTCTTTTTGCCAGGCCAGCAGCTCTTCGCCGGTTTTAAACGCCGGCTCGATATGAGCCGGCATCATTTTCTGCAGGCGTTTCATTAAGTCGCCAACGTTTTTCATGCTCATCCTCGGAAACCTCGCGGAATCTGGCTGTCCGGTTCGCTGACGCTGTTCACATCGCGCTTCGGCTGTCCGCCATTGCTGGCGCGGCTGATTTGCACGCTGCGAGCCAGTTTCTGCTGCCACTGCACGTGGTGAAACACTTTACCTTCCGCCTGCCAGTAAGCGACGAAGGCGGCCAGCTCTTCCGGGGTGACCGGCTGGCTCAGGGCAATGCCCCACAGCGCGGCCAGGCGCTGAAAGTCGGCGTCCGGCTGCCAGTCGGCGTACATAGCAAATTTGCCCATCGGCACCGCAACCGGCGCCGCGGCGGGCTCCTCGAAAAACTGCGGGTCAAGCGCGATGTCGCTGCCGGGGCGCGACAGCCTGGCTTCCAGTTCGAGCAACTGCGCCAGCCGGGCCGGCGTCAGCGCATAGAACGCCGGCGCATTATTGGCAAAAACGGCGACGGTGCCGTCAGTCGATTTCGCCAGCAGCGCCGCGTGCTGCTGGAGGAACTCTTCCAGGCCGCTAAAATGGGAGGTTAAAATTCGCGAAGACATAACTCTATCTCAACTCTGAACTGCAAAGAGTGGGGTGATCTGCACATAGTAGCACAGAGCCCATCGCGGAAGGAGCGTCGCGATTTTACCGCGACGCCAGGATTAGACGCGAGGACGCTTACGATACAGCCACAGACCGGGTATCGACAGGCCAATGGAGAGGGCGCCCACGATAGAAGACGCCTTTAAAAAATTGCTCAGCAGCAAAATCATCATCTCTTCCGAATAGCCAAAATGGCTGATCTTTACTGCGGAGATCATCGCGGTATAGGCCGAGATGCCGGGAAACATCGGGATCACGGCGGCGACGGTAAAAATCTTGGGATGCGCCAGATACCAGCGCGACCACTGGATGCCGATGCTGCCCACCAGCAGGGCAGCGAGAAAGGTGGCCCACTCAATATTAAAGCCCGCGCTCATCATGACCATACGCGAGCCGTGACCAATCGCCCCCAGCAGCGCACACCAGCGCAGGGCGCGCTGGGGGACATTAAAGACCATCGCAAAACCGACGGCCGGAATGGCTGCCAGCACCATATCTTCCGCCAGCGCGAAGATAAACGAGATTATGCCCATCCGCGCAGCCCCCATACCGTCATCGCCATCACCACGCCAATGCAGGTGGCGAGGGTCAACAGGCTGGCGATCGCCCAGCGGGCAAGCCCCGTATTGATATGTCCTTTAAACATATCGGCGACGGCGTTGATTAAAGGAAACCCTGGAACCAGCAGCAGGACGCTGGCAGCCATGGCAATGGTTGGGGTGCTGGCAAAGGCCGGCAGGCGCAACAGCAGCCCGGAGATGGTGGTGGCGACAAACGCGGTAATGCAGAAGTTGATCTGCGGATGCATGGACCGGTGGGTCAGCACCTGGCGAATGTACATGGCGACGGTACTGGCGCAAAAGCTGACCAGCGCCCCGTCCCAGCCGCCGTTATTCAGTTTGCAGAAACAGGCGCAGGAGAACCCCACCATCAGGACCAGCAACCAGCGCGGATAGCGCAGGGGAACGATCTGCGCAAAGCGTTTCTCAACGTCGCGATAGTCCAGCAGTTTATGCTCGGCGAGGATCACAATATGCTGCACTTCCGTCACCACATGCATATTGATGCCGCGGTCGACATTTTTACGCGTTGAGGTGAGGCATTCGCCATCTTTAATGGTGGTCAGCACGATGGCATTCGAGGAGATGGCGCTTTCCACGCTGTCCATTCCCAGCGCCCGTCCGAGGCGGGTGGATAGCTCTTCCACCAGCGCACTTTCGGCGCCGTGCTGTAACAAAAAAAGACCACACTGGATACATAAACGTGTGATTGCCCGCTGCTGTGCCCGATCAACCTGCATAATTCCTCTGCTGTACGCGACGCCTGGTCTCTGCTGATACTTTAACCTGAAGCATCATGGTGGCTGAGGGGGGTGGGATCAAATAATGTGCAAAAATGTCTCGCCGACCGGGGGGGCATAATTTGAAGCGTTCCACACTTTTATCAGTTTGGTGAAAAGTGCAATTTTTATCGCCATTCATCCCTTCTTTTTCCCGTCTGACTTATCAAAAATGCAGGAAAGTACTTTTATTAAACAAAAAACATACAAATAATTAACCCTGCAAAAGTGAGACAACCCTATGAAAACACAGGTCGCGATTATTGGCGCTGGCCCTTCCGGGCTACTGCTGGGGCAGTTGCTGCATAACGCCGGGATCCATACCGTGATCCTTGAACGCCAGACACCGCAGTATGTGCTGGGGCGTATTCGCGCCGGAATTCTGGAAAGCGGCACCGTCGATCTGCTACGCGAAGCGGGTGTGGCACAGCGAATGGACGCTGAAGGCCTGGTGCATCATGGGGTGGAGTTTCTGTTTGATGGCCAGCGGGTGCCTGTCGCCCTGAGCGAGCTGACCGGCGGCAAAAGTGTGATGGTTTACGGTCAGACCGAAGTGACCCGCGATCTCATGGCGGCCCGGGCCGCCAGCGGCGCACCGATCGTCTACGGCGTGAGCGAGGTGGTTATTCATGACGCCAAAAGCGACCGGCCGACGATCACCTACCTCAGCGAAGGAGAAACCTGCCGCCTGGAGTGCGATTTCATCGCCGGTTGCGACGGGTTCCACGGCGTGTCGCGGCAAAGTATTCCCCGCGACATCCTCAAAACCTACGAAAGCATTTGGCCGTTTGGCTGGTTAGGACTGCTGGCGGATACGCCACCGGTCAATCCCGAGCTGATCTATGCGCATCATCAACGGGGGTTTGTATTATGTAGTCAGCGCTCACTAACCCGCAGCCGCTACTATCTGCAGGTTCCGCTGAGCGATAAGGTGGAAGCATGGTCGGACGAACGCTTCTGGCTGGAGCTGAAACGCAGGTTACCGGACGACCTGGCATCAAAGTTAGTGACTGGTCACTCACTTGAGAAAAGCATTGCCCCTCTGCGTAGCTTCGTGGTGGAGCCGATGCAGTATGGACGATTGTTCCTGGTGGGGGATGCCGCGCATATCGTGCCGCCAACCGGAGCTAAAGGGTTAAACCTGGCGGCATCGGATGTTAACTACCTGTGGCAGATCCTGCGCGAGTACTATCATCGTGGCCGGAGCGATCTGCTGGCGAGCTACTCGCGACTGGCGCTGGATCGGGTCTGGAAAGGGGAACGCTTTAGCTGGTTTATGACCCGCCTGCTGCACGATTTCCCGGACCAGAACGCGTTTGATGCCAAAATGCAGGCGGCGGACCGTCGCTACTATCTTGGCTCACGCGCCGGACTGACCACCATCGCGGAAAACTACGTGGGTTTGCCCATAGAACGCGTCACCTGACGAAAGAGGAGTGACTATGCCGCCCATGCAAGCTGTTCCCGTATTTAAGCTATATGGCGAAGAACGCGGTTGGCCGACACCGGATCTGCTGCACTGCGAGTCTATTTTGCAGCGCAGCAGCCTGTATGAGTGGCACATCCGTGTCCACCAGCATGCGGAAATGGTCCAGCTTCTCTATCTGCATCAGGGCCGGGCGGAGATAGAAATTGAAGGTAGCACCGCGGTGGTGACGGAATCCTGCATTCAGGTGGTTCCTGCGCTGTGTATTCATGGATTTCATTTTTCACCGGGAACGCAAGGATATGTACTTTCTCTGGCGTTGCCGCTGCTGAGCCGGTTCGAAAATCAGTTTGGACGACCGCTGGATGTACTTAGCGTACCGCAGTGTGTGCCGGTGGGACGATCCCGGGGGCGTCTGCATACGCTATTTTCGGCGCTTCGCGAGGAGTATTGCGAAGAACACGATGCCCGGGAGATGATGCTTTATTCGCTGCTGGGGACATTGTTGGTCTGGCTGAACCGGCAGTGTCGCCCTGCGCCGCCCGCGGAAGATAAAGCTGAGCGAAAGCGCAGCATGATGCGCCACTTTTCCCGACTGATTGAGAGTCACTACCGGCAGCATCTTCCGCTGGCGGAGTACGCGAAGCTGATTGGACTGTCAGTGACGCACCTGAATTATTTATGCCGTGAGTTTCATGGCTGTAGCGCGCTCGGAGTATTGCATCAACGTTTGATGCTTGAAGCGCGGCGTAATCTGCAGTATACCCGAATGACGGTAACGCAACTCTCTGATTATTTAGGTTTTAGCGATGCAGCCTACTTCTCTCGTTTTTTCCGGCGCTATAGCGGTATGTCTCCAAAAGCATTTAGAGAAACAATTAAAGACAACGTTTAATAACTTTTGTGCCTGAAATTATTTTTTCTAAATAATGGTTTTATCTTTTCTAATTTATTAGCGCAGAGGTATCTGTGCTAATATTAATCGCAAGTATACACAGGAATAATATTTACACGGTATGACCACGGTTCGGTCGTAACGTATACCGTGTACGCAGGCCATGAATATAATTTTTATATTCATTCTGAGAATGATATGGCGATGAGGCTACGCGCCGATTGTTTGCCGGCATGCGAAGAAACTTCGACAGGAAGCGGAGGTGTTATGTTACCAGGGCAAGGTAAGTTTGGTGTTATTATTAGTAAAATTCCCGTCATGCAGTCAGGTTTGAAGGTTATTTTTAACGAAAATCTTCCTGATTACGAACTCAGCTTTTGCCGTTCCCATGATGAGCTCACTCTTTTGCAGCTGCGGCGGGCGGTTCTGGTTGTGGCCGATATCTCTGGCGAGATAGCGCACCCCCGGGCCGTTTGCGAGCGCTATTACTCTCTAATGACCCAGTATCGAGACATTCACTGGGTTTTTATGGTTAGCGACAGTCTCTATCCCTTAGCCGTTGAGCTATTAATTCGCCCTGAAAGTTCGTTGGTCTCCGAGAGCGAGCCCATCAATCGGCTGATAGAGGTGATTTGTGCCGGTAGTCGTGCTGCTGAGCAAATTAGCCGAACACTCTTTACCGTGGATGAGGACAATGATTTCGCAACCTACCACTCTGCGGCGATGTTAACCCTTTCAGAGCGCAAGGTTTTGCGTCTGCTGGCAAAGGGATGGGGAATTAACCAGATCGCCTCGCTGTTGAAAAAGAGTAATAAAACTATCAGCGCGCAGAAAAATAGCGCAATGCGTCGTTTATCACTGCGAAGCAATGCTGAAATGTACGCCTGGATCAACAGCGCGCAGGGAATGCAAGAGCTGAATATCAATTCAGCTTACGGGGAGCAAATGGAATGGAAAAAAATAGTACAACCCGCCATGTCGCCATAGTGGAAAAATGTGTGATGACGGAAATGGCATGGCGCTATATCTTTAGCCGTGAAGATAATCGCCACTATCATATTCATTTTTTCAAAAATGTCAGTCAGCTCAGGGAAGTGGAAAAATCATTTCCCTGGTCAGCTATTATTTTTTCACTGTCCGGAAGCCGTTCATCAAGAGCAGAGAGTTTGCTTTTTCTTCATGAAATGGCGCGACGTCGACCGGAGGTGCAAACGATTATTCTGGCAAATAGCGAAAGTGAAATGCACCTGATTGGCCATCTCATGCCAGCCTGCCTGCACGGTATATTGAATAAATGCGCGCCACGACGCGGGTTACAGGAGCGTTTGTTACAGTTGCTGGATAATCACCCTATCACCGGCCGTGAACAGTTTTGCGACAGAGAGGCGTGCAACGACCCGTTGAGCCCAACGGAGCACGCCATTCTTCGCTATATGTCCTGGGGATATTCGCTGTCCGAAATTGCGATACAGCTGAATCGGAACATAAAAACTATCCGCGCGCATAAGTTTAATGCTATGACCAAGCTCGGGGTTCGCTCAGACATTGGTTTATTAAACGCGGCGGATATCTTGCTGCATTTACCCGTTAGCGGCACGGCCTGCGCTGTTAAGCAGGTGGCGTAATACGGCTATAGGCACACGTCTACCCACGTCGCATCAGTGAGCTGCGCCATTCGTTCTGGTTCGATACGAACGGCGCTGTGAATGGCTCCAGCCGCGGGTAGCACTTCCTGATAGCGTCTAAGAGAAACATCGCAATAGACGGACAGTGGGTTCTCCAGGCCAAATGGGCACACCCCGCCGACCGGATGACCGGTCCAGGTCACCACCTCATCGCTGCTCAACATTCTGGCTTTCGCACCAAAGGTCTCTTTCAGTTTTTTATTATCCAGTCGCGCATCGCCCCTGGCGACGATCAATACAATCTTATCCTTGATCTTCAGTGACAGCGTTTTGGCGATTTGTCCCGGCTCAACGTTGTGCGCGGCAGCAGCCAGCTCAACGGTTGCGGTACTCTGATTTAACTCGATAATTTCGATATCGGGGGCGTGTTCGGCAAAAAACTGCCGTACAGACTGCAGACTCATTGGATTCTCCTGATTAAAGCCTGTTTAAATCTGTCACAAGCCTGGCGGAGTGTAAATATCGACGCCGACAATCCAGATTCTTTCTATTTTGTCGATCTCCTTCACATTCGCCGTAACCGGTTACTGTAACCGGTTGCGGTTGAGCGCATTGCGATGAATACTGGAACCGTCACTTCTCCGTTTATTTATAACATAAGAGCCGTGTATGAATCGTTGGATCATGAGCAGTATAGCCGGTTACCTATACGACCAGCGGCCTGCTGACTCAAAAAGCGGTCATCGTAACGGCAGGGTAATCGTTGTTGGGCCAGTATCAATAGCCTGTCAGGAGGGCTACTATGTCTGCTAACCATGCTGCGTTTAATTTGATATTTCGCTTTGTAGAAAATTACATAAGCCCCATCGCAGGGCGGATCTCATCGCAGCGCCACGTCATGGCTATCCGTGACGGTTTTATCTCAGCGATGCCGTTTATGATCGTCGGATCGTTCCTGCTGGTGTTTGCTTATCCCCCTTTCTCACCGGACACCACCTGGGGTTTTGCCCGCGCCTGGCTGGATCTGGCAAAAGAGTTTGAAGGACGTATTCTGACCCCCTTTGATATGACGATGGGGATCATGTCGATCCACATCTGCGCGGCAATCTCCTATAACCTCGGTAAACACTACGAGAAATCCCATCAGCTTGATCCTTTCATGTGCGCGATGTTGTCGATCATGGCCTTTTTGTTGGTCGCCGCGCCGAAAACGCAGGGCACGCTGCCAGTGGATAGCCTCGGCGGTACGGGGATCTTTACCGCCATTCTGGTGGCGATCTATTGTGTGGAGCTGATGCGTTTTCTTAAGGCGCATAACATCGGTATCCGGCTGCCGGATCAGGTGCCACCGATGATCAAAAACTCCTTTGATCTGTTGATCCCGGTGCTGGTGGTCGTACTGACGCTGTATCCACTGAGCCTGTTTATTCAACACCATTTTGACATGCTGATCCCGCAGGCCATTATGGCTATTTTCAAACCACTGGTTTCGGCTGCCGATTCCCTGCCGGCGATCCTGCTGGCGGTGCTTATCGGCCATCTGTTGTGGTTTGCCGGGATCCATGGTGCGGCGATTGTGTCCGGGATGCTGCAGATGTTCTGGCTGACCAACCTCGGAATGAACCAGCAGGCATTGGCTCAGGGCGCGCCTTTACCGCATATCTTTATGGAGGCGTTCTGGACGTTCTTTATCGTCGTCGGCGGTTCTGGTGCCACCATGGGGCTGGTGTTTTGTTACCTGCGCAGCCGCTCAGCGCATTTGCGTTCCATTGGCCGTCTGAGCGTGGTGCCAAGTCTGTTTAACATTAATGAACCGGTTATCTTCGGCACGCCTATCGTTATGAACCCGGTATTCTTTATTCCGTTCCTGCTGGCGCCGATGGTGAACGCGGTGCTGGCCTGGGCGGCGATGAAACTGGATCTGATTGGTCGCGTTATCTCGGTAGTACCGTGGACGGCACCTGCGCCGATTGGCGGGGCCTGGGCGCTGGGCTGGGATTTCCGCGCGGCGATTCTGGTGATCGTGCTGGCCTGTGTGTCGGCGATTATCTACTTCCCGTTCTTTAAGGTCTATGAGAAACAACTCCTTGCCCAGGAAGCGGAAGAGGCTGAACGGGCGGAGCAGGAGAGTCAACAGACTGCATAAGTTGTGAGCGGGCGGCGGCGGTCGCCCGTTTTATGACGTACAGGGGGTTATTTTAGGGTGCAGTCGCCGCACTGTTGGACATCCGGCAGGCGATAGCGCTGACAGCAGGTGCGTCGGACTAACTGCCCTTCACGCAGCACCACCGTTCGCCACAGCGGGTTATCCTGGCCATCGGTGAGCTGTTTTTCAAAGAAGCAGTGCTGGCGCAGGGCGGCAAGCTGTTCATCACCCAGCAGCGCGCGCATTTCCCCAAGATACCAGTTAATCAAATAACCCGTATTGCTCCAGATAAGCTTGCCATTGATCTCACCCGTCGCTTCCAGCGCCTCAACAACCGGCTTCAGGGTACGCGTGACCAGAATATCCATCCGCGCCTGGGGGGAAAGCCTTTCAATTCCCGCATCGCTATGCACATCAATCCAGAAACAGGCGGCCCGGCCGCTTTCGTGAAATTCGACGTGGAAATGTTCTGGCGCCAGGCTGAGGCCCTGCGGTTCATTGAGCAGCGCCAGCATCAAGGGAGGGACCAGCAAACCGATATACCATTGCGCCCAGAGCGAGAGCAGGGGCTTCTGTTCCCGCGGTAGCGTCGGTTGATGACGGTAGATATGATCGGAATAAGTTGCCAGCAGGGAGCGTAACGCAGTGGGTTGCGACCACTCGGCAAGGGTTAACGCGTGCCGGGGGGCCGGTTCATCCAGGCGCAGAAAATCCAGCAGGTGAGGACGCAGGGTCGCGATTTTTTCCCGAATACTTTCCGCCAGGGCGCGCTCAGCCGTCGGGAGGGGAGCCCGCCAAATGAGTTCATCGCTGAGAGGAAGGGAACGCCAGGCCATGCGATTTCCAGATACAAATCTAAATGATAATGATTCCTGATATTAGTTGTTTGCAGGTAGCATGGCAAGGTTTTTGTCGGCGTCGCGGCGCCTGAAGGTTAGCTGGCAAGAATAATGTTACGGCCTTTATTTTTGGCCTCATAGAGTGCCCCATCGGCTCGCGCCAGCGCTTGCTCAATGTTGTCATCAATTAATGGCGTCAGGCCAATGCTGATGGTGACGTTGGTCGCGACGCTTTCATTAAACATATGGGGGATCTTCAAATCGTAGACTCGCTGACGAATGCGTTCGGCAGCCTGCCAGGCGGTTTCTTTACTGCTGTTGGTCAGTAACACCATAAACTCCTCTCCGCCAAAGCGAGCGACAATATCGCGTGAGCGCACGGCGTTGCGAATGGCGGCAGAGACGCGAATCAGTGCCTGGTCACCCATCATATGGCCATAGTGGTCGTTATAGGCTTTAAAGTGATCGATATCGAGAAGCAGCACATAGTGGTTATCGCCGTCCAGCGCCAGCAGCGTATCGAGGCGATTTTGCAGCCCGCGGCGATTATACAGACCGGTCAGGGGATCCAGCATACTGAGATCGTTGAGCGTATTGCGTTCCTGCATCAGTTTATCCATTAATCCCTGTGTAAAGGCATCGCTGCGCTTCTGGATAATATTTTGCAGGGTAATGCCGGCAATAGGCAGCATAAAACAGTAGGTCATGCGCAACCATTGTTCCCCTTCCGCCATTATCAGGCAGGCAAGGAAAGTCGGTAAAGAGTGAAGGGTAAAGGCAGTGATATTATTGGAAAAAGCGATGGTGCCGATAAACAAAATGCTTAATAGGGCGATCACCAGATAGTTAAAATGCGGCGGTGTCAATAGCATTGCTTTTGCCACCACATGCCATGCCCACAGCATGCCAAATAACAACGAGATAGCGGGAATATTTATTTTCGCTTGCGGCCATTTCCAGTGCCAAAGCAGCATCAGCCCGCTACAGGCCACGATCAGGGCGCAGGGCAGCGTAAAACGAACTACCGTAAATAGGGGGCTGACCAGCGACAGAGAGGAGGAAATGAAATTAAGCAGTAAAAAAAGCCGTAAAGAATATTGATATTTTTGTGCGTAGTGTGCTCGCCAGGTTTGTGCAGTCATATCGGAAGAATCATTATTAGTCGTTAAATTTCAAAATGATGAAAGCCAAAAATGAAGAGTCTGATAACAATGTGCAAAAAAAGGGTATTTGCAAAATAAGCAAAATATTTAATATATATCGTTAATTTCGCTTAATTTATCACCTTCATGAATGTATGTCATTACCGCGAACGTAAAGAAAAAGGGACGAAGCACATCGCAAATGACAAATGATAAAAATTATCATATGATATTGGTTATCATTATCATTATGAGAGGTGAAACCATGCTGCAGCGAGCATTAGGAAGCGGCTGGGGAGTGGTGATTCCCGGCGCGCTGATTGTCGCTCTCGGGTATGCCGGGGTGTCGGCTGACGTATGGCGGTTGCTGGTCGCGGTGGGCATGCTGATGTCTGCGGCAATGATATGGCATCGTCAACTGCGCCATTTTATTCTGCTACCATCGTGCGTCGCACTGATTAGTGGAATTATGCTGATGTTGCTGGATATTAAACTGAGGGGATGAGGCCGGGGAAGGAAGAATATTGGTGCGAGGGGGGGGACTTGAACCCCCACGTCCGTAAGGACACTAACACCTGAAGCTAGCGCGTCTACCAATTCCGCCACCTTCGCACAGTATTCTTTCTTTGGATATTGCCTCGTTGGTGCGAGGGGGGGGACTTGAACCCCCACGTCCGTAAGGACACTAACACCTGAAGCTAGCGCGTCTACCAATTCCGCCACCTTCGCCCAGTGCGAGCAATATCAACGTGGATTATGGTGCGAGGGGGGGGACTTGAACCCCCACGTCCGTAAGGACACTAACACCTGAAGCTAGCGCGTCTACCAATTCCGCCACCTTCGCATACCATCGACACTATGAAAGTATCGTTACCACGGAGGCGCATTCTAGTGGTTTTCGGCGGCACGTCAATAGTTAATTATGCAGGTTGTATCGATTGCTGCAAAAATGGGCGGATTTGCCCGCGGGAAGCGCCAGCGGTACCGCGAACGGGCCGCCGGCGTGAGAGGGCGTTATTTTTTCGCCTGTCGGGTCATGATGGTGCGATAGACTTTAAAGCGTCCGGTCTGGGCGATCACCTCATGGAAGCCAAATGTCTCATCCAGCACCTGGGGATATGGCAGGAAGGCGTTGGCAACAATACGCAGCTCACCACCGCTGTTCAGATGGCGAACCGCGCCGCGGATCAACGCCTGGGCCGCCTCGAGGCTGGTCTGCAACCCGTCATGGAATGGCGGGTTAGAGATAATCATGTCGAAGCGACCATTGACCTCGGAGAAGACGTTGCTGGCAAACACATCGCCTGCAAAACCGTTGGCGGCAAGCGTCGCGCGGCTGGCTTCCACCGCCGGGGCGCTGACGTCGCACAGGGTCAGGCGCACCTTCGGTGAATGGCTGGCCAGCACCGCGGCCAGCACGCCCGCGCCGCAGCCGACGTCCAGCACTTTTCCTTTGGTATGTGGCTCGAGGGTGGAGAGCAGCAGCTGGCTGCCCACGTCCAGACCGTCGCGGCTAAAGACCCCTGGCAGGGTTTTGATGGTCAGATTATCCAGCGCATATTCGCCCCAGAACGCGTCGGCGTTGAAGGATGGCTGTTTTTCCAGACGGCCATGGTATAGACCACAGCGACGCGCGCTGTCGACTTTATTCAGCTGCGCATATTCAGCCAGCATTTGTTCCGCGCTGCGGACGCCGCTGCGGTTTTCGCCGACGACGAAAATATCGCTTCCCACCGGCAGCAGAGAGAGCAGGTTCATCAGCTGGAACTGCGCTTCTGGTTTGTTCTTCGGCCAGTAGTAGATCAGGGTATCGCATTCGGCGACGTCAGCGGCCTCGGCCACTAAGCTAAAACGGACGTTGTCACCCATCTGGCGGTTGAGGACCTGCCAGTGGTGGAACTGCTGGGTGTGGGCGCGGCTGGCCGCGGTATCCAGACGAGCAGGCAGGTCATCCTGCAGGTCACCGGCAAACAGAACGCGGGCGGACTCGAAATCATCACTGTGGCGCAGCAAGACTTCACTTGCCGGGGTAAAAGCGGACATGAAACACTCCTTCATTAAGACTGGCGCCGATTATAGTAGTTTGTTGGCGCAGATACGACGGATTTGCTATATTGCGCGCTTGTTTAACAGGAGTGTTTCGCTATGACATCCCGACGAGACTGGCAACTACAGCAGCTGGGCATTACCCAGTGGTCGCTGCGCCGACCGGGGGCGTTACAGGGCGAAATCGCTATCTCGCTTCCTGAACATATTCGTCTGGTGATGGTGGCGGAAACCCCGCCGTCGCTGACAGAGCCGCTGATTGGCGACATATTACGCGCGCTGGCCGTAACGCCAGATCAGGTCCTGCAGCTTACCCCCGAGCGGGTGGCGATGCTGCCGCAGGAGAGCCGCTGTAATAGCTGGCGGTTGGGCACAGAGGCGTCGCTGCCGCTGGCGGGCGCTCAGGTGTCCAGCCCCGCTTTTGATGAACTCCAGAACAGCGCGTCGGCTCGTAAGGCGCTCTGGCAACAAATCTGCGCACATGAACACGATTTCTACCCTCAGCACGGCTGATTTAACTCGAGCCTGGCAAATCGAAAAACGCGCCCACGCTTTCCCGTGGAGCGAACAGACCCTGGCCAGTAACCAGGGGGAACGCTATCGTAATTATCAGCTGTCGGTGAATGGGGAAATGGCGGCTTTCGCCATTACTCAGATTGTCCTCGATGAAGCGACGCTTTTTAACATCGCCGTCGATCCCGCTTACCAGCGCCGCGGCCTGGGGCGAGCGCTGCTGGAACATGTTATCGATGAAGTCGAAAAACTCGGCGTCGTCACGCTGTGGCTGGAAGTGCGGGCATCCAACGTTGCCGCTATCGCCCTGTATGAAAGCGTAGGCTTTAACGAGGCGACCATCCGCCGCAACTACTATCCGACGGTCGACGGGCGCGAAGACGCCATTATTATGGCTCTGCCAATCAGTATGTAAGACAAGGTGATACGATGAAATGGGACTGGATTTTCTTTGATGCCGATGAAACGTTGTTTACGTTTGATTCTTTCAGTGGCTTACAGCGGATGTTTCTCGACTACAGCGTGACATTTACCGCCGAAGATTTTCAGGACTATCAGGCCGTGAATAAGCCGCTGTGGGTGGATTATCAAAATGGCGCCATTACCTCGCTACAGTTGCAGCACCAGCGTTTTGACAGCTGGGCGGAACGTTTGAACGTTAAGCCGGGTGAGCTCAACGACGCGTTTATGAATGCGATGGCGGAAATTTGTGCGCCGCTGCCGGGCGCGGTTTCGCTGCTCAATGCGCTGCAGGGGAAAGTCAAAATGGGCATTATCACTAACGGCTTTACTTCGCTGCAGCAGACGCGCCTGGAACGCACCGGTTTACGCGATCACTTTGATTTACTGATTATTTCTGAACAGGTGGGCGTCGCCAAGCCGGATGCGCGTATTTTCGATTATGCGCTGGCGCAGGCGGGTAATCCACCGCGCTCGCGAGTACTGATGGTCGGTGATACCGCCGAGTCGGATATTCGCGGCGGTGTGAACGCCGGGCTGGCGACCTGCTGGCTCAATGCACATCAGCGCGAGCTGCCGGCGGACCTCCAGCCGGACTGGACGGTGACCTCGTTACGCGAACTGGAGCAGCTCCTGTGTAAACACTGATTGCCTCCCCCCCGTTGATGGGTAAAATAGCCGCAATTTTTCGTATTCCACCTGCGCGGCCCGTTGCCGCGTTTACTTAGAAGATTAATTATGACGTTGTCTCCTTATCTGCAAGAGGTGGCCAAACGCCGCACTTTTGCCATTATTTCTCACCCGGATGCCGGTAAGACCACCATCACCGAAAAAGTGCTGCTGTTCGGACAGGCGATTCAGACCGCCGGTACTGTAAAAGGCCGTGGCTCCAGCCAGCACGCGAAATCCGACTGGATGGAGATGGAAAAACAGCGTGGGATCTCGATCACCACCTCGGTGATGCAGTTTCCGTATCACGACTGCCTGGTGAACCTGCTGGATACCCCGGGGCATGAAGACTTCTCCGAAGATACCTACCGTACCCTGACGGCGGTTGACTGCTGTCTGATGGTTATCGATGCGGCGAAAGGCGTCGAAGACCGGACCCGTAAGCTGATGGAAGTTACCCGTCTGCGCGATACGCCGATCCTCACCTTTATGAACAAACTCGACCGTGATATCCGCGATCCGATGGAGCTGCTGGATGAAGTTGAGAACGAGCTGAAAATCGGCTGCGCGCCGATTACCTGGCCTATCGGCTGCGGCAAGCTGTTCAAAGGCGTTTACCATCTCTACAAAGATGAAACCTACCTGTATCAGACCGGTAAAGGCCATACCATCCAGGAAGTGCGCATCGTCAAGGGGCTCAACAACCCGGATCTCGATGCGGCAGTGGGTGAAGACCTGGCGCAGCAACTGCGCGACGAGCTGGAGCTGGTGCAGGGTGCGTCGAACGAGTTCGACAAAGATCTGTTCCTGGCCGGCGAAATCACGCCGGTGTTCTTCGGGACCGCGTTAGGCAACTTCGGCGTTGACCATATGCTCGATGGCCTGGTGGAGTGGGCGCCAGCGCCGATGCCGCGTAACACCGACACCCGTGAAGTGACGGCCGCAGAAGAGAAATTCACCGGCTTCGTGTTTAAAATTCAGGCCAACATGGACCCGAAACACCGCGACCGCGTGGCCTTTATGCGTGTGGTATCCGGTAAATATGAGAAAGGCATGAAGCTGCGCCAGGTGCGTATCGGCAAGGACGTGGTGATTTCCGACGCCCTGACCTTTATGGCCGGCGACCGTTCTCACGTTGAGGAAGCGTATCCTGGCGATATTATCGGCCTGCATAACCACGGCACCATTCAGATTGGCGATACCTTCACTCAGGGTGAAATGATGAAGTTCACCGGTATTCCGAACTTCGCGCCGGAGCTGTTCCGCCGTATTCGCCTGAAGGATCCGCTGAAGCAGAAACAGCTGCTGAAAGGGCTGGTTCAGCTCTCTGAAGAGGGCGCGGTACAGGTCTTCCGTCCGATCGCCAATAACGATCTGATCGTCGGCGCCGTTGGTGTGCTGCAGTTCGACGTGGTCGTGGCGCGTCTGAAAAGCGAATATAACGTGGAAGCGATTTACGAATCGGTCAACGTGGCCACCGCGCGCTGGGTTGAATCCACGGACGTGAAGAAATTCGAAGAGTTCAAACGTAAAAACGAAGTTCAGCTGGCGCTCGATGGCGGCGATAATCTGACCTATATCGCCCCAACAATGGTCAACCTGAACCTGACGCAGGAGCGTTATCCTGACGTGGTGTTCCGTAAAACACGCGAGCACTAATCCCTGACGAAGCGCGGCATTGCCCGCGCTTTTTTCTTCTCGCGCCCGCGTTTCCCTCCTTCTGGAAAGTTCTTAAAACACCGCTAATTCGTCTGTTTTTTATCCATATCCTCCGCAACCCCTTCGTCTGTCTACTATATTTAATTCGTGATTTTAAAAATGCTGGCGTAATTCACTGCGATAAGACGCCAGCGCTGGTGAGAAAACGAGGACATCACGATGACCAGACTAAAGAATGCCAATATGTTGCTGGCGCTCTTCTTAGGCTTAGCCGCGTTGAACGCCTCGGCAGAGACGGAAAAAACAACGGTAGACAGTGCGAAGTCGGCTGCCAGCAATGCGGGAGAGGCAGTAGACAATTCGATTAATAAAGTCGGCGATTTTATGGATGACAGCACCATTACCGCTCGGGTAAAAGCGGCGCTGATCGACCATAAAGATATTAACTCCGGCGATATTTCGGTGAAAACGGAGAATAAAGTGGTCACCCTCAGCGGCGACGTCACCAGTACTGAACAGAAAAGTCAGGCACTGAGCGTGGCGAAAGGGGTCGAAGGCGTCTCGCGCGTCAACGACAAGCTGACGGTTAAGCACAAATCATCGAGTGAGACGGCGACGCTGAAAGGCTATGCCGGGGATACAGCCATTACCAGCGAAGTGAAAGCCAAGCTGCTGGCCGATGACATTGTCCCTTCGCGCAATGTGAAAGTCGAAACCAACGCCGGCGCGGTACATCTGACCGGTACGGTGGCTTCCGCGGCGCAGGCGGAGCGTGCCGCAGAGATTGCGAAAGCGGTTTCTGGGGTTAAAAGCGTGCGCAACGATCTTAGCGTTAAGTAAATCGAGTTATTAACAAAAGTGTTGTCTGGCCAAGGTTGCCGAACGAATAGCAGCACCCACTGAGCGATGCGCTATACAGAAAGGGTGCGCAAACCGCTGTTCACCGTCCATTATGGTAAGGAGAAAAGTATGTTTCGATGGGGAATTATTTTTCTGGTCATCGCATTAATTGCTGCGGCCCTGGGCTTTGGTGGCCTGGCGGGTACAGCCGCTGGTGCCGCGAAAATCGTCTTTGTTGTCGGGATTATCCTGTTCCTGGTAAGCCTGTTTACAGGACGCAGACGTCCTTAGACGGTCATCAATCCGGGCGATACTGAAGCCTGGGCGTTTTTACTGACACGTCATCTTACACAAAGCCAGTCCTGCGGACTGGCTTTCGCGGTTTAAGCGGCGGGTAAATTGCGCTACCTTGTGAGGAGAAGACCAATCGAACAGGAAAGCAGGGTGGGGCAACGCATTCCCGTCACGCTGGGCAATATCGCCCCGCTGGCGGTTAAACCCTTTCGACCAGGCAAGCTGGCGCTGGTGTGCGAAGGCGGAGGACAACGAGGGATTTTCACCGCCGGGGTGCTGGACGAATTTATGCGCGCCGGATTTAACCCCTTTGACCTGATGCTGGGTACCTCCGCCGGCGCGCAAAACCTCTCAGCCTATATGTGTAATCAGCAAGGGTATGCGCGCAAAGTCATCACCCGCTACACCACTTCACGCCAGTTTTTCGATCCGATGCGCTTTGTGCGCGGCGGCAATCTTATCGATCTCGACTGGCTGGTCGAGGCCACTTCGCAGCAGATGCCGCTCGCCATGAACTATGCCGAAGCGCAGTTCGCACTGGGGAAAGAGCTATGGATGTGCGCCTGCCGCGGCGACGATTACTCCGCCAGCTATTTTTCACCGACGCCGCAGACCTGGCTGGATCTGATCCGCGCCTCCAGCGCCATCCCCGGTTTTTATCGCAACGGCGTGTTGCTTGACGGCGTTAGCTATCTTGATGGCGGCGTCAGCGATGCGATCCCGGTGCAGGAGGCGGCCCGCCGTGGCGCCCAGACCATCGTGGTGATCCGCACTGTCCCTTCGCAGATGTTTTATACCCCGCAGTGGTTCAAGCGGATGGAGCGCTGGCTGGGAGAGAGTAGCCTGCAGCCGCTGGTTAATCTGGTGCATCATCACGAAACCACCTACCGCGCCATCCAGCAGTTCATCGAGAAACCGCCCGGTAAGCTGCGGATTTTCGAAATTTATCCGCAGCGGCCATTGCGCAGTATGGCACTCGGCAGCCGGTTGCCGGCGCTGCTGGAGGACTACAAAACCGGACGCCAGTGTGGCCGTTATTTCCTGGCGACCGTGGGTAAACTGCTGGCTGACCGGCCGCCGCTGCTGCGCCATACGCCGCGTATTGCCCGCCCGACGCCGGTGGTGGTGCCGCCGGTACCGGTGGCCAATGAGGCGCCTCAGGCGACGATCATCGCCGCGCCGCAGGCGAATGACGCCAGCTTTGATCATGAGGATCTGGCATGAGCCACCGTTTTATCGATACCCACTGCCACTTCGATTTTCCCCCCTTCACAGCCGATGAAACTGCCAGTCTGGAACGTGCGGCGCAGGCCGGCGTCGAGCAGATCATTGTCCCGTCGATCTCCGCCGAGCGTTTCAATTCGGTACTGGCGTTGGCGGCGCGGCATGAGGCGCTGTATGCCGCACTGGGCATGCATCCGATCGTCATCGAAGAGCACACCGAGGAGGGGCTGGCGCAGCTGGACGCCTTGTTGGCGCAGCGCCCTCCTAAGCTGGTGGCGGTGGGAGAGATTGGCCTCGATCTTTATCGCGACGATCCGCGGTTTGATCGTCAACAGACGTTGCTGGAAGCGCAGCTGCGTCTGGCAAAGCGTTACGATCTGCCGGTGATCCTCCACTCCCGACGCACCCACGATAAGCTGGCGATGCTCCTGAAAAAGCATGCCCTGCCGCGCACCGGGGTCGTCCATGGCTTTGCCGGCAGCCTGCAGCAGGCCGAGCGCTTTGTTCAGCTTGGCTATAAGATCGGCGTTGGCGGCACTATTACCTATCCCCGCGCCAGTAAAACCCGTGAAGTGATGGCGCGTCTGCCGCTTTCCGCTCTGCTGCTGGAGACCGATGCGCCGGATATGCCGCTTAACGGTTTTCAGGGACAGCCCAATCGCCCGGAGCAGGTTGCGCGGGTCTTCGAGTCGCTCTGCGAGCTGCGCCCGGAGCCTCCGGAGACGATCGCCGAAGAGATTATGCACAACACGCGCGCGCTGTTCTCGCTTTCATCTGCCCAGGTATGGTGATCGGATTCTCATTATTATCCTTCCATCTCATTGATTTGCTTAAAATGTGTGAAGCCAGGCGGGCAGGATAGTTTCAGGCCGATATAATCACGCCGTTAGTACTGGACTATCGAAACACAGGGAATCTGTATGCAAATCCTCATGGGACTTATCGGCATGGTGGTGCTGTTGGCCATTGCTGTGCTGCTCTCCAATAACCGAAAAGCCATTAACCTGCGCACCGTGCTCGGCGCCTGGATAATCCAGGTGGGTATCGGCGCATTGATATTATATGTACCGGCCGGGCGCTCGGCGCTGCTAGCGATGTCGAATGGCGTCGCCAGCGTAATCGCCTATGGTAACGAAGGGATCAGCTTTATCTTCGGTGGGCTGGTCTCCGATAAAATGTTCGAGGTGTTTGGCGGCGGCGGCTTCGTCTTCGCCCTGCGCGTGCTGCCGGTGATCGTCTTCTTCTCGTCGCTGATTGCTGTGCTTTACTACCTGGGCATTATGCAACTGGTGATTCGTATTCTCGGCGGCGCGCTACGGGCAGTACTGAAGACCTCGCGTACTGAATCGCTATCGGCTACAGCGAACATCTTCGTTGGTCAGACCGAAGCGCCGCTGGTGGTGCGTCCTTATATCGCCACCATGACCCGCTCGGAGCTGTTTGCGGTCATGTGCGGCGGCCTGGCCTCGGTGGCGGGCTCGGTACTGGCGGGCTACGCGCAGATGGGCGTTCCGCTGGAGTACCTCATTGCCGCGTCGTTTATGGCGGCGCCGGGAGGTCTGCTGTTTGCCAAAATCATCGTACCGGAAACGGAAAAACCCGACGATAACCCGGCCCATGACAGCCAAAGCGCTGACGCGGATAAACCGGCCAACGTGCTGGATGCCGCTGCCTCTGGCGCCGCGTCTGGTATGCAGCTGGCGCTTAACGTCGGTGCGATGCTGCTGGCGTTTATTGCGCTGATCGCCCTGCTGAACGGGATTCTTTCCGGCGTCGGCGGCTGGTTTAACCATCCGGATCTGTCGCTGCAAATGATCCTCGGCTGGGTCTTCTCACCGCTGGCGTGGGTAATTGGCGTACCGTGGCATGAAGCGACAGTGGCCGGGTCGTTTATCGGCCAGAAGCTGATCATTAACGAGTTCGTTGCTTATATGAACTTTGGCGAATATCTGCGGGCGGACGCGGAAGTGGCGGCGGCCGGGCTGCAGGTGATATCAGATCATACTAAAGCCATTATCTCTTTCGCACTGTGCGGCTTTGCCAACCTGTCATCGATCGCCATTTTAATCGGCGGACTTGGGGGGATGGCGCCCAACCGGCGTCAGGATATCGCTCAGCTTGGTCTGCGCGCGGTGGCGGCGGGAACGCTGTCTAATCTGATGAGCGCCACCATCGCCGGAGTTTTCCTCGCTCTGTAAGCCTCTCCTGAACCAGCGGCCAGCGTGCCGCTGGTTTTACTGAAATTGTGATAATTCCATCATTTTTGCCCTTCTAAAAAATAATTTATATTTCAATTGGTAATGGTTTTATTGTCTGGGAGGTGGGCAAAATGTGCGCCACGGTATCGAGCAGGACTGTTATTGTGTGTTAGAATTATAACATTCTCGTCGGCGGCGTGGTATCGATTATGCTTAAGAGGAGACTGACGATAATTGCCGCAGTATGAGGTTATGTTTTGTGATTTAAGTCACGTCATAGTAATGCAAATTAGTAATTAGTTTTCATTAACTGTGATGAATGTCGAAGTGTAACGGTGAGTGAATGTTACAATAGTAACAGACTCGCAAGGTGAACAAACTATTGAACCGGCACTGCGCCGGCGGAGTATGAAATGACTGATTTGAAAGCAAGCAGCCTGCGCGCGTTAAAACTGATGGATTTGACCACCCTGAATGATGACGACACCAATGAGAAGGTGATTGCCCTGTGTCATCAGGCGAAAACCCCGGTGGGTAACACCGCGGCGGTCTGCATCTACCCGCGCTTTATCCCCATTGCCCGTAAGACGCTGAACGAGCAGGGAACGCCGGATATCCGCATCGCCACGGTCACCAACTTCCCGCACGGTAATGACGATATCGACATCGCGCTGGCGGAAACCCGCGCGGCAATCGCTTATGGCGCTGATGAAGTGGACGTAGTCTTCCCGTACCGCGCGCTGATTGCCGGCAATGAGCAGGTCGGCTTCGAGCTGGTGAAAGCCTGCAAAGAGGCCTGTGCGGCGGCCAACGTGCTGCTGAAAGTGATCATCGAAACCGGTGAACTGAAAGAAGAAGCGCTGATTCGTAAAGCGTCAGAAATCTCTATCAAAGCCGGGGCCGATTTCATCAAAACCTCGACCGGTAAAGTGCCGGTGAATGCCACGCCGGAAAGCGCGCGCATCATGATGGAAGTGATCCGCGATATGGGCGTGGAGAAAACCGTTGGTTTCAAACCTGCCGGCGGCGTGCGCAGCGCGGAAGATGCGCAGCAGTTCCTGGCGATTGCCGATGAGCTGTTTGGTGCCGACTGGGCCGATGCCCGTCATTACCGCTTTGGTGCCTCCAGCCTGCTGGCCAGCCTGTTGAAAGCCTTGGGCCACGGCGACGGTAAGAGCGCCAGCAGCTACTAATCCCTTGATTTGCCGGATGGCGCTGCGCTTATCCGGCCTACGAATGGATGCCTGTAGGCCGGATAAGGCGCTCGCGCCACCATCCGGCAATTTATTCTCTTTGGGAGGTTACCGTGTTTCTCGCACAAGAAATTATTCGTAAAAAACGTGATGGTCATGCATTAAGCGATGAAGAGATCCGCTTTTTCATCAACGGCATCCGCGACAATACTATCTCAGAAGGACAGATCGCCGCGCTGGCGATGACCATTTTCTTCCACGATATGTCTATGCCGGAGCGCGTTTCGCTGACCATGGCGATGCGGGATTCCGGTACCGTTCTGGACTGGAAAAGCCTCAACCTTAACGGTCCGATCGTCGATAAACACTCTACCGGCGGCGTTGGGGATGTCACTTCACTGATGCTGGGGCCGATGGTGGCCGCCTGCGGTGGTTACGTACCGATGATCTCCGGCCGCGGCCTCGGCCATACCGGCGGTACACTGGACAAACTGGAAGCGATCCCGGGCTTCGATATCTTCCCGGACGACAACCGCTTCCGCGAGATTATTAAAGATGTCGGCGTGGCGATTATCGGGCAGACCAGCTCGCTTGCTCCGGCCGACAAACGTTTCTATGCCACCCGCGATATTACCGCGACGGTGGACTCCATCCCGCTGATTACCGCCTCGATTCTGGCCAAGAAACTGGCGGAAGGGCTGGACGCGCTGGTGATGGACGTCAAAGTCGGCAGCGGTGCCTTTATGCCGACTTATGAACTCTCTGCCGCGCTGGCCGAAGCGATCGTGGGTGTTGCCAACGGCGCCGGCGTGCGCACCACCGCGCTGCTGACCGATATGAATCAGGTGCTGGCCTCCAGCGCCGGCAACGCCGTTGAAGTTCGCGAAGCGGTGCAGTTCCTGACCGGCGAATATCGCAACCCACGCCTGTTTGACGTCACGATGGCGCTGTGTGTGGAAATGCTGATCTCCGGCAAGCTGGCGGCGGATGACGCCGAGGCGCGCGCGAAGCTGCAGGCGGTACTGGATAACGGTAAAGCCGCGGAAGTCTTTGGCCGCATGGTGGCGGCGCAGAAAGGGCCGACCGACTTTGTCGAGAATTATGATCATTATCTGCCGACAGCGATGCTGAGCAAAGCGGTCTATGCTGATACCGAAGGTTTTATCAGCGCGATGGATACTCGCGCGCTGGGAATGGCAGTGGTTTCTATGGGCGGCGGGCGCCGTCAGGCATCAGACACCATTGACTATAGCGTTGGCTTTACCGATATGGCCCGTCTGGGTGACCGCATGGACGGACAGCGTCCGCTGGCGGTGATCCATGCCAAAGACGAGAACAGCTGGCAGGAGGCCGCGAAAGCGGTCAAAGCGGCCATTAAACTGGACGATAAAGCCCCGGAAATTACACCGACGGTCTATCGCCGTATCACTGAATAGCGATATACTGATCTGATCGCTTTTTTGCAGCGCAAGATGTATGGAGAACAAGATGAAACGTGCATTTATCATGGTGCTGGACTCCTTTGGGATTGGTGCAACGGAAGACGCAGACCGCTTTGGCGACGTCGGCGCCGATACGCTGGGCCACATTGCAGAAGCCTGCGCCAAAGGCGAGGCTGACAATGGCCGCAAAGGCCCGCTGAATTTACCGAACCTGACCCGTCTGGGGCTGGTGAAAGCGCATGAAGGTTCTACCGGTAAAATTGCCGCCGGAATGGATGGCAATGCCGACGTGATTGGCGCCTATGCCTGGGCGCATGAACTCTCTTCCGGTAAAGATACGCCGTCCGGCCACTGGGAAATCGCTGGCGTGCCAGTGCTGTTTGACTGGGGCTACTTCAGCGATCATGAAAACAGCTTCCCGCAGGAGCTGCTGGATAAGCTGGTGAAGCGTGCCAACCTGCCGGGCTACCTCGGCAACTGCCACTCTTCCGGGACGGTGATCCTCGATCAGCTCGGCGAAGAGCACATGAAAACCGGGAAACCGATTTTCTATACCTCGGCGGACTCGGTGTTCCAGATCGCCTGCCATGAAGAGACTTTCGGCCTCGACAAGCTGTATGAGCTGTGCGAAATCGCGCGCGAAGAGCTGACCGAAGGTGGCTACAACATTGGCCGCGTTATTGCCCGTCCGTTCATCGGCGATAAAGCCGGTAACTTCCAGCGTACCGGCAACCGTCACGACCTGGCGGTCGAGCCGCCGGCGCCGACCGTGCTGCAGAAGCTGGTTGACGAGAAGAACGGCCACGTGGTGTCCGTGGGTAAAATCGCCGACATCTACGCCAACTGCGGCATCACTAAGAAAGTGAAAGCCACCGGGCTGGACGCGCTGTTCGACGCGACCATCAAAGAGATGAAAGAAGCGGGCGACGAGACCATCGTCTTTACTAACTTCGTCGACTTTGACTCCTCCTGGGGTCACCGTCGTGACGTTGCCGGCTATGCAGCAGGTCTGGAGCTGTTTGACCGCCGTCTGCCGGAGCTGATGGAGCTGGTTGGAGAAGATGACATTCTGATCCTCACCGCCGACCACGGCTGCGACCCGACCTGGACCGGTACTGACCACACCCGCGAGCATATCCCGGTGCTGGTGTACGGCCCGAAAGTGAAACCAGGTTCGCTCGGTCACCGCGAAACCTTCGCCGATATCGGCCAGACTCTCGCGAAATACTTTGGTACGTCTGACATGGAATATGGCAAAGCCATGTTCTGAGGTCATTGCCCGGTGGCGCACAGCGATCCGGGCCTACGATTTGTAGGCCGGGTAAGGCGTAGCCGCCACCCGGCAAAAACAACAATGTAAAAGGAACTGAAGATGGCAACTCCACACATTAACGCAGAAATGGGCGATTTCGCTGACGTCGTGCTGATGCCGGGCGACCCGCTGCGCGCCAAGCACATTGCAGAAACCTTCCTTGAAGACGTGCGTGAAGTGAACAACGTGCGCGGCATGCTGGGCTTCACCGGCACCTATAAAGGCCGCAAAATCTCCGTGATGGGCCACGGGATGGGTATCCCGTCCTGCTCTATCTACACCAAAGAGCTGATCACCGATTTCGGCGTGAAGAAAATCATTCGCGTCGGCTCCTGCGGCGCGGTGCGTGAAGATGTCAAACTGCGTGACGTGGTGATCGGCATGGGCGCGTGCACCGACTCTAAAGTGAACCGTCTGCGTTTCAAAGACCATGATTTCGCGGCGATTGCTGATTTCGGCATGGTGCGTAACGCGGTAGACGCGGCGAAAGCGCTGGGCGTTGACGCGCGCGTCGGCAACATTTTCTCCGCTGACCTGTTCTATACGCCAGACCCGTCCATGTTTGACGTGATGGAAAAATACGGCATTCTGGGCGTGGAAATGGAAGCGGCGGGTATCTATGGCGTGGCGGCGGAGTTCGGCGCGAAAGCGCTGACCATCTGCACCGTCTCCGACCACATCCGTACCCACGAGCAGACCACTGCTGCGGAGCGTCAGACCACGTTCAACGACATGATCAAAATCGCGCTGGAATCCGTGCTGCTGGGCGATAAAGAGTAAGAGCTGTTGTGCCGGGTGGCGGCTTCGCCTGACCCGGCCTACGGTTTTCCAGGCCCGCTAAGCGCAGCGGGCTTTTTATCAGCGCACCGCGCCGGCCACCCACGCCGACAGTTGTTTCAGTTCCGCTTCCTGCTCCGGGAAATCCCCAATCAGCGCTTCACACTGCTGCTGCAAGACTTCTGCCCGATACTGACAGCCAACTAAACGAGCCGCCAGGGCCTCCAGCGGCGCCGGGTTCAGGCTATCGGTAAAGGCCTTAGCGCGGGTGATGTGGCCTTTTTCGACGTCAAAATGCAGCTCAACGCCGCCCCAGGGGAAGCGCTCGTCCAGCAGATGAGAGAAGGCCGGCGCCTGGCCGAAGTTCCACTCCCAACTACTCTGACGGCAAAGGTCTCAGCAAAATTCGGCAGATCCGGCGTGTTGTCCGGGGAGATCACCTCGGCGTCCACCCGTTCGCCGTAATGGCTGAAGAACGCTTCCTGAATGGCCTCGCAAATCTGCTGATGAGTTATGCCCGGCAGCAGCTCAACCAGGTTCGCTACACGCCCGCGCACCGAGGTGATGCCTTTGGCCTGTAGCTTTTTCTGGTCCGGGTTAAGGTAGTTAGCGAGGCGGCTTAAATCAGCATTCAGCAGCAGGGTACCGTGATGAAAACCACGGTCCATGGTCTCACGATAGGCGGAACCAGACACCTTGCGATCGCCGTTATCAGTTTTGACCACCAGATCGTTGCGCCCGGAGGCTTCAGCGGTTACGCCGAGTGAATTGAGCGCCGCCAGCACGATAGCGGTGGAGACGGTTTTATCGTACTCCGGTTTGCCCGCCATAAAAGTAAAGCAGGTATTGCCGAGGTCGTGAAATACCGCGCCGCCGCCGCTGCTGCGACGGGCCAGCCGCACGTGGTCCTCTTCCATGCGTCGGGTATTACACTCCTTCCACGGGTTCTGCGCGCGGCCGATGACCACGGTATCGGCGTTACGCCAGAGGAACAGCACCCGCTGGGTGGCGGGCATCTGGCGGAAAATACACTCCTCGACCGCCAGGTTGAACCATGGGTCGTAAGAGTCAGAGAGCAGGAGGCGCAATGTGGACATTATAGATTTCCTTTCTTTTCATCGTCTTCATCCTCAACCGGCTTGTTGGCGGTGAGCAGGAAGGGCGATTGCTGCCAGCGGGTGCGTTTGCCCTGCAGCAGCGTGCGGGTCAGCACCACGCCGATCGCCAGGGACAGTAACAGCATCAGGCGTAAGATATTGGTGGTATTATCCACCTGCTTCGCCTCGGTCGCCAGGGTATGAGTATCGAGGGTCAGACGCAGGTAGCCCAGCGGACCGTTTTTTCCCGGAACCGGCTCGACAATCTGCTGGTTGAAGTAGCCGCCGGCTTTTTTGCCATCCAGCGCCAGCCGGTCGCGAACCTCGACGCTTTCGCCAGAGCGTGCCACTAGATCGCCCTGTTCGTCATACACGCCGGCGTCCAGTACGCGGCTGTTATGGGTCAGCTGTGTCAACAGTTGATTAATGCGCTTCTCGTCCGGTGTTTCGCTGCGCATCAGCGGCACGAGATTCAGCACCACCTGCTGCGCCAGCGTGCGGGCCAGCTCTTCCAGCTGCGGATTGCGTTGTTTCTGACTGTTCTGGCTGAACCACGAGGCGCCCTGCATCAGTGCGACGAGCAGGGCCAGACAGATAAGAACAATGACCGCACGATGCAGCCGGAATTTCAGTTTTGCGCGAACCATATTCCACCTTTGAAAATTTGCAGCTTAATGTTGCCAGAAGCGCTGGTTACAAGGTAGCCTCATGCGTTATTTTCCTCGCCTGAATGAAGAGATGTGGAGCCGTAATGCCTAACAGTTTGACCTGGTGCGACCTGCCCGAAGACGTTTCCCTGTGGCCTGGGTTGCCGCTTTCCCTGAGCGGCGATGAGGTCATGCCGCTGGATTATCACGCCGGGCGCAGCGGCTGGCTGCTGTATGGTCGTGGGCTGGATAAACGTCGGCTGACGGCGTGGCAGCGTGAGCTGGGCGCCGCGTTAGTGATCGTCGCCTCCTGGGTAGTCGAGGATTACCAGGTGATCCGCCTGGCGGGGTCGCTTACCCCGCGTGCGACGCGACTGGCGCATGAGGCGGGGCTGGACGTCGCGCCACTGGGTAAAATTCCCCATCTGCGCACCCCAGGGCTACTGGTGATGGACATGGACTCCACGGCGATCCAGATCGAATGCATTGATGAGATCGCGAAGCTGGCCGGCACCGGCGAGCTGGTCTCGGAAGTGACCGAGCGGGCGATGCGCGGGGAGCTGGACTTCACCGCCAGCCTGCGCCAGCGCGTGGCGACGCTGAAAGATGCGGATGCCAGTATTTTGCTGCAGGTGCGCGACGCGCTGCCGCTGATGCCGGGCCTGGCACAGCTGGTGCTCAAGCTGGAAACGTTAGGCTGGAAAGTGGCCATCGCCTCCGGCGGCTTCACCTTCTTTGCAGAGTACCTGCGCGACAAGCTGCATCTCGACGCGGTATTCGCCAATGA
The DNA here is from genome assembly GCF_048589245.1 of Klebsiella sp. 10982. Classification (NCBI taxonomy): domain Bacteria; kingdom Pseudomonadati; phylum Pseudomonadota; class Gammaproteobacteria; order Enterobacterales; family Enterobacteriaceae; genus Klebsiella; species Klebsiella sp. 10982. The sequence goes on from NZ_JBMAXV010000019.1 coordinate 45,999, forward strand.
GCTGGAGATCCGCGACGGCAAGCTCACCGGCAACGTGCTCGGCGATATCGTCGATGCGAAATATAAAGCCAATACGTTGCGCAAGCTGGCGGAAAAGTATGAGATCCCAACGGCACAAACCGTGGCTATCGGTGATGGCGCCAACGACCTGCCGATGATTAAGGCGGCAGGCCTCGGCATTGCCTATCACGCGAAGCCCAAAGTGAATGAACAGGCGGAAGTGACTATCCGCCACGCTGATCTGATGGGGGTATTCTGTATTCTCTCGGGCAGCATGAACCAAAAGTAAGAGGTAAACGTGGCGAAAGCTCCAAAACGCGCATTTGTCTGTAATGAATGTGGTGCGGATTATCCGCGCTGGCAGGGGCAGTGCAGCGCCTGCCATGCCTGGAACACCATCACCGAGATGCGCATCGCCGCGTCGCCGCAGGTGGCGAGAAACGAGCGTCTTTCAGGCTATGCCGGTAACGCCGGCGTGTCGAAGGTGCAGAAGCTGTCAGATATCAGCCTGGAGGCGCTGCCGCGCTTTTCCACCGGCTTTAAAGAGTTTGACCGCGTGCTGGGCGGCGGCGTAGTGCCGGGCAGCGCGATCCTGATTGGCGGCAACCCCGGTGCGGGGAAATCGACGCTGCTACTGCAAACCCTCTGCAAACTGGCGGAGGGGATGAAAACGCTGTACGTCACCGGGGAGGAGTCCCTGCAGCAGGTGGCGATGCGCGCCCATCGTCTCGGGTTGCCGACGGCCAACCTGAATATGCTCTCAGAAACCAGCATTGAGCAGATCTGCCAGATCGCCGATGAAGAAAAGCCGCAGCTGATGGTCATCGACTCCATTCAGGTGATGCATATGGCCGACGTGCAGTCGTCGCCGGGCAGCGTCGCCCAGGTACGTGAAACTGCGGCCTATCTGACGCGCTTTGCCAAAACTCGCGGCGTGGCGATTGTGATGGTCGGCCACGTCACCAAAGACGGTTCGCTGGCCGGTCCGAAGGTGCTGGAGCACTGTATCGACTGCTCGGTGCTGCTGGACGGCGATGCCGATTCCCGTTTCCGCACGTTACGTAGCCACAAAAACCGCTTTGGTGCGGTCAATGAACTCGGCGTTTTCGCCATGACCGAGCAGGGCCTGCGCGAAGTCAGCAACCCCTCCGCTATCTTCCTCAGCCGGGGAGATGAAATCACCTCCGGCAGTTCGGTGATGGTGGTCTGGGAAGGGACTCGTCCGCTGCTGGTGGAGATCCAGGCGCTGGTGGATCACTCGATGATGTCCAATCCGCGCCGCGTGGCGGTGGGGCTGGAACAGAACCGTTTGGCGATCCTGCTGGCGGTGCTGCATCGTCACGGCGGCCTGCAGATGGCCGATCAGGACGTCTTCGTCAACGTGGTCGGCGGGGTGAAGGTCACGGAAACCAGCGCCGATCTGGCGCTGCTGCTGGCGATGGTTTCCAGCCTGCGCGACCGTCCGCTGCCGCAGGATCTGGTGGTCTTTGGCGAAGTGGGCCTGGCGGGCGAAATTCGTCCGGTGCCGAGCGGCCAGGAACGTATCTCGGAAGCGGCGAAGCACGGTTTCCGCCGCGCCATCGTCCCGGCGGCCAATGTGCCGAAAAAAGTACCGGAAGGCATGCAAATCTTTGGTGTGAAAAAGCTTTCAGACGCGCTAAGCGTTTTTGACGACTTATAATAAGTTAAAAGGAGATTAGCGATGTCGTCATTTGATTATTTAAAAAGCGCCATTAAGCAGAAAGGCTGTACCCTGCAGCAGGTGGCGGAAGCCAGCGGAATGACTAAGGGGTATCTCAGCCAGCTGCTGAATGCCAAAATCAAAAGCCCGAGCGCGCAGAAGCTTGAAGCGCTGCATCGTTTTCTCGGGCTGGAGTTTCCCCGTCGGCAGAAAAGCGTCGGGGTGGTGTTTGGTAAGTTTTACCCGCTGCATACCGGGCATATCTATCTGATACAGCGCGCCTGTAGCCAGGTCGACGAGCTGCATATCATTATGGGCTATGACGATACCCGCGACCGCGAGCTATTTGAAGAGAGCGCCATGTCGCAGCAGCCGACGGTGCCTGACCGCCTGCGCTGGCTGCTGCAGACCTTTAAATATCAGAAGAATATTCGCATCCACGCCTTCAATGAAGAGGGGATGGAGCCCTATCCGCACGGCTGGGATGTCTGGAGCCATGGGATCCGCGCGTTCATGAGTGAAAAAGGGATCGAGCCGAACCGGATCTATACCTCGGAAGAGGCCGATGCGCCGCAATACCTTGAGCATCTGGGGATCGAGACGGTGCTTATCGATCCTAAGCGGACCTTTATGAATATTAGCGGCGGGCAGATCCGCGAGAACCCATTCCGCTACTGGGAATATATTCCGACGGAAGTGAAACCGTTCTTTGTGCGGACGGTGGCGATCCTCGGCGGCGAGTCGAGCGGTAAATCGACGCTGGTCAATAAGCTCGCCAATATCTTCAACACCACCAGCGCCTGGGAGTATGGCCGCGATTATGTCTTTTCGCATCTCGGCGGCGATGAGATGGCGCTCCAGTATTCGGATTACGATAAAATTGCCCTCGGGCATGCGCAGTATATTGATTTTGCAGTGAAATACGCCAACAAGGTGGCGTTTATCGATACCGACTTCGTCAGCACTCAGGCCTTCTGCCTGAAGTACGAGGGGCGTGAGCACCCGTTCGTGCAGGCGCTGATTGATGAATACCGTTTCGACCTGGTGATCCTGCTGGAGAACAATACCCCGTGGGTGGCCGATGGACTGCGCAGTCTTGGAAGTTCGGTGGATCGTAAAGAGTTTCAGTCGCTGCTGGTGTCGCTGCTGAAAGAGAACGAGATCGAATTTGTCCATGTTAAAGAGTCAGACTACGATTCGCGCTTCCTGCGCTGCGTTGAGCTGGTGAAGCAGCTGATGGGCGAGCAGGGGTAGGTCCTCTGCGGCCTGTAGCCCTCACCCCGACCCTCTCCCAATGGGAGAGGGAGCAAACATTAAAAAAGGCAACTTGTGTTGCCTTTTTGCATTTTATTTTGAGATACGTTTGTACTTGATTCGCTTCGGCTCCAGCGCATCGGCGCCGAGGGTGCGTTTCTTGTACTCTTCGTACTCGGTAAAGTTACCTTCGAAGAACTCAACCTTACCTTCATCCTGATAATCCAGAATGTGGGTGGCGATACGGTCAAGGAACCAGCGGTCATGCGAGATAACCATCGCGCAGCCCGGGAACTCCAGCAGGGCGTTTTCCAGCGCGCGCAGGGTTTCGATATCCAGGTCGTTGGTTGGTTCATCGAGCAGCAGGACGTTACCGCCGACCTGCAGCAGTTTCGCCAGGTGCAGACGACCGCGTTCACCGCCGGACAGCTCGCCAACGCGTTTACCCTGGTCGACGCCTTTAAAGTTAAAGCGGCCCACGTAGGCGCGGCTCGGCATCTCGGTGTTGCCGATCTTCATGATATCCAGGCCGCCGGAGACCTCTTCCCACACGGTCTTGCTGTTGTCCATCGCGTCGCGGAACTGATCGACGGAGGCCAGCTTAACGGTATCACCCAGGGTGATGGTGCCGGAATCAGGCTGTTCCTGGCCAGACATCATGCGGAACAGGGTGGATTTACCCGCGCCGTTCGGACCGATGATGCCGACGATAGCGCCTTTCGGTACCGAGAAGCTCAGATCGTCGATCAGCACGCGGTCGCCGTAGGATTTGCGCAGGTGGCTGACTTCCAGAACCTTATCGCCCAGACGTGGGCCTGGCGGAATGAACAGTTCGTTGGTCTCGTTACGTTTCTGGTATTCGACGTTGTTAAGCTCTTCAAAGCGCGCCAGACGGGCTTTGCCCTTGGACTGACGGCCTTTTGCGCCCTGGCGAACCCACTCGAGCTCTTTCTCGATTGATTTGCGGCGTGCGGCTTCCTGAGAAGCTTCCTGCGCCAGACGCTGATCTTTCTGCTCCAGCCAGGAGGAGTAGTTGCCTTCCCACGGAATACCTTCGCCGCGGTCAAGTTCGAGGATCCAGCCGGCGACGTTATCGAGGAAGTAACGGTCGTGGGTAATCGCCACCACGGTGCCTTCGAAATCGTGCAGGAAGCGTTCCAGCCAGGCGACGGACTCGGCGTCCAGGTGGTTAGTCGGTTCATCGAGCAGCAGCATATCTGGTTTTTCCAGCAGCAGGCGGCACAGCGCGACGCGGCGGCGTTCACCACCGGAAAGATTCGCGATTTTCGCATCCCAGTCCGGCAGGCGCAGGGCATCGGCCGCGCGCTCCAGCTGGACGTTCAGGTTGTGGCCGTCGTGCGCCTGGATAATCTCTTCGAACTTGCCTTGCTGGGCGGCAAGCTTATCGAAGTCCGCATCCGGCTCGGCGTATTTGGCATACACTTCGTCCAGACCCTTCAGCGCGTTAACCACTTCGGCGACCGCTTCTTCAACGGACTCGCGCACGGTGTGCTCCGGGTTGAGCTGCGGCTCCTGCGGCAGGTAGCCGATTTTGATGCCAGGCTGCGGACGCGCTTCACCTTCGATCTCGGTGTCGATACCGGCCATGATGCGCAGCAGGGTAGACTTACCGGCGCCGTTCAGACCGAGCACACCGATTTTCGCGCCAGGGAAGAAGCTGAGGGAGATATTTTTCAAAATATGACGTTTCGGCGGAACCACTTTGCCGACACGATGCATGGTATAAACGAATTGAGCCACGTTGGACTTCGCCTCTTTCTATTTTGATAGATAGTTCAAAGCCGAAGTGTAGCCTTTTTCGCGCGCTAATCCCAGCGAGGCGACAGGATTCACAGAAGCGTAAAAAAATGTCCAGGACATGGCGCGTTTAGCGTTGTCTGATTAGCATAAGTAAAGCTGCCTGCCGAACCGGCGGGGGCTTTTAAGCGGCACGATGCTGCGAAAATGCACCGGAAAGAGGAAGAGCTTGTGGAAAAAGCCAAAAAAATGGCGTGGCATCTTTTGGCTGCCAGCGTTGGTCTGTTGACGTTGAGTCAGCTGGCGCATGCGGATTCACTGGATGAACAGCGCAGCCGCTACGCACAAATTAAACAGGCGTGGGATAACCGGCAGATGGATGTGGTCGACCAGCTGATGCCCACGTTAAGCACCTATCCCCTGTATCCCTATTTGCAGTACCGGCAGATCACCGACGATCTGATGAACCAGCCGGCGCTGGTGGTAAAAAACTTTATTGACGCCAATCCGACGCTGCCGCCGGCGCGATCGTTACGTTCGCGCTTCGTGAATGAACTGGCCCGGCGCAGCGACTGGCGCGGCTTGCTGGCGTTTAGCCCCGATAAGCCGACCAGCACCGAGGCGCAGTGCAACTATTACTACGCCAAGCTGAGCGTGGGGCAGTCACAGGAGGCCTGGAGCGGGGCGAAAGACCTGTGGCTGACGGGCAAGAACCAGCCTGGCGCCTGTGAGCCGCTGTTCAGCGCCTGGCGCGACTCCGGCCAACAGGATCCGCTGGCCTATCTCGAACGAATCCGCCTGGCGATGAAGGCCGGCAACATCGGGCTGGTCAGATCGCTGGCCCAGCAGATGCCCGGTAACTATCAGAGCATCGCTTCCGCCGTCGTCGCCCTGGCTAACGATCCGAACAGCGTTCTGACTTTCGCCCGCACCACCGGGGCGACGGACTTTACCCGCCAGATGGCCGCCGTCGCCTTCGCCAGCGTCGCCCGTCAGGATGTGGAAAATGCTCGCCTGATGATCCCTTCGTTGGTGCAGGCTCAGCAGCTCAACGAGGATCAAACTCAGGAGCTACGTGATATTGTCGCCTGGCGCCTGATGGGTACCGATGTAACCGAAGAGCAGGCTATCTGGCGCGATGACGCGATTATGCGCTCACAGTCCACGCCGCTGGTGGAGCGGCGCGTGCGGATGGCGCTGGGGACAGGCGATCGCCATGGCCTCAACACCTGGCTGGCGCGCCTGCCGATGGAGGCGAAAGAGAAAGACGAATGGCGTTACTGGCAGGCGGATCTGCTGCTTGAGCGCGGCAGGGATGAGGAAGCACAGGCGATCCTCCGGTCGTTGATGCAGCAGCGGGGGTTCTACCCGATGGTCGCCGCGCAGCGTCTTGGCGAGGAGTATACCTTCCGCATCGACAAAGCCTCAGGCACGATCGACCCGGCGCTGGCTTCCGGGCCGGAGATGGCGCGAGTGCGTGAGCTGATGTACTGGAATATGGATAACACCGCGCGCACCGAATGGGCGAACCTGGTCACCAGTCGCACCAAATCCCAGCAGGCGCAGCTGGCGCGCTATGCCTTTGATCAGCACTGGTGGGATCTGAGCGTGCAGGCGACGATCGCCGGTAAGCTGTGGGATCAGCTGGAAGAGCGTTTCCCACTGGCCTATAACGATCTGTTTGCCCGCTACGTTAGCGGCAAAGATATTCCGCAGAGCTATGCGATGGCGATTGCGCGTCAGGAGAGCGCCTGGAACCCGAAAGTCCGCTCACCGGTCGGCGCCAGCGGACTGATGCAGATTATGCCGGGCACCGCGACGCATACCGTCAGCATGTTCAGCATTCCCGGCTACAGCGGCCCGTCGCAGCTGTTGGATCCGGAAACCAACATCAACATCGGCACCAGCTATCTGCAGTACGTCTATCAGCAGTTCGGCAATAACCGTATCTATGCGTCGGCGGCCTATAACGCCGGGCCGGGCAGGGTAAGGACCTGGCAGGGGAACAGCGCTGGCCGGATTGATGCGGTGGCGTTTGTCGAGAGTATTCCGTTCTCGGAAACCCGCGGCTACGTGAAGAATGTCCTCTCCTATGACGCCTACTATCGCTACTTTATGGGGCAGCAGGATAAGCTGTTCAGCGATGCGGAGTGGCGCCAGCGTTACTGATCGCCGGGAAGTATGTTATGCTTTGTACTCGTTGAAGAGTACATTCGACGGGCAGCGTAAGCTGCCCGTCTCAATATGGTGGCGCGATATGACCCAACAATCTCCCTATTCCGCGGCCGTTGCCGAACAACGTCATCAGGAGTGGCTGCGTTTTGTGGCGCTGTTGCAGCAGGCCTACGCCGAGGATCTGCATTTGCCGTTGCTGCAGCTGATGCTGACCCCCGACGAGCGCGAAGCGCTGGGCACCCGGGTGCGGATTATCGAAGAGCTGCTGCGTGGCGAGATGAGCCAACGCGAGCTGAAAAATGAGCTCGGCGCCGGAATTGCGACCATTACCCGCGGGTCGAACAGCCTGAAATCGGCGCCGGTTGAACTGCGCCAGTGGCTGGAGCAGACGCTGCTGACTAGCGATAAATAGCGTTGTGGAACGGACTTAACGCCAGTACAACCGCCTGATGATACACGCTGCTGCGGGTCAATTTGCCGGCGGTGAAAACCCCAATCGCTCCCTCTTTACGACCAATCTGATCGATGCCGGTATACTGCGACATGACCGGCCCGAGGGCTTCGCCAGCGCGAACCTGCTTAAGAATGACCTCAGGCAACGGCAGGGTGGCTGAGCGCGCTTCTCCGCGCCGATCTGCGCTTTCGATGACCACCCAGCTAAAGGTGCTGCCATCGTCGATACCGGCTTCGATGGCCACCCAGAAATCGGCATGGGGCTGAGCGATACGCGCATTGGCGACGCGATTTCGTGCGCCAGCGCGCGTTTCCTCGCTGCCAAAGGGCTGTTCCGGCACGCCGCTCTCGACGGAGACGGACTCAATGTGGCAGGATCCTTCGCCGAAAATCTCGTCAAAAGCCTGCAGAATTGCCTGAATTTTGGCGGGATTAGTGGTCGCTGAGACAACATGGTGCATAATCAAAACAACTCAGAATAAACTAACGTCATCGCAGTATACTCTAAATCACCCTCAGGTCAGGCGGTAATGCCCAATCGCGGTTGATAGCGAGTCCAGAACGGAAAAAAAGCATGTTACAGGTATACCTTGTTCGCCACGGTGAAACGCAGTGGAACGCCGAGCGACGTATTCAGGGTCAGTCCGACAGCCCGCTGACCGCACATGGTGAGCGCCAGGCCTGGCAGGTTGGCGAGCGCGCCAGAACGCTGGGGATCACCCATATCATTACCAGCGATCTGGGACGAACCCGTCGTACCGCAGAGATTATCGCCGAAGCCTGCGGCTGCAGCGTGATCGCCGATGCGCGTCTGCGCGAGCTGGATATGGGAGTGCTGGAGAAGCGCCATATCGACTCGCTCAGCGAAGAAGAAGAAGGCTGGCGCCGCCAGCTGGTCAATGGTACGCCGGATGGTCGTATTCCGCAGGGTGAATCGATGCAGGAGCTTAGCGAACGTATGCATGCGGCGCTGGCATCCTGTCTGGATTTACCGGACGGTAGCCGACCGTTACTGGTGAGTCACGGTATCGCGCTGGGCTGCCTGGTGAGCACGATTTTAGGACTGCCGGCATACGCCGAGCGTCGTCTGCGTTTGCGCAACTGCTCAATCTCGCGTGTCGACTATCAGCAAAGCCCGTGGCTGGCTTCTGGTTGGGTGGTGGAAACGGCGGGCGACGTCTCGCATCTGGACGCCCCCGCGATGGACGAGCTGCAGCGTTAACGACGGATCGGGATCAGATACTCGCAGCGCAACTGAATCGGCGTTGCCTGATCCCGGCTGTCATCTTCGGGGTAGAAGCGTTCAATATCCAGCCCTTTGCGACGCGTCAGGTTCAGCATCGGCATGCAGGTGCCGTAGACCGTCAGGATGAACTCCTGCAGGCCGGTGCCCAGTCCTTCATACGTAAACATGACGTACTCGCCACCCTCCAGGGTGACCGGGTGGGCGTTCTGCAAATGGCCGTTAGCCATCTCCGGCGTCAGCGCGGTGGTATAAAATACTTCCTGTTCGTCGTCTTTCTCCAGGCTCGGACGCGGTTCATGTAGCCCGTAGAGCACCGGGGGGATCGACGGCGAGTTGCCGAGGAAGTCACGCCAGAACTGGACCCGCATCTGATTACGGAAATCCGAGATCTCTTCGAGCTTACAGGTATAACTCTGGGTGACACCAAGCAAATGCGTGGCAGGCAGCGTGACAAATTCATGTTTCGGTAGCGTGAACTCGCCAAGACGCAGCGGTGGACGCATACCGAATGAGCTCCAGTCCGGCGAGCGGCGGTAAAGCGCCGGCGTTAGCGAAAACTGTTTTTTAAACGCCCGGGTGAAGGTCTGCTGTGAGTCGAACCGGTACTGAAGCGCGATATCGAGGATTGGACGGGCAGTAAGACGTAATGCGACAGCAGATTTTGATAACCGGCGCGCGCGAATATAGGCACCGATGGCGTGGCCAGTGACATCCTTAAACATTCGCTGTAAGTGCCACTTGGAATAACCCGCCTTCGCCGCCACATTGTCCAGTGAAAGCGGCTGATCCAGGTGACCTTCCAGCCAGCTCAGGAGATCGCGAATAATCCCTGCTTGATCCATAAAATGTCCCCATCCTTAAACACAGGTGCCTGATATTAAAGTAGCGGATAATAGCATTTTTTGATGTTTTAGCATTCAGTGTTTTTTTTGCTTTTAAATGCGGTAGGTCAGTGGAACTGAACGATAATTTTGTAAAGCTGTGATCTATAAACCTTTTCCGCTAAGTGCGTGATAATCACTCAGCTATATTTTTTAATAATGGTAACAATATGAAATACAAGAAGTTTGCGATGGGGCTGCTGCTGCTGGCCGGCAGCCAGCTGGCTCAGGCAGAGCAGATTGGTTCTGTGGATACGGTGTTCAAATGGTTAGGGCCGGATCACAAAATTGTCGTCGAAGCCTTTGACGACCCGGATGTGCAGAACGTGACCTGCTATATCAGCCGGGCGAAAACCGGTGGCATCAAAGGCGGGCTGGGTCTGGCGGAAGATACCTCCGACGCGGCGATTTCCTGCCAGCAGGTTGGGCCGATTGAGCTGACGGACAAAATCAAAAACGGCAAAAGTCAGGGCGACGTCGTTTTCCAGAAGCGCACCTCGCTGGTGTTTAAAAAACTGCAGGTCGTGCGTTTCTATGATGCGAAGCGCAATGCGCTGGTCTACCTGACCTATTCAGATAAAGTGGTTGATGGTTCGCCGAAGAATGCCATCAGCGCCGTGCCGATCATGCCATGGAATAAATAAACGGGAGCGCGCATGCAGCAGCCACGGATTTGGTTAGTTGAGGATGAACAGAGTATCGCGGATACCCTGGTTTATATGCTGCAGCAGGAGGGCTTTGAGGTTACCGTTTTTGGCCGCGGATTGCCCGCGCTGGAGGCGGCGGTGCATCAGGCGCCCGATGTCGCCATCCTCGACGTCGGCTTGCCGGATATCAGCGGCTTTGAGCTCTGTCGGCGCCTGCTGACGCGTTATCCGGCGCTGCCGGTGCTGTTTTTGACGGCGCGTAGCGACGAGGTCGATAAGCTGCTGGGACTGGAAATCGGCGCTGACGATTACATCGCCAAGCCGTTTTCACCGCGCGAAGTCTGCGCGCGGGTGCGAAGCGTGCTGCGGCGGTTGCAGAAGTTTGCTGCGCCATCGCTGGTGGTACGCGTTGGCGAGTTTGTACTCGATGAGCAGGCGGCGACGATAAGCTGGTTTGGCCAGCCGCTGAACCTGACGCGCTACGAATTTCTGCTGTTGAAAACCCTGTTGCAGGCGCCCGGTCGCGTCTTCTCCCGTCAGCAGCTAATGGAGCTGGTGTGGAGCGATGCCTGGGAAAGCCTTGACCGCACCGTCGATACCCATATCAAAACCCTGCGCGCCAAGCTGCGGGCCGTGAACCCTGAGATCGCGCCAATCAATACCCATCGCGGCATGGGCTACAGTCTGGGGCGTGGCTGATGCGCATCGGTATGCGCCTGCTGCTGGGCTATTTTCTTATTGTCGCGATCGCCGCGTGGTTTGTGCTGTCGATCTTTGTTCAGGAAGTGAAACCGGGCGTGCGCCGGGCGACAGAGGGAACCCTCAACGATACCGCCACCTTGCTGGCAGCGCTGGCGCGTGACGATCTGCTGGCGGCAAACCCGCAGCAGGGCCGGCTGGCTGAGGCCTTTCACCAGCTTAACCAGCAGCCGCTCAACGCCAATATCGGCGGGATTAAAAAGGTGCGTAATGAGTACCGTGTCTATCTGACCGATGCTCAGGGCAAAGTGGTGTTTGACTCCAGCGGACAGGCAACAGGCCAGGACTATTCGCGCTGGAACGACGTCTGGCTCACCCTGCGCGGCCAGTACGGCGCACGCAGTACGCGCAGCGATCCGCATGACGAAACCAGCTCGGTGATGTATATCGCCGCGCCGGTGATGGATCAGGGGCGAATTATCGGCGTGCTGAGCGTTGGTAAACCCAACCTGGCGATGACGCCGGTCATTAAGCGCAGCGAGCGGCGTATCCTCTGGGCGGGTGGCGCACTGCTGGGCATTGCGCTGCTGATCGGCTGCGGCGTTGTCTGGTGGATTAATTTTTCTATTGGCAAGCTGGTGCGCTATGCGGACTCGGTGACCGCTGAGCGCCCGCTGCCGCTGCCGGAGGTGGGCAGCAGCGAACTGCGCAAGCTGGCGCAGGCCCTGGAGAGCATGCGGGTGAAGCTTGAGGGCAAAAATGCCATCGAAAACTATGTCTATGACCTGACTCACGAGCTGAAGAGCCCGCTGGCGGCCATCCGCGGCGCGGCGGAGATCCTGCGCGAAGGGCCGCCGCCTGAGGTGGCGGCGCGGTTTACCGCCACTATCCTCGCGCAGAACACCCGAATGCAACTGTTGGTGGAGCAGTTACTCCAGCAGGCGCGGCTGGAAAACCGACTGGAGATAAAGCAGCAGCCGGTGTCGATAGATGCGCTATACCAACGCCTGGCGGAAGAGCGCGACGTCCCCCTGACGACAAAAGCTATCACGCTACGCTGGCAGAGAAGCGGAATAACGGTGAATGGCGATGATGATCTGCTGGCCCAGGCGCTGGGCAATCTGCTCGATAACGCGATTGATTTTACCCCGCACGGCGGCGAGATCGCTCTGACGGCGGAGAAGCGAAATGAAGAAGTGCAACTGAGCGTCACGGATAATGGATGCGGTATTCCGGACTATGCCCTGGCGCGGATCTTTGATCGCTTCTATTCGTTGCCGCGTGAAGATGGCCACAAGAGCAGCGGCTTTGGGCTGGCATTTGTTCGTGAAGTGGCGCGTCTGCATCAGGGCGATATCCGTTTGCATAATCGCCCTGAAGGCGGCGTGGTCGCCACGCTACGACTTCACCGTCCCTTCACATAACTTCAAATTCTCCCCATATAGCCGCCCTATCGTAAGTCCATCATGATAGGGAGAAAGGCTATGTTGAAATCACCGTTATTTTGGAAAATCAGTACCTTATTAGGTTGCGTGCTGTTGTTGTCCTTGCCGTTAATGATGGTCAGGGAGCTTATAAATGAGCGGGCGGATTATCGCAGCGAAGTGGTGGAGGCCATCGAGCAGAGTACCAGCGGCTCGCAAAAACTTGCCGGGCCGCTGATCGCCATTCCGGTGACCGAGACGCTGTCCCGCATGGAGAACCAAAAAGAGGTCGACTATCAGCGGAGCTGGGTGTACTACTGGCTGCCGGAGTCGCTGCCGGAGTCGCTGGCGGTTAACGGCGAACAGACCGTGGAGTCGAGACGGGTAGGGATCTACAGCGGTCAGGTCTGGCATAACACCCTGCAGATTAAGGCTACGTTCGATCCGCTGCGTCTGGCGACGCTGAGAAAAAAGAATATCGTCTTAGGCGAGCCGCGGCTGGTGGTGAGCGTCGGTGATGCTCGTGGGATAGGCGCTATTCATGCCCCGGAAGTCAACGGCACCGTATTAAGCGTGGAGCCAGGGTTGGGGATAAGCGGCGATGGTGCGGGGATCCATATGCCGATGCCCGCGCTGGCGGAGGACAACAAGCCGCTTGAGATCGCTTTCTCCCTCGATTTGAACGGGACGGGAGAATTTTCGCTGGTGCCACTCGGGCGCAACAGCGAGCTGCAACTGAGCAGTAACTGGCCGCATCCCGGCTTTCTCGGCAGCTTCCTGCCAACGAAACGGGAAGTGAATGCTGCCGGCTATCGCGCCCACTGGCAAAGCAGCTGGTTTGCCAACGACATGGGCAGCTATTTCAAGGATGATATGGAGATCCCGTGGTTGCGGCTTCCGGCGTTCAGTGCTGATGTAATGTCGCTTGCCGACCAGTATCAGCTAACCGATCGGGCGACAAAATATGCCATTCTGTTGATCGGACTGACATTTATGGCTTTTTTCGTGTTCGAGAGCCTGACCCGTCGCCCCCTGCATCCGATGCAATATTTGCTGGTAGGATTATCGTTGGTACTGTTTTACCTGGTGCTGCTGGCGCTCTCAGAGCACGTGGGGTTTACCGCTGCCTGGCTGGCGGCCAGCTTGTCCGGCGCAGTGATGAACGGGGTCTACTTACAGGCGGTGCTCAGAGGATGGCGCAATAGTTTGCTGTTTGTCGCCGCGTTACTGTTGCTGGATGGGGTCATGTGGTTTTTGCTGCATTCTGAGGACAGCGCGCTGCTGCTGGGCACTGGCGTGCTGGCGCTGGCGCTGAGCGCCCTGATGTTTTTGACCCGCCGCGTGGACTGGTATGCACTATCGTTGCCGAAAGGCACTACGCCTCCGCCGCCCGCTACCGATGACGACAAGCTGCGTCTCTGGAAAGAGTGACGGTATAAAAAAACGGCGCCCTGAGGGCGCCGTTTTTACATCATGGCTGCGAAATAAAACGTATTATTCCTGCAGGTCGCCACAGAAACGGTAGCCTTCACCGTGGATGGTGGCGATGATTTCCGGAGTATCCGGAGTGGATTCGAAGTGTTTACGAATCCGACGAATGGTCACGTCAACGGTACGGTCATGCGGCTTCAGCTCGCGACCGGTCATTTTCTTCAGCAGCTCGGCACGAGACTGAATTTTGCCCGGATTTTCGCAGAAGTGCAGCATTGCGCGGAACTCACTGCGCGGCAGCTTGTACTGCTCGCCGTTCGGGCTCACCAGGGAACGGCTGTTGATATCGAGTTCCCAGCCATTGAACTTGTAGCTTTCCACGCTACGGCGCTCTTCGCTCACGGTACCGAGGTTCATGGTACGGGAGAGCAGGTTACGTGCGCGGATAGTCAGTTCACGCGGGTTAAACGGTTTAGTGATATAGTCGTCAGCGCCGATTTCGAGGCCAAGGATCTTATCCACTTCGTTGTCGCGGCCAGTTAAGAACATCAGCGCGACGTCAGCCTGCTCGCGCAGTTCGCGAGCCAGCAGAAGACCATTTTTACCCGGCAGGTTGATATCCATGATCACCAGGTTGATATCATTTTCAGAGAGGATCTGATGCATTTCCGCGCCATCGGTCGCTTCGAATACATCGTAACCTTCTGCTTCGAAAATACTTTTTAACGTGTTGCGTGTTACCAACTCGTCTTCAACGATAAGAATGTGCGGGGTCTGCATGTTTGCTACCTAAATTGCCAACTAAATCGAAACAGGAAGTACCAAAGTCCCTGACCTGCCTGCTGCATGTCGCAAATTAACATGCGCGGCGTAACATGACTAAAGTACGTAATTGCGTTCTTGATGCACTTTCCATCAACGTCAACAACATCATTAGCTTGGTCGTGGGTACTTTCCCTCTGGACCCGACGGTGTCAAAAACGGCTGACATCCTAACCATTTTAACAGCAACATAACAGGCTAAGAGAGGCCGAACACCCAATAAAACTACGCTTCGTTGACATATATCAAGTTCAATTGTAGCACGTTAACAGTCTTGTGAAATCATTGCATCGTCATGCTCTTTATAGTCACAATCCTTACCCAGCTCAACTAGTTGCGTGGATAAATTAATAAATACACTGAATCCAACGTGAGAAACGATGCATAAGATGAAATTTCATTGCCCATCATATGGATAAATGGGTTCTGTTAACATACTCCTTGTGCTGGCCTCTTGAGAACAGTTTAGATTTTTTTATGGATAAGAAAACGCAATTTTAGTGATTTTTGTTGCAAATTTGTAAATTTTCACCGCGTAAAATGGGGAGCATAGTGCCTCAATAACGCCTGAGAGAGAGAAAGAAACCGCAATGCGTTTAACGATCATTTTAGTCGGACCCGCGCGGGCCGAGAACGTCGGCGCCGCTGCCAGGGCAATGAAAACCATGGGATTTCGCGATCTAAGGATTGTGGACAGTGAGGCCCATCTGGCGCCGGCGGCACGCTGGGTGGCGCACGGCTCAGGCGACATCCTCGATGGCATCACCACGTACCCTACCCTTGCCGAGGCGCTGCACGACGTCGATTTTACCGTCGCCACTACCGCCCGCAGCCGCGCACGTTTTCACTATTACGCCACGCCGCAGCAGCTGTTGCCGCTGCTGCAAGAGAAGGCGCAGTGGATGAACCATACTGCACTGGTGTTTGGCCGTGAAGACGCCGGATTGACCAACGAGGAGCTGGCGCTGGCTGATGTACTCACCGGCGTGCCGATGGTGGCAGATTATCCATCGCTGAATCTCGGCCAGTCGGTGATGGTCTACTGTTATCAATTAGCATCACTTATGCAACAATCGGCACCGTCCGCCAATGCGGCAGACCATCATCAACTGCAGGCGTTACGAACTCGTACCCTGGCATTACTTTCGCGTTTGGGCGTGGAGGATGATGCCAAACTGGCCGATTGGTTGTCGCAACGAATGGGACTTCTGCAGCAGCGCGACACGGCAATGTTGCATCGTTTGCTGCATGATATTGAAAAAAACCTCTCAGAATAAAGTTCTGTCATAATTTTTAATTATGGTTTTGTGTGCTGTTTTTTAAGGCGATATTCCGCCGATCTGGATGTTTTTTCTTGCCGCAGCGGGGCAATACGTAAGCCGGCTGAAATGGGGGTAATTGAGAAATTCATTGACTTAAGACGGCAGATACTTTAACCAATATAGGCAGGACACACAGACAGATAAAAATACAGAGTACACAACATCCATGAATCGCATCGGCATGATTACCACCATTATCACCACCACCATTACCACAGGTAACGGTGCGGGCTGACGCGTACAGGAAACACAGAAAAAAGCCCGCACCTGAACAGTGCGGGCTTTTTTTTTGACAAGAGATCAAGGGGTAAGAACCATGCGAGTGTTGAAGTTCGGCGGTACATCAGTGGCAAATGCGGAACGGTTTCTGCGGGTTGCCGATATTCTGGAGAGTAATGCCAGGCAGGGGCAGGTAGCGACCGTACTATCTGCCCCGGCGAAGATCACCAACCACCTGGTGGCGATGATTGAAAAAACTATCGGTGGCCAGGATGCCCTCCCGAATATTGCCGACGCGGAACGCATTTTTGCCGAACTTCTTCAGGGTCTTGCCGATGCCCAGCCCGCTTTCCCGCTTGCCCAACTGAAAGCCTTCGTTGAGCAGGAATTTGCTCAGATTAAGCATGTTCTGCACGGCATCAGCCTGCTGGGCCAGTGTCCGGATGGGGTTAATGCCGCGCTGATCTGCCGTGGCGAAAAGCTCTCCATCGCCATCATGGCAGGCCTGCTGGAAGCCCGTGGTCATAAAGTCAGTGTGATTAACCCGGTCGAAAAACTGCTCGCGGTGGGCCACTATCTGGAATCCACCGTCGATATCGCCGAATCCACCCGCCGGATTGCCGCCAGCCAGATCCCGGCAGACCATATGATCCTGATGGCCGGATTTACCGCCGGCAATGAGAAGGGCGAGTTGGTGGTACTGGGCCGCAACGGCTCCGACTATTCGGCTGCGGTACTGGCCGCCTGCCTGCGCGCCGACTGCTGTGAAATCTGGACCGATGTCGACGGGGTGTACACCTGTGACCCGCGCCAGGTACCGGATGCGCGCCTGCTGAAATCGATGTCTTATCAGGAGGCAATGGAGCTCTCTTACTTTGGCGCGAAAGTACTGCACCCGCGCACTATCGCCCCTATCGCCCAGTTTCAGATCCCATGCCTGATTAAAAATACCGGCAACCCGCAGGCCCCGGGAACGCTTATCGGCGCCAGCCGCGACGAAGATGACCTGCCGGTGAAAGGCATCTCAAATCTCAACAACATGGCGATGTTCAACGTCTCCGGACCGGGGATGAAGGGTATGGTCGGCATGGCGGCCCGCGTCTTCGCGACCATGTCCCGCGCCGGTATCTCAGTGGTGTTGATCACGCAATCCTCTTCCGAATACAGCATCAGTTTCTGCGTGCCGCAGAGCGACTGCGCGCGTGCTAAACGGGCGATGGAAGATGAGTTTTATCTGGAGCTGAAAGAGGGGTTGCTGGAGCCGCTGGCCATTATGGAACGTCTGGCGATCATCTCCGTGGTAGGCGATGGAATGCGTACCCTGCGCGGTATCTCGGCGAAATTTTTTGCCGCGCTGGCCCGCGCCAATATCAATATCGTGGCGATTGCCCAGGGCTCTTCCGAGCGCTCTATTTCGGTGGTGGTCAGCAATGATGACGCCACCACCGGCGTGCGCGTGACCCACCAGATGCTGTTCAACACCGACCAGGTGATCGAAGTGTTTGTCATCGGCGTCGGCGGCGTCGGCGGCGCGCTGCTGGAGCAGATTAAACGCCAGCAGGGCTGGCTGAAGAATAAACATATCGATCTGCGGGTCTGCGGTGTAGCCAATTCTCAGGCGCTGCTGACCAGTGTGCATGGCCTGAATCTGGAGAACTGGAGTGAAGCGCTGGCCGAGGCGAAAGAGCCGTTTAATCTTGGCCGCTTGATCCGCCTGGTGAAAGAGTACCATCTGCTGAACCCGGTGATCGTCGACTGTACCTCCAGTCAGGCGGTCGCCGATCAGTACGCCGACTTCCTTCGCGAAGGTTTCCATGTGGTGACGCCGAACAAAAAGGCCAACACCTCTTCGCTGGATTATTACCACCAGCTGCGTCATGCGGCCAGCAGCTCGCGGCGTAAGTTCCTCTATGACACTAACGTTGGCGCGGGCCTGCCGGTTATTGAGAACCTGCAGAACCTGCTTAACGCCGGCGATGAGCTGCGCCACTTTTCCGGGATCCTTTCGGGTTCCCTGTCGTTTATTTTCGGCAAGCTGGACGAGGGTGTAAGTTTCTCTGCGGCGACGGCGCTGGCCCGTGAGATGGGGTATACCGAGCCGGATCCGCGTGACGATTTATCCGGGGTGGATGTCGCGCGTAAGCTGCTGATCCTGGCCCGTGAGACCGGGCGTGAACTGGAGCTGTCGGATATTATCGTTGAGTCGGTGTTGCCGCCGGACTTCGATGCCAGCGGCGATGTCGAAGCCTTTATGGCCCGGCTGCCGTCGCTGGACGATGGGTTCGCCTCGCGGGTTGCTAAGGCGCGGGATGAAGGTAAAGTCTTGCGCTACGTCGGTAACATCGAAGAGGATGGGACCTGCCGGGTAAAAATTGCCGCGGTTGACGGCAACGATCCGTTGTTCAAAGTCAAAAATGGTGAGAACGCGCTGGCCTTTTACAGCCACTATTATCAGCCATTGCCGCTGGTGCTGCGCGGCTATGGTGCCGGGAACGACGTCACGGCGGCCGGCGTATTCGCCGACCTGCTGCGCACCTTGTCCTGGAAGTTAGGAGTTTAAGATGGTCAAAGTATATGCCCCGGCTTCCAGTGCCAATATGAGCGTCGGGTTTGATGTGTTGGGCGCGGCGGTTACGCCGGTCGATGGCACGCTGTTGGGCGATAACGTCACCGTCGAAGCGGCGGAGCAATTTAGCCTGCAGAATCTGGGTCGTTTCGCCAGCAAACTGCCGACCGTGCCGCAGGAGAATATTGTTTACCAGTGCTGGGAAAGTTTTTGCCGGGAAATTGGTAAGACGGTACCGGTCGCGATGACGCTGGAAAAAAACATGCCGATCGGCTCCGGGCTGGGATCCAGCGCCTGCTCGGTGGTCGCTGCGCTGGTGGCCATGAACGAGTTCTGTGGTAAGCCGCTCAACGAGACGCGCATGCTGGCGCTGATGGGAGAGATGGAAGGGCGTATCTCCGGCAGCATTCACTACGACAACGTAGCGCCGTGCTATCTTGGCGGTATGCAGTTGATGATCGAAGAGAACGGGATTATTAGCCAGCAGGTGCCCGGGTTTGATGAGTGGTTGTGGGTGCTGGCTTACCCGGGGATTAAAGTCTCCACCGCCGAGGCGCGGGCGATTCTGCCGGCGCAGTACCGCCGCCAGGATTGTATCGCCCATGGCCGCCACCTCGCGGGCTTTATTCATGCCTGCTATACCCGCCAGCCGCAGCTGGCGGCAAAATTGATGAAAGATGTCATTGCCGAACCGTACCGAACCAAACTGCTGCCGGGTTTCAGCGAAGCGCGTCAGGCGGCAATGGAGATAGGTGCCCAGGCTTGCGGTATCTCCGGCTCTGGCCCGACGCTGTTCGCGTTGTGCGATAAACCGGAAACCGCGCAGCGCGTCGCCGACTGGCTTGGCGCGCACTATCTGCAGAATCAGGAAGGCTTTGTTCATATTTGCCGGCTGGACACGGCGGGCGCACGCGTAGTGGGATAACCAATGAAACTGTATAACTTAAAAGATCACAACGAGCAGGTCAGCTTTGCGCAGGCCGTCACCCAGGGACTTGGCAAGCATCAGGGTCTGTTCTTTCCGCACGATCTGCCGGAATTCAGCCTGACTGAAATCGACGACATGCTGGCGCAGGACTTTGTCACCCGCAGCGCCAAAATTTTATCGGCCTTTATCGGCAATGAGATCCCGCAGGACGTTCTGCAGCAGCGGGTGCGCGCGGCGTTTGCCTTTCCGGCGCCGGTAAGCAAGGTGCAGGACGATGTCGGCTGCCTGGAGCTGTTCCATGGCCCGACCCTGGCGTTCAAGGACTTCGGCGGCCGCTTTATGGCGCAGATGTTGACCCACATCGCGGGCGATAAGCCGGTCACCATCCTTACCGCGACCTCTGGCGATACCGGCGCGGCCGTGGCGCATGCTTTCTACGGTCTGCCGAACGTCAAAGTGGTTATCCTCTATCCGCGCGGCAAGATCAGTCCACTGCAGGAGAAGCTGTTCTGTACCCTCGGCGGCAACATTGAAACCGTGGCGATTGATGGCGACTTTGATGCCTGTCAGGCGCTGGTGAAGCAGGCGTTTGACGATGAGGAACTGAAGGTCGCGCTGGGGCTTAACTCGGCTAACTCCATCAACATCAGCCGCCTGCTGGCGCAGATCTGCTACTACTTCGAAGCGGTGGCGCAACTGCCGCAGGAAGCCCGCAATCAGCTGGTGATTTCCGTGCCAAGCGGTAACTTCGGCGATCTGACCGCCGGTCTGCTGGCGAAATCGCTGGGTCTGCCGATCAAGCGCTTTATCGCTGCCACCAATGCTAACGACACCGTTCCCCGCTATCTGCAGGGCGGCGAGTGGGCGCCAAAAGCCACTCAGGCGACGCTGTCCAACGCCATGGACGTCAGCCAGCCGAACAACTGGCCGCGCGTTGAAGAGCTGTTCCGCCGTAAAATCTGGCGCCTGAGCGAGCTGGGCTATGCCGCGGTCGATGATGAGACGACCAAAGCGGCAATGCGCGAGCTGAAGGACATTGGCTACATCTCTGAACCGCATGCGGCAATTGCCTGGCGCGCGCTGCGCGATCAGCTGCAGCCGGGAGAGTACGGCCTGTTCCTCGGCACCGCCCATCCGGCGAAATTCAAAGAGAGCGTGGAGGAGATCCTGCAGGAGACTCTGCCGCTGCCGAAAGAGCTGGCCGACCGCGCCGACCTGCCGCTGCTGTCTCACAACCTGTCGGCGGATTTCGCCGCGCTGCGCAAGCTGATGATGGGCTAAGTCTGGCGATATGATTGAGCAAACCGGGCGAACGTTGCCCGGTTTTTTATATTCACCATCCCTGTCGAAACAGGTTATTTCCTGCCGTAAAGTTGTCCGCAGTATTCGATTGTCAGCGCTTTATTTTTGTTGCAAACTATTTCCGGCGTTTTCACCATCTACGTGATAATTAAAGCTAAACTTATTGTTTTAATTTATTATTTCTGCCTGATTGTATTGATGCTGATTATTTAATTATTGCATTGCGATAAATTTAAAGATGGCAATTACACACGTTTATTTGACACGGTTTTCAAGGAGGAAACATGCGTATTTTATCTTTTATTCTTCTGTTCGCTTTGATCGGCTGCTCCGGGACAACGATTGGTGGTAATGAAGATAAATTAAGCCCGACCTATCTGAAACAACATCTCATTGTCGGGAAAACCACTAAAGCGGAGGTTCGTCAGTATTTTGGTGCGCCCGATGCCGGTCATACGACGGTTACTGCTTCGGGTAAAGAGAGCTGGTATTATTCAGTAGATAAAGGGATCAACCTGGTCAGCCTCGCGGGCTCCATGATTCCGGTGACCGGGGCATCGCAAGCTGCCGATGCGGTCGATAAGTCCAGTCAAAAAGATTCGAACTCGTTGATGGTTTTCTTCGATGAAAAAGGCGTGGTGGAAAACTGGGTTCGTTAAAATAATTTATCATCTTGTTTATTTATATTGAAAAGGGGAATGATTCCCCTTTTTTATTTACCGCAACGTGTTACTGCTCGTGGCGTTTAAACACCAGCTCGCCTTTCTCCGAGGCATCTGCATCAAAGAAATAACCTTCGCTATTAAAGGCCTTGAGCTGCTCCGGCTGGGTTAAGCGGTTTTCAATAATGTACCGGCTCATCAGGCCGCGGGCTTTCTTGGCATAGAAGCTGATCACTTTGAATTTACCGTTTTTCTCATCAAGGAACACCGGCTTGATCAGCTGGCCCAGCAATTTTTGCGTTTTCACCGATTTAAAATACTCGTCGGAAGCCAGGTTGATAACGATATCGTCCCCCTGGGCCTGTAGCGCCTGATTCAAGGTATCAGTAATGGTATCGCCCCAGAACTGGTACAGATCTTTGCCGCGCGGATTTTCCAGGCGGATGCCCATCTCCAGGCGGTAGGGTTGCATCAGATCCAGTGGGCGCAGCACGCCATACAGACCGGAGAGCATGCGCAGATGCTGCTGGGCGAAGTCGAAGTCATCTTCGGTGAACGTTTCTGCCTGCAGACCGGTATAGACGTCGCCTTTAAACGCCAGGATCGCCTGACGGGCATTTTGCGGCGTAAAATCAGGATGCCAGTCGTGGAAACGGGTGGCGTTCAGATCCGCCAGCTTGTCGCTAATGCTCATCAGCTTGCCAATCTGCGGCGCGGAAAGCTGGCGGGCGACGTTAATCAACTGCTGAGACTCGCTCAGCAGCTCGGGTTGTGTGAAGCGAGTGGTCGCCAGGGGGCTTTGGTAATCAAGCGTTTTAGCAGGTGAAATCAGAATCAGCATATTCAGTCCTTGCAGGCAATTTTCGATGACTGTAACAAAAAAAAGCCTGCAGGGGATCGATAGCTGCGATTGCCGCGCTATTCGCGCGGCAATTCATTCCAGGCGCCCGGGGCCAGCTGTTTGTCAATATCCGGGTAACGAGTGGCATCGAAAGTGGGCTGGATACCCAGCCGCCGCTGACGCAGATAATCGCTGGCGATAAGTCGCACCGTCGGGGAGAGCAGCAGGATGGCCGTCAGGTTGGTCATAGCCATCAGCGCCATGATGACATCCGCGCTCTGCCAGATGACCGGCAGGCTAATCATGGTTCCCAGCAGCACCATCAGGACGGTGATTATCCGTAGCGCCCAGATATAGCGCGGTGTGTCCAGGCGCAGGAAAACCAGATTATTTTCCGCATACACGTAGTTCGCCACGATAGAGCTAAAGGCGAACAGCAGCACGATGAAGGCGATAAAATCCGCCCCCCAGCCGCCCACCAGCACGCTCATTGCGTGTTGTAAATCCTGAATACCATTGAGCGTATATTCATTGTCGGGCCGCGGCGCCAGCATGACGATGACCGCGCTGGCGGTACAGATCACGATGGTATCGATGAACACGCCAATCATCTGCACGATCCCCTGCGCCGCCGGATGCGGCGGCCAGGAGGCGGCGGCGGCCGCGGCGTTAGGCGAAGAACCCATCCCAGCCTCATTGGAAAACATGCCGCGCTGAAAGCCGCTGGTCAGCGCCTGGCTGATGGTGTAGCCCACCGCGCCAGCGGCGGCCTCCTGCCAGCCGAAGGCGCAGCGAAAGATGGTGGCGAAAATTGTCGGCAGGGCGGTGACGTGCCACAAACCGATGAGCAAGCTGGTGGCAATCCACATGAGCGCCATGATGGGGACAATCCACTGCATCAGGCGCGCCACACCGCGTAAACCACGGAGGATCGCCAGTAACACGAGGATGGCCAGCACGCCGCCGCTGACCGCTGCCGGCAGATCGAACGCATAATGCAGGGCATGGGCTACGGAGTTGGCCTGCACGGTGTTGAAGATAAAGCCATAGGCCAGCAGAAGCAGGATCGAAAACAGGACGCCCATCCAGCGCATGCCGAGCCCGCGCGCCATATACCAGGCCGGGCCACCGCGAAACTGCCCGCGGCTATCGCGCTCTTTATACAGCTGAGCAAGGGAACATTCAGCAAAGCTGCTGGCCATGCCGAGCAGGGCGGAAACCCACATCCAGAATACGGCGCCGGGCCCGCCGGCGGCGATCGCCAGCGTCACCCCGGCCAGATTGCCGCTGCCCACCCGGGCGGCAAGACTGGTACAGAGCGCCTGAAAAGACGTTAAACCACCTGGCTGCGGGTGTAGGCTTTTTTTCAGACTGCGGCCAAACTTGCGGACGTAACGGAACTGAATACCCCGGGTTTGCCAGCTAAACCAGATGCCGGCGCCCAGTAACAGATAAATCATTACCGAGCCCCAGAGTATTTCATTGATAAATGAGAGAAAATCAGGCATTAAACGTCCTCTTGTCTATGCCGGCACGCCAGTGTAAGCGTTACCAATTAAGTGACAATCCTTTCGCTTTCAGCAAATTAATCTGCATAGTTTATCACACTCTGCGCTCTTCTCTCGTCGGCGGTTGCGCTGACCCGGCAGCGTGTTATCATCTGGGCAGACCGGTTACATCCCCTTAACTGCTGTTTAAGAGAAATATATCATGACGGATAAATTAACTTCTCTGCGTCAGTACACCACTGTCGTCGCTGACACCGGAGATATTGCGGCAATGAAGCTGTATCAGCCTCAGGATGCCACCACCAACCCTTCCCTGATTCTCGGCGCGGCTCAGATCCCTGAGTACCGTAAGCTGATTGACGACGCAGTGACCTGGGCTCGCAGCCAGAGCAGCGATCGCGCGCAGCAGATCCTCGATGCTTCCGACAAGCTGGCGGTGAACATTGGTCTCGAAATTCTGAAGCTGATCCCGGGCCGTATCTCCACCGAAGTGGATGCGCGTCTCTCCTATGATACCGAAGCGTCTATCGCGAAAGCCAAGCGCATTATCAAGCTGTACAACGACGCGGGCATCAGCAACGATCGCATTCTGATCAAACTGGCCTCCACCTGGCAGGGCATTCGCGCCGCTGAACAGCTGGAAAAAGAAGGCATCAACTGTAACCTGACGCTGCTGTTCTCCTTCGCGCAGGCTCGCGCTTGCGCCGAAGCGGGCGTCTTCCTGATTTCGCCGTTCGTTGGCCGTATCCTCGACTGGTACAAAGCCAACACCGACAAGAAAGAGTACGCACCGGCAGAAGATCCGGGCGTGGTTTCCGTCAGCGAAATCTACGAATACTACAAGCAGCACGGCTATGAAACCGTGGTGATGGGCGCAAGCTTCCGTAACGTTGGCGAAATTCTGGAACTGGCTGGCTGTGACCGCCTGACCATCGCGCCGGCGCTGCTGAAAGAGCTGTCCGAAAGCGAAGGCGCGGTTGAGCGTAAGCTGGTGTACACCGGTGAAGTGAAAGCCCGTCCGGAGCGCATTACCGAGTCTGAGTTCCTGTGGCAGCATAATCAGGATCCGATGGCGGTAGACAAACTGGCGGAAGGTATCCGTAAGTTTGCGATCGACCAGGAAAAACTGGAAAAAATGATCGGCGAACTGCTGTAATCCCGCAGGTGGCCGACGCCCGTCGGCCACATTACACTGTCTGTCCCGCCTCCGGCAGTGTATCATTTCGTTTAACGCCACAGTTTGAACGGAATAACCATGAATACCTTACGAATCGGCTTAGTTTCCATTTCCGATCGCGCCTCCAGCGGCGTCTATCAGGATAAAGGCATCCCGGCACTGGAAGAGTGGCTGGCGCGTGCCCTTACCACCCCCTTCGACCTGCAAACTCGCCTGATTCCGGACGAACAGGCCATCATTGAGCAAACGCTGTGCGAACTGGTTGACGAAATGGGGTGCCACCTGGTGCTGACCACCGGCGGAACGGGTCCTGCGCGTCGCGATGTGACGCCTGACGCAACGCTGGCGATTGCCGATCGGGTGATGCCGGGCTTCGGCGAGCAAATGCGCCAGGTTAGCCTACACTTTGTGCCGACGGCTATCCTTTCCCGGCAGGTCGGGGTGATCCGCAAGCAGGCGCTGATCCTCAACCTTCCCGGACAACCGAAAGCGATTCAGGAGACCCTGGAAGGGGTAAAAGATGCTGACGGCAAGGTACTGGTGCACGGTATTTTTGCAAGTGTACCATATTGTGTACAGTTGCTTGAGGGGCCTTATGTCGAAACGGATGGCCAGGTGGTAGAAGCATTCCGTCCCAAAAGTGCCAGACGCGAAACTTTATCCTGAATTTGATGCAATTGTGACATAACCTGCATCGCTGATGGTGTGCCGTTTTATTTACGATATAGTGCTGTTTACTTTACACACTATAAAATACGCAGCACACCTCAGGATGAAATCGCGTTATGTCATATGCAAACCGACCTCTTAACCGCCAGGATTATAAAACGCTGACGCTGGCCGCCCTTGGCGGCGCGCTGGAGTTTTATGACTTCATCATTTTTGTCTTCTTCGCCACCGTCGTCGGTGAGCTTTTCTTTCCCGCCGATATTCCGGAATGGCTGCGCCAGGTGCAGACTTTTGGCATTTTTGCCGCCGGTTACCTGGCGCGTCCGCTGGGAGGGATCATCATGGCCCACTTTGGCGATCTGGTGGGGCGCAAGAAAATGTTCACCCTCAGCATCCTGCTGATGGCGTTGCCGACCCTGGCGATTGGCCTGCTGCCGACCTATAGCTCGGTGGGTATCGTCGCGCCGCTGCTGTTACTGCTGATGCGTATTCTGCAGGGAGCGGCGATCGGCGGGGAGGTGCCAGGCGCCTGGGTGTTTGTCGCCGAGCATGTCCCGGAAAAACGTATTGGTATCGCCTGCGGTACGCTGACGGCCGGCCTGACGGTAGGCATCCTGCTGGGATCGGTAGTGGCGACGCTTATCAATACCAGCCTGACGCCGCAGGGTATCCACGACGGCGGCTGGCGGATCCCTTTCCTGCTGGGCGGCATATTTGGTCTGATCGCGATGTATCTGCGCCGCTGGCTGCAGGAGACGCCAATCTTCCTTGAGATGCAGCAGCGCAAAGCGCTGGCGCAGGAGCTACCGGTCAAAGCGGTGGCGCTCAAGCATCAGAAGGCGGTAGTGATCTCTATGTTGTTGACCTGGCTGCTGTCAGCAGGCGTGGTGGTGGTGATCCTGATGTCACCGGTCTGGCTGCAGAAGCACTATGGCTTTGCGCCGGCCATTACCCTGCAGGCCAACAGTATCGCCACCATTATGTTGTGTATCGGCTGTTTACTTGCCGGACTGGCGGCGGACCGCTTCGGCGCCAGCCGCACCTTTATCGTCGGCAGTCTGCTGCTGGCGGTTGCCAGCTGGGCATTTTACCATCTTGCCGGCGCCAGCCCGCAGCGCTTGTTTCTGCTCTATGGCACGGTGGGGCTGTGCGTCGGCGTCGTGGGGGCGGTGCCTTATGTGATGGTGCGGGCCTTCCCGGCGGAAGTACGCTTCACCGGCATCTCGTTTTCCTACAACCTGTCATACGCGATCTTTGGCGGCCTGACGCCGATTGCCGTCACCATGCTGATGGGCGTGTCGCCCATGGCGCCAGCCTGGTATGTACTGGCCCTGTCGCTGATGGGACTGGGATTAGGTATCTGGCTACGTCAGGGGCTGACGGCGCCAGCGGAGTTGCCGGAAGGGGAGCTACAGCGTTAAAGATGACTCGCCGATGATGACTGACATGCCGCCGCCCTGCGACAGGACGGCGGCAGACGATTAGCGTGGTTCGCCGATCGGCAGGACGGTACGGCCAAACTGTTCGTTCAGCACTTCACCCATTGCCAGGTAAATAGCGCTGGCGCCACAAACCAGGCCGACCCAGCCGGCCACCTTCACGATGCCTTCGTTATCGGCCAGATGGCCAATCGCCAGCAGCGCGAACAGTACGGTCAGGCTCAGGAAGACAAACTGCAGCATGCGGGCTGCCTTCAGGGTGCCAAAGAACATGAACAGGGTAAATACGCCCCACAGACCAAGGTACATACCGAGGAAGTGCGCGTTCGGAGCTTCCGCCAGGCCCATTTTAGGCATCAGAAGGATAGCAACCAGCGTCAGCCAGAAGCTGCCGTAGGAGGTAAAAGCGGTTAAGCCAAAGGTGTTACCTTTTTTATATTCCAGCAGACCGGCAAAAATTTGCGCAATACCGCCGTAAAAAATGCCCATCGCCAGGATAGCTACATCGAATGCGAACAGGCCGCTATTCGCCAGGTTAAGCAGAATAGTGGTCATGCCGAAGCCCATAAGGCCCAGCGGTGCCGGATTAGCCAACTTAGTGTTGCCCATAATTCCTCAAAATTATCATTAAAAGGGAAGCATTACCCCGTACCTTGGCGGCGGGGCGCGGCATAATAATGAGGCGCGAAAAGGCTGTCTATGATCTGGCGGGGTATTTTTCACCAATTTCTGTTGCCCTCGGCGGCGACTGGAGCATTTGCCGCAAACAGGCAATATGCAGGACCGCAGGAATGGTCACCCGGTAGGCGCTGCCGCTTACCGCTTTGACGCTATTCAGCGCGGCGCCAATCGGCCCGCCCAACCCGGCGCCGCGCACCAGCCCATGGCCGATAACGCTCACCGCGGCATGGGCGCGCAGGATGGCGGTTAAGCGTTCTTCCAGCAACAGGGTAACGCCTTCGCTCAGCTTGCGATGCTTTAGCAGATGGGGCAACAGGCTCTCCAGCTCGCTGCTCCGGCATTCCACCGCGGCGAGAAACTGCGCTTTTTGCTCTGCATCGAGCTTCTTCCAGCTATTTTGCAGAAAATGGGTCAGCAGCTGCTGCTCGATCTGCGGCGTCGTCATCTGTTTGTCGACCTTCGCCTTCAGCCGCTTGCAGACATCCAGCAGGATCGCGCGATAAAATTTGCCATGGCGACGTAGCGTATTGGCGATACTGTCGCCGCCAAAATGCTGCAGCTCGCCGGCAATCAGCTGCCAGTTGCGGCGATAGCGCTCCGGGTGGCCTTCCATTGCTAAAAAAGTCTCGTTGCGCAGGAGCGTGCTGGAGAGACGGGGTTTGCCGTTTTCGCCGTGGGTCAGAATCCGGGTAAAGGCTTCAAGATGCGCCTCGCTGCACTCAGACAGAAAGGCGAGATCGTCATCGGTCAGGTAGTTGATATGCATAAAGTCATCCCTCCTCAGGATAGCGGGCGTTAGTCGTCGCCGATAATTTTCAGTGAGGCCATATCAGAGGAGTTAACCGTGTGGCCGGAGAAGGCGATTTTTTTCACACAGCGTCGGGTGTCATTATCGCTGTTGATGGTGATCCAGCCCGTGGTGTTGCCCTCTTTGATCCCGGCCGGAACGTTCAGCGTATGGCTGGTACCGAAGCTGGCTTTAAAGTAGACCGTTGCCCCGGAGAGCTGTATATCGCCGCGATCGGCGCTGAGCTGAATGCGCTTGACTACCCGGCACACAGGAAGCGTAAGCGTGAGATCGTTGGTTTCATTGCGCGGCATGGCTATCACACCGAGGATTTTATGGTCGTTAGCGGCGGCTGAGGCGATCAGCGACAGGCTGAGAATCATCCCCGCGGAAAGCTGAATGAGTGATTTCATCAATTTGTTCCCTGAATAAGTGAAGTGCGACGGCGGGGGATATTATCACCAGGGAAACGGGGCTTTTAGCGCGCAAGTATTGCGGGTTATGTCAATGATATTATGAATATAATTAACTTTTTTATTCGTTATTTATATGTTCGCGTCCACGCCTTTTTTGACATCCTGCGACCTTTTCCAGGAAGTCGTTCGCAGCCGTGTGGAACCACGGTCGCCCGCCCGACGCAAAAAATTTTTATGCTTGCCCCTTGATGCCGGAGTGGGCGACCCCATCTTGTAGTCAACCGCAGTGAAGAACCTGAAAAAAAATGATGTCTGGGCAGTTGAAACCGCACGTTTCGCCCTTATTACAGGTTCACAACCACATGTTGATCGAATTTTTAGTGGAGACGTTTAGATGGGTAAAATTATTGGTATCGACCTGGGTACTACCAACTCTTGTGTAGCGATTATGGATGGCACTACTGCACGCGTGCTGGAGAACGCCGAAGGCGATCGCACCACGCCTTCTATCATTGCCTATACCCAGGATGGTGAAACTCTGGTTGGTCAGCCGGCTAAACGTCAGGCAGTGACAAACCCGCAAAACACCCTGTTTGCGATTAAACGCCTGATTGGCCGCCGCTTCCAGGACGAAGAAGTTCAGCGTGATGTTTCTATCATGCCATACAAAATTGTTGCCGCAGACAATGGCGACGCATGGCTGGATGTGAAAGGCACCAAAACTGCACCGCCGCAGATCTCTGCTGAAGTGCTGAAAAAAATGAAGAAAACGGCTGAAGATTACCTGGGTGAACCGGTAACTGAAGCGGTTATCACCGTACCGGCTTACTTCAACGATGCGCAGCGTCAGGCAACTAAAGATGCTGGCCGTATTGCTGGTCTGGAAGTCAAACGTATCATCAACGAACCGACCGCGGCTGCGCTGGCTTACGGTCTGGATAAAGAAGTTGGCAACCGTACTATCGCGGTATACGACCTCGGTGGTGGTACTTTCGATATCTCTATTATCGAAATTGACGAAGTTGATGGCGAAAAAACCTTTGAAGTACTGGCAACCAACGGTGACACCCACCTGGGCGGTGAAGACTTCGATACGCGTCTGATCAACTATCTCGTTGATGAGTTTAAGAAAGATCAGGGCATTGACCTGCGCAACGACCCGCTGGCGATGCAGCGTCTGAAAGAAGCCGCTGAGAAAGCGAAGATCGAACTGTCTTCTGCTCAGCAGACCGACGTTAACCTGCCGTATATCACTGCAGACGCGACCGGTCCGAAACACATGAACATCAAAGTGACTCGCGCGAAACTGGAAAGCCTGGTTGAAGACCTGGTTAACCGTTCCATCGAGCCGCTGAAAGTTGCTCTGCAGGATGCCGGTCTGTCCGTTTCTGATATCAACGACGTGATCCTCGTTGGTGGTCAGACACGTATGCCGATGGTGCAGAAGAAAGTGGCCGAGTTCTTTGGTAAAGAACCGCGTAAAGACGTTAACCCGGATGAAGCCGTGGCGATCGGTGCTGCCGTTCAGGGCGGTGTACTGACGGGTGATGTGAAAGACGTTCTGCTGCTCGACGTAACCCCGCTGTCACTGGGTATCGAAACCATGGGCGGCGTGATGACTGCGCTGATCAGCAAAAACACCACTATCCCGACCAAGCACAGCCAGGTGTTCTCTACCGCTGAAGACAACCAGTCTGCGGTAACCATCCATGTGCTGCAGGGTGAGCGTAAACGCGCGTCTGATAACAAATCTCTGGGTCAGTTCAACCTGGATGGTATTAACCCGGCGCCGCGCGGCATGCCGCAGATCGAAGTCACCTTCGACATCGATGCTGACGGTATCCTGCACGTTTCCGCGAAAGACAAAAACAGCGGTAAAGAGCAGAAGATCACCATCAAGGCGTCTTCCGGTCTGAATGAAGAAGAAATTCAGAAAATGGTTCGCGAAGCAGAAGCTAACGCCGAATCTGACCGTAAGTTCGAAGAGCTGGTACAGACTCGTAACCAGGGTGACCATCTGCTGCACAGCACTCGCAAGCAGGTTGAAGAAGCAGGCGATAAACTGCCGGCTGACGACAAAACTGCCATCGAGTCTGCACTGACCGCGCTGGAAACGTCGCTGAAAGGCGAAGACAAAGCGGATATCGAAGCGAAAATGCAGGCGCTGGCGCAGGCTTCGCAGAAGCTGATGGAAATTGCTCAGCAGCAGCACGCTCAGCAGCAGGCGGGTTCCGCTGACGCTCAGGCGAGCAACGCGAAAGACGACGATGTTGTCGACGCTGAGTTCGAAGAAGTGAAAGATAAAAAATAATCGCCCTTTGAACGGGTAAAACACTGGCACGGGCGAAGAGGTTTCCTCTCCGCCCGTGCACGCATGTTAAGGGGCTGAAAAACACCGATGGCAAAGCAAGATTACTACGAGATTTTAGGCGTTTCCAAAACAGCGGAAGAGCGTGAAATCAAAAAGGCTTATAAGCGCCTGGCCATGAAATATCACCCGGACCGCAACCAGGGAGATAAAGAGGCCGAAGCCAAATTTAAAGAAATCAAAGAAGCGTATGAAATCCTGACTGATGCCCAGAAGCGTGCGGCCTACGATCAGTACGGCCACGCGGCCTTTGAGCAGGGCGGAATGGGCGGCGGCGGCGGTTTTGGCGGCGGTGCGGACTTCAGCGATATCTTTGGCGATGTCTTCGGCGATATCTTTGGCGGCGGACGTGGTCGTCAGCGCGCGGCGCGCGGCGCCGATCTCCGTTACAACATGGAGCTGACGCTGGAAGAAGCGGTGCGTGGCGTCACCAAAGAGATCCGTATTCCGACGCTGGAAGAGTGCGACGTCTGTCACGGCAGCGGCGCCAAGGCCGGCAGCAAACCGCAGACCTGTCCAACCTGTCATGGCGCGGGCCAGGTGCAGATGCGCCAGGGCTTCTTTGCGGTACAGCAAACCTGTCCGCACTGTCAGGGGCGCGGTACGCTGATTAAAGATCCATGCAATAAATGTCATGGCCACGGCCGTGTCGAGAAGACCAAAACTCTGTCGGTTAAAATTCCGGCGGGTGTCGACACCGGCGACCGGATCCGTCTGGCGGGTGAAGGCGAGGCTGGCGAGCATGGCGCACCGGCAGGGGATCTGTACGTTCAGGTCCAGGTGAAGCAGCACGCTATCTTTGAGCGTGAAGGCAATAACCTGTACTGCGAAGTTCCGATTAACTTCACCATGGCAGCGCTGGGCGGTGAGATTGAGGTCCCGACGCTCGACGGTCGCGTCAACCTGAAAATTCCAGGTGAAACCCAGACCGGCAAGCTGTTCCGCATGCGTGGAAAGGGCGTGAAGTCCGTTCGCGGTGGGGCACAGGGCGATCTGCTGTGCCGCGTGGTGGTGGAGACGCCGGTGGGGCTTAACGAGAAACAGAAACAGCTGCTGAAAGAGCTGCAGGAGAGCTTCGGCGGTCCGACCGGGGAGAACAACAGCCCGCGTTCTAAAAGCTTCTTTGACGGCGTGAAGAAGTTCTTCGACGACCTGACCCGCTAATTCCGTTTTTGCTGGTATCCGGCCCGGGCCTTGCGTCCGGGCTTTTTTTCATCTTATGTCTGCTCTTTGGTTCGTAAAAAACGAACATTAAAGCAATTTAAATCTGATTTTTTCGAGTTATCAGTTTGTGTATTATGCTTTTATCGAGTTATTCACCAACAGGATGAAAGTAAAAGTGAAACATCTGCAACGATTCTTTAGTAGCGATGCTTCCGGCGGCATTGTCTTAATCATCGCTGCCGCGCTGGCGATGGTGATGGCCAATACCAGCGTGACCAGCGGTCTGTACCACTCCTTCCTTGAGACGCCAGTACAGCTGCGTGTGGGCGCGCTGGAGATCAACAAGAACATGCTGTTATGGATCAATGATGCCCTGATGGCGGTGTTCTTTTTGCTGATTGGCCTGGAGGTCAAACGCGAGTTAATTCAGGGCTCTCTGGCCAGTCGTCGTCAGGCGGTCTTCCCGGTAATCGCCGCACTGGGCGGGATGATTGTCCCGGCGCTGGTCTATCTGGCCTTTAACGCCCAGGATCCTGTCGCCAGAGAAGGGTGGGCGATCCCGGCGGCGACGGATATTGCCTTTGCCCTCGGCGTGCTGGCGCTGTTAGGCAGTCGCGTTCCGACGGCGCTGAAGATTTTCCTGATGGCGCTGGCGATTATTGACGACCTTGGGGCTATCGTGATTATCGCGCTGTTTTATACCCACGACCTGTCCATGCTCTCGCTGGGCGTGGCGGCTGCGGCGATTGCGGTGCTGGTGGCCCTGAATCTGAGCGGCGTGCGGCGTACCGGGATCTATATTCTGGTTGGCGCGGTGCTGTGGACG
This sequence comes from Klebsiella sp. 10982, assembly GCF_048589245.1. Classification (NCBI taxonomy): domain Bacteria; kingdom Pseudomonadati; phylum Pseudomonadota; class Gammaproteobacteria; order Enterobacterales; family Enterobacteriaceae; genus Klebsiella; species Klebsiella sp. 10982. The sequence goes on from NZ_JBMAXV010000019.1 coordinate 79,345, forward strand.
GCGGTGCTAAAGTCTGGCGTTCACGCGACCCTTGCCGGGGTGATTGTCGGCTTTATGATCCCGCTCGAGGAAAAGCATGGCAAGTCACCGGCTAAAGCGCTTGAGCATGTCCTGCACCCGTGGGTGGCGTTTATGATCCTGCCGCTGTTTGCCTTCGCCAACGCCGGGGTCTCGCTGCAGGGGGTCACCCTTGACGGGCTGACGTCGCTCCTGCCGCTGGGCATCATGGCTGGCTTGTTTATCGGTAAGCCGCTGGGGATCAGCCTGTTCTGCTGGCTGGCGCTGAAGCTGAAATGGGCTTCGCTGCCGGAGGGGACCACCTGCAAGCAGATTATGGCGGTGGGTATCCTGTGCGGGATTGGCTTTACGATGTCGATTTTCATTGCCACTCTGGCCTTCGGCAACGTGGATCCCGCGTTGATCAACTGGGCCAAGCTGGGCATCTTAATTGGCTCAGTGTTATCGGCAGTCACTGGCTACCTCATACTGCGTCAGCGCGTGACGGAGACTCGCCTCGCGGTATAACCTTTCTGCAGGAGGGCCTGCCAGGTCCTCCTGGACATTATCAGGGAGAGAAGCATGTCACATATCAACTACAACCATCTGTACTACTTCTGGCACGTGTATAAAGAAGGGTCGGTCGTGGGCGCGGCGGAGGCGCTGTTTCTGACGCCGCAGACCATTACCGGGCAGATCAAAGCCCTGGAGGAGCGCCTGCAGGGTAAGTTATTTAAGCGAAAGGGAAGAGGGCTTGAGCCGAGTGAGCTGGGGGAGCTGGTCTTCCGCTACGCCGACCGCATGTTTACCCTCAGCCAGGAGATGCTCGACATCGTCAACTACCGCAAAGAGTCGAATCTGCTGTTTGATGTCGGCGTCGCTGATGCGTTATCCAAGCGGCTGGTCAGCGGCGTGCTGGATGCCGCCGTCGTCGAGAGTGAGCAGATCCATCTGCGCTGTTTTGAATCGACCCATGAGCTGCTGCTGGAGCAACTGAGCCAGCATAAGCTCGATATGATTATCTCTGACTGTCCGATCGACTCGACATAGCAGGAAGGGCTATTTTCGGTGAAGATTGGCGAGTGCAGCGTCAGCTTCTGGTGCATGAACCCGGCGCCGACGAAGCCGTTCCCCGCCTGTCTTGAAGAGCGGCGGCTGCTGATCCCCGGTCGGCGATCGATGCTGGGGCGTAAACTGCTGAACTGGATTAACGTGCAGGGCCTGAAGGTGGAGATCCTCGGCGAATTTGACGATGCGGCGCTCATGAAAGCCTTCGGCGCCGCGCATAATGCGATATTTGTCGCGCCGACGCTCTATGCGCATGATTTCTACTATGATGAATCGATTGTCGAAATTGGTCGCATGGATAGCGTGATGGAGGAGTATCACGCCATTTTCGCTGAACGGATGATTCAGCACCCGGCGGTCCAGCGTATCTGTAATCGCGATTATTCGTCGCTCTTTACCGAACCAGAATAGAGTGCAGTGTGGGCTGGCGTGGCTTGGGTCGCGCCAGCCCACGCTGTTGAGGGAAGATAACAGGCATAAAAAAACCCGCTTTCGCGGGTTTCTTTAACAAAGTTCAGCAAGCAGGCGATTAAGCCAGTTTGTTGATCTGTGCAGTCAGGTTTGCTTTATGACGCGCAGCTTTGTTTTTGTGGATCAGACCTTTAGCAGCCTGACGGTCCACGATCGGTTGCATTTCGTTAAATGCTTTCTGTGCAGCAGCTTTGTCGCCAGCTTCGATAGCTGCGTATACTTTCTTGATGAAAGTACGCATCATAGAGCGACGGCTAGCGTTGTGCTTGCGAGCCTTTTCAGACTGAACGGCGCGCTTCTTAGCTGATTTGATATTAGCCAAGGTCCAACTCCCAAATGTGTTCTATATGGACAATTCAAAGGCCGAGGAATATGCCCGTTTAGCCTTCTTTTGTCAATGGATTTGTGCAAATAAGCGCCGTTTAACACCACAGCGCTTCATTACGTAGTGATGGCGCAAGATTCTACCAGCTTGTTGCAGGCGAATACAGCCTTTCCACCATAAAAATCGCCGGGCGCGGGCAGTTTTCCCGCTTTCTCGCGCTGAGTGAATGAATTCCTGAGAACTTTCGTTGCCGAGGTGCAATCGCTGGTTAACGTTGACAGTTGTACAAGGTATACTCGGACGATTTTCACTGTTTTGAGCCAGACATGAAGCTGATACGCGGCATACATAATCTCAGTCAGGCCCCGCACGGGTGCGTGCTGACCATTGGTAATTTCGACGGCGTGCATCGTGGGCATCAGGCGCTGCTGCAGCGGTTGCGCGAAGAGGGCCGCCAGCGCGGTTTACCGGTCGTGGTGATGATTTTTGAACCCCAGCCGCTTGAGCTATTTGCCGCCGATAAAGCCCCGGCGCGGCTGACCCGCCTGCGTGAAAAGCTGAACTATCTGGCTGAGAGCGGAGTCGACTATGTGCTGTGCATTCGTTTTGACCGCCGATTCGCTGCGCTGACCGCGCAGGATTTTATCAGTGAACTGCTGGTGCGCCGCCTGGGCGTGCAGTTCCTTGCCGTCGGTGACGATTTCCGCTTTGGCGCTGGTCGCCAGGGGGATTTCTTGTTATTACAAAAGGCGGGGGCGGAATACGGTTTTGACGTCACCAGCACCCAGACCTTCTGTGAAGGCGGGGTGCGGATCAGCAGCACGGCGGTGCGCCAGGCGCTGGCTGATGACGACCTCCAGCTGGCGGAGACGCTGCTGGGTCACCCGTTTAGCATCTCCGGACGCGTCGTCCATGGCGATGAACTGGGCCGTACCATAGGTTTTCCGACGGCGAACTTACCGCTGCGTCGTCAGGTTTCCCCGGTTAAAGGGGTCTATGCGGTAGAAGTGACAGGGCTGGGCGACAAACCGATTGCGGGCGTCGCCAATATTGGCACCCGTCCAACGGTCGCGGGCGTGCGTCAGCAGCTCGAAGTGCATCTGTTGGACGTTGTAATGGACCTCTACGGTCGCCATATCAATGTAGTACTGCGTAAAAAAATACGTAACGAGCAGCGGTTTGCGTCGCTGGACGAGCTGAAGGCGCAAATCGCACGTGATGAGTTAACGGCCCGCGAATTATTTGGGCTGACCAGCCAGGCCTGAGCCACTGGTGTTTATCAAACCGAAATACGGAACCGAGAATCTGATGAGTGACTATAAATCGACCCTGAATTTGCCGGAAACAGGGTTCCCTATGCGTGGCGACCTCGCCAAACGCGAACCGGGAATGCTGGCGCGTTGGACCGATGATGACCTGTACGGCATCATTCGTGCAGCCAAAAAGGGCAAAAAAACCTTCATTCTGCATGATGGCCCTCCTTATGCGAATGGCAGCATTCATATTGGTCACTCGGTTAACAAGATTCTGAAAGACATTATCGTTAAGTCCAAAGGACTGACGGGCTATGACTCGCCTTACGTTCCGGGCTGGGACTGCCACGGTCTGCCGATCGAGCTGAAAGTGGAGCAGGAATACGGCAAGCCGGGTGAGAAGTTTACCGCTGCCGAATTCCGCGCCAAGTGCCGCGAATATGCCGCCCTGCAGATCGACGGTCAGCGTAAAGACTTTATCCGTCTCGGCGTGCTGGGCGACTGGTCGCATCCGTATCTGACCATGGACTTCAAAACCGAAGCCAACATCATTCGCGCGCTGGGAAAAATCATCGGTAACGGCCATCTGCATAAAGGCGCTAAGCCGGTGCACTGGTGCGTAGACTGCCGTTCCGCGCTGGCGGAAGCGGAAGTGGAGTATTACGACAAGACCTCTCCGTCTATCGATGTGGCGTTCCACGCAGTGGACAAAGCCGCGGTGCTGGCGAAATTCGGCGTTGCCGACGTCAATGGCCCGGTGTCGCTGGTTATCTGGACCACCACCCCGTGGACGCTTCCGGCTAACCGCGCTATCTCCCTGTCGCCAGAGTTTGACTATGCGCTGGTACAGGTTGACGGCCAGGCGCTGATCCTGGCGAAAGACCTGGTTGAGAGCGTGATGAAGCGCGTTGGCGCAACGGATTACACTATCCTGGCGGCGGTACAAGGTTCCGAGCTTGAACTGATGCGCTTCAAGCACCCGTTCCTCGATTTCGACGTGCCGGCGATCCTCGGCGACCACGTGACGCTGGATGCCGGTACCGGTGCGGTGCATACCGCCGGCGGCCACGGTCCGGACGACTACACGATCAGCCAGAAATACGGTCTGGAAATCGCCAACCCGGTTGGCCCGGACGGGGCTTACCTGCCGGGGACCTATCCGTCTCTGGATGGTATCAACGTCTTTAAAGCCAACGACATCATCGTTGAGATGCTGCGTGACAGCGGCGCGCTGCTGCACGTGGAAAAAATGCAGCACAGCTATCCGTGCTGCTGGCGCCACAAATCGCCGATCATCTTCCGCGCTACTCCGCAGTGGTTCGTCAGCATGGATCAGAAAGGCCTGCGCGCGCAGTCGCTGAAAGAGATCAAAGGCGTGCAGTGGATCCCGGACTGGGGCCAGGCGCGTATCGAATCGATGGTTGCCAACCGTCCTGACTGGTGTATCTCCCGTCAGCGTACCTGGGGCGTGCCGATGTCGCTGTTCGTGCATAAAGAAACTCACGAGCTGCACCCGCGTACCCTCGAACTGATGGAAGAAGTGGCGAAACGCGTTGAAGTTGACGGTATCCAGGCGTGGTGGGATCTCGATTCCCGCGACATCCTGGGCGATGACGCCGACAGCTACGAAAAAGTGCCGGATACCCTCGACGTGTGGTTTGACTCCGGGTCTACCCACTCCTCCGTGGTTGATGTGCGTCCGGAATTCGCCGGTCACGCCGCGGACATGTATCTGGAAGGCTCTGACCAGCATCGCGGCTGGTTCATGTCTTCGCTGATGATCTCCACGGCGATGAAAGGCAAGGCGCCATATCGTCAGGTACTGACCCACGGCTTCACTGTCGATGGCCAGGGCCGCAAAATGTCCAAGTCTATCGGTAACACCGTTAGCCCGCAGGACGTGATGAACAAGCTGGGCGCCGATATCCTGCGCCTGTGGGTGGCTTCCACCGACTACACTGGCGAAATGGCGGTCTCCGATGAGATCCTCAAACGCGCCGCCGACAGCTATCGTCGTATCCGCAACACCGCGCGCTTCCTGCTGGCGAACCTGAACGGTTTCGATCCGGCAAAAGACATGGTTAAACCGGAAGAGATGGTCGTTCTGGATCGCTGGGCGGTCGGCTGCGCGCAGGCGGCACAGGAAGATATCCTGAAAGCCTACGAATCCTACGACTTCCACGAAGTGGTGCAGCGCCTGATGCGCTTCTGCTCCATCGAGATGGGCTCGTTCTACCTCGACATCATCAAAGACCGTCAGTACACCGCGAAAGCGGACAGCGTGGCGCGTCGCAGCTGCCAGACCGCGCTGTTCCACATTGTGGAAGCGCTGGTGCGCTGGATGGCGCCGATCATGTCCTTCACCGCGGACGAAATCTGGGGCTACCTGCCGGGCGAGCGTGAGAAATACGTCTTCACCGGCGAGTGGTATGAAGGTCTGTTTGGCCTGGCCGACGACGAAGCGATGAACGACGGTTTCTGGGATGAGCTGCTGAAAGTGCGCGGCGAAGTCAACAAGGTGATTGAGCAGGCGCGTGCCGATAAGAAAGTCGGTGGTTCGCTGGAAGCGGCGGTGACGCTGTATGTCGATGCTGAACTGGCGGCTAAGCTCAACGCGCTGGGCGATGAATTGCGATTTGTCCTGTTGACCTCCGGGGCGAACGTCGCAGACTATGCGAGCGCGCCTGCTGATGCGCAGCAGAGCGAACTGCTCAAAGGGCTGAAAGTCGCATTGAGTAAGGCCGAAGGTGAGAAATGCCCGCGCTGCTGGCATTACACTACCGATATCGGCAAGGTGGCGGAACACGCGGAAATCTGCGGACGCTGTGTGAGCAACGTCGCCGGTGACGGCGAGCAACGTAAATTCGCCTGATGAGTAAATCGATCTGTTCAACGGGGCTACGCTGGCTGTGGGTGGTCGTAGCCGTGCTGATTATCGATCTGGGTAGCAAATTCCTGATCCTCCAGAACTTCGCTCTGGGGGAGACGGTTCCGCTGTTCCCGTCGCTTAATCTGCATTATGCCCGCAACTACGGTGCGGCGTTTAGCTTCCTCGCCGACAGCGGCGGCTGGCAGCGCTGGTTCTTTTCCGGGATCGCCATCGGCATTTGTGTGGTACTGGCGGTGCTGATGTACCGTTCGAAGGCGACGCAAAAGCTGAACAACATTGCCTATGCCCTGATTATCGGCGGCGCGCTGGGCAACTTGTTCGATCGCCTGTGGCACGGCTTTGTGGTCGATATGATCGACTTCTACGTCGGCGACTGGCATTTTGCTACCTTCAACCTCGCCGATAGCGCGATCTGCATCGGCGCAGCGCTAATTGTGCTGGAAGGTTTCTTGCCGAAACCGACCGCGAAAGCGCAGGCGTAAATCTCAATGCCGGGTGGCGCTACGCTTACCCGGCCTACAGAATTAGTGGCCTCCCTTAGGCCCGGTAAGCGTAGCGCCTCCGGGCACCAGGTGGCCTAAAACAAGCGAGCAATTTGCATGTCTAAATCCGTACAGAGCAACAGCGCGGTCCTCGTTCACTTCACCCTGAAGCTGGATGATGGCTCCACGGCTGAATCTACCCGCAATAACGGTAAACCGGCGCTGTTTCGCCTCGGCGACACCTCCTTGTCTGAAGGGCTGGAACAACAGCTTCTCGGTCTGAAAGAGGGGGAGAAAAAGGCCTTTTCGCTGGAGCCTGACGCCGCCTTTGGCGTACCCAGCCCGGACCTGATTCAGTATTTCTCTCGCCGTGAGTTTATTGACGCTGGCGAGCCGGAAATCGGCGCGATTATGCTCTTTACTGCAATGGATGGCAGCGAAATGCCTGGCGTGATCCGCGAAGTGAACGGTGACTCTATCACCGTTGACTTTAACCATCCGCTGGCCGGGCGCACCGTTCATTTTGATATTGAAGTGCTGGAGATCGATCCGGCGCTGGAGGAGTAACATGCAGATCCTGTTGGCTAACCCGCGCGGCTTTTGCGCTGGCGTTGACCGCGCTATCAGCATTGTAGAAAACGCGCTGACGCTGTATGGCGCGCCGATCTATGTTCGTCATGAAGTGGTGCACAACCGCTATGTGGTGGATAGCCTGCGCAAGCGTGGCGCTATTTTTATCGAACAGATCAGCGAAGTCCCGGACGGCGCGATCCTGATTTTCTCCGCCCACGGCGTGTCGCAGGCGGTACGTAATGAAGCGAAGAGCCGCGATTTGACGGTGTTCGACGCCACCTGTCCGCTGGTGACGAAAGTACATATGGAAGTTGCCCGCGCGAGCCGTCGTGGCGAAGAGTCGATTCTGATTGGCCACGCCGGCCACCCGGAAGTCGAAGGCACCATGGGACAGTACAACAACCCGGAAGGGGGCATGTACCTGGTCGAGTCGCCGGAAGACGTGCTGAAGCTGGACGTGAAAAATGACGCCCGGCTATCCTTTATGACCCAGACCACGCTCTCCGTCGACGATACGTCTGACGTTATTGACGCCCTGCGCGCGCGTTTCCCAAAAATCGTTGGTCCGCGTAAAGACGACATTTGCTATGCCACCACCAACCGTCAGGAAGCGGTGCGCGCGCTGGCGGAGCAGGCGGACGTGGTGCTGGTGGTCGGGTCGAAAAACTCCTCCAACTCTAACCGCCTCGCCGAGCTGGCGCAGCGGATGGGTAAGGCGGCCTATCTGATTGACGATGCCTCCGATATTCAGGAAGCATGGGTCAAGGATGCGGCCTGCGTCGGCGTGACGGCGGGGGCTTCGGCACCGGACATTCTGGTACAGAATGTTATTACCCGGCTGCAGGAGCTGGGCGGCGGTGAAGCGGTGCCGCTGGAAGGCCGGGAAGAGAATATCGTCTTTGAAGTGCCGAAAGAGCTGCGTGTGGATGTCCGTGAAGTAGAGTAAGTTCTTTCCGCCTGCAATATGAGAAGATGCCAGACTTAACGTCTGGCATTTTTTTTAGGGAGAAACCATGCGCTTACCGATCATTCTTGATACCGATCCGGGCATCGACGATGCCGCCGCCATTGCCGCGGCGCTCTTCGCGCCTGAGCTGGATCTGCAGCTGATGACCACCGTGGCGGGCAATGTCTCGGTGGAGAAGACGACCCGTAACGCGCTGCAGCTGCTGCACTTCTGGAATGCCGATGTGCCGCTGGCGCAGGGCGCTTCAATGCCGCTGGTGCGTCCGTTGCGCGACGCCGCCTCGGTGCATGGCGAATCTGGCATGGAAGGGTATGACTTTGTTGAGCATCAACGTCAACCGCTGGCCAAGCCGGCCTTCCAGGCGATCCGCGATGCGCTCATGCACGCTGCCGAGCCGATCACCCTGGTGGCGATTGGTCCGCTGACCAATATTGCGCTGCTGCTGACCCAGTATCCGGAATGTGTGTTTAACATTCGCCGACTGGTGATTATGGGCGGCTCGGCGGGGCGCGGCAACTTCACGCCGAATGCGGAATTCAATATTGCTATCGATCCGGAAGCCGCCGCAAAAGTGTTCCACAGTGGACTGGAGATTGTGATGTGCGGGCTGGACGTCACCAACCGGGCGCTGCTGACGGCAGATTATCTGGCGACCCTGCCGACGCTGAACCAGACCGGTAAAATGCTTCATGCCCTGTTTAGCCACTATCGCAGCGGCAGCATGAGCAGTGGTTTAAGAATGCACGATCTCTGCGCTATTGCGTGGCTGGCCCGCCCGGAACTGTTCACTCTCCAGCCGTGCTTTGTGGCGGTGGAGACGCAGGGGACCTGGACCGCTGGCACCACGGTGGTGGATATCGAAGGGCGACTGGGCCAGCCGGCGAACGCCCTGGTGGCGCTCGATATCGACGTAGAAGGGTTTCAGCGTTGGGCGGCGGAGGTGATTGCCCTGGCGCCGTGATATATCACTCGATTTTCAAGGAGAAAAGCAATGACCTATGGACAGGCGTATTTGAGCGGCTGGAAAGAGACCTTTAACTTTAGCGGACGTGCCAGCCGGCAGCAGTTCTGGACGTTTTTTCTTATCAATGTACTGATCGCCACCGCGCCACTGGTCGCCTGGGGTCTGGCCACCCACGTTGACCCTCACTATGGGATCCTCAGTTTTGTTGTCATACCCTTTGCGGCACTGTGGCTGCTGTTGATGGTGATCCCTTTGCTGGCTGTTGGCTGTCGGCGGATGCATGATATCGGCCGCTCCGGGATCTGGTTCATACTGGGGGTCATTATTCCCTGGTTTGGCGTTATTTCGCTGATAATGTGCTGCCTGCGTTCAGCGCCGGCACCGTCTCGCTGAGATAATCAATCATCACCCGCATTCTGGCGGGCATGTGCTTATCTCCCGCCCATAGCAGCCACAGATCGCCGGAGTAGCTGCTGATAAATTCCCACTCTGGCAGCACCTGCACGATATCGCCCTTCGCCAGCGCCTCGCGGGCGGTGAACAGCGGCAGGCTGCCGATCCCCACATGCTGCCTGACCGCATCGAGGCGTACCGCGGTATGGTTGGCAGCGTACCGCCCGTACGTTTGCACCGTTTCGCTTTTCCCTTCGCGACGAAACTTCCAGCGCGCGTCGGCGGGCGTTTCGCCAAGGCTGATACAGCTATGTGTACGCAGATCCTGCGGCGTGCGCGGCGTACCGTGCTGCTGTAAATAGGCCTCAGTGGCACAGATAACATGCCTGATCGGCATCAGCGGTTTGCCATGCAGCCCGGGCGAGGGACTTTCTGTGATGCGTAGCGCCAAATCAATACCGTCATCGATAAAATCCAGAGGACGATCTTCCAGCCGCAGACAGACGTCAACCTGCGGATAACGCTGGAAAAACGCCATCATTAGCGGGTGGATCACAAAGCGACCGACGGCTTTCGGTACGCTAAGGGTCAGCTTCCCCTGCGCGACCGTTTGGTTGCTGCCAGCGGAATCCATCGCCTGCCGCGCCGCATCTAGCATCTCCTGCGCATGGTGATAGACCGTTTCTCCGGCATCGCTCAGGCGTAGCTTGCGGGTGGTACGCTGCAGCAGCTTACAGCCCATCTCCCGTTCCAGCCGCGATACGCTGCGGCTTACGGCAGAAGGGGTAATGCCGTTCTGGCGGGCGACGGCGGAGAAGCTGCCCTGGTCGACTATCTGGACGAAGAGGGCGAGATCCGGCAGGAGGTTGAGATTCATTTGTGCTCCCGGCGCAAGAGTGCATTGGCGGATGATGGGATTATCGCTGTCGATATTAACAATATACTGAGCGGACAGAGAGGAGAATCATCATGACTGAACGGGTTTATTACACCAGCGACGCCACCGACGGGCGCGCCCAGATCATCGCCTGTACCGCTGAGGCGGATGGTCGCTACGCTATCGAACTGGATCACACGTTGTTTCATCCACAGGGAGGGGGGCAGCCAGCGGATCGCGGCTGGATTGCCGGTCAGGAGGTGGAGACGGTTATTGTGCGCGGCGACAGCGTACTGCATATCGTGGCGCAGCCGCTTCCTGCTGGTGAAGTGGAGATGAAAATTGATGCACCGGCGAGACAGCTACATGCTCGTCTGCATTCCGCCGGTCACCTGCTTGGCCTGGCGGGGGAACAGCTTGGCTGGCAACCGGTGAAAGCGCACCACTGGCCTGGCGAAGGGCGGATAACCTTTACCAGCAGGAATAGCGCCGCGCTGCCGGACGCTAGCGCGCTGCTGACGCAGGTGAAGACCTGGCAAGCGCAGGACTTACCGCGTCAGGTGACGTTCGCTGATGGCTTACGCCAGGTGGGATTCGGCGGCCTGCCCGCTTATTCCTGCGGGGGGACCCATGTCGCCCGTCTGTCAGAACTGGGCGACATTGTTATCAGTCAGATAAAAATGAAGAAGGGGCAGCTGGTGGTCAGCTATACCCTGGCGTAAGCCTGTCAGGCTTGTCCGGGGTCGGTCTGTTTGCCGTGATAAATGCGTTCTGGTCGACCGACCTTGCCGTAGCTGATTTCCGCTTCGAGGAAATCGTTCTTCACACCTTGTTCCAGATAGCGGCGAGCGGTGGTTTTGCTGCTGCCGAGGATGCGGGCCAACGAGTCGGCGGTATGCACCACCGTCGGGTCGGAGAAGAGCTGCAGCACGCGGTGAAAGGTGCTTTCATCGATCCCGCGCATCGGTGTGGTGGTGGGCTCCGTTTGCTCCCGGGCCTGAATATTAAACAGCGCGTCGACGTGAACCTGACTGGCCTGTTCGCTGGAGCGTAGCGAGCTACGGTAGCGGGCGAAACGCTCCAGGGTATGCTGCAGGCGCTGATAGTGCACCGGCTTAATCAGGTAATCAAATACCCCCAGACGCAGCGCTTCGCTGATGGTATCCATATGATTATCCGCAGTAATAAAGATGATCCGCCCCTTGTAATGGGTGCTGACCGCATGGCGGATCAGATCGATACCTTTACCGTCGGGTAAGAAATTGTCCAACAGGATCAGCTGTGGTTGATACAGTCTGAGCTGTTTTCTGGCGCTCTCGAGTTTATCCGCAATGCCAATGACGTCGAACTGGGGAAACTGTTTAATGTTATCCACCAGGATCTCCGCCAGCATAGGTTCGTCTTCAACGATAAGAGTGGTGATGCTATCCATGATGTTCATCTCGGGTCAGGGGGATATAAAGAGTAAAAATGGTGCCAAAAGGAATATTGTTTTCGACGACGATACTGCCGCCTGCTTGTTTCACGTAGCTGCGTACCAGCCAGAGCCCAATGCCATGATCTTTACTGGCGCTGCTGGTGACACCGCGCTCAAAGATCCGATCGCGAAGCGCCTCGTCAATGCCGCATCCCTGGTCGGCGATCTCAATGATCACTTCCTGGCCATCGCTGTTGATCAGACATTCGATCTGTTTTGAACCCTGCGGCTGACGCAGGCTGGCATTGTAGGCGTTATCAAGTAGATTCCCCACGATTGAGATCCATTCATTGTGCGAAAGGGCGGTAGGTAATCTATCAACGAAGCAGGCCGGATCGAAAACCAGCTCAAGTCCAAGCTCTTTGGCCCGGTAATATTTGCCGATCAACAGCCCGGCCAGGTGGTTGTCCTGGAAATTGCGCGCAATAAAATCGATCACCTTCTGGTGACTTTCCGACTGTTGTTGGATCAGATCCAGCGCATGATCATAGCGTTTGAGAAACAGCAGGCCGGCGATGGTGGAGATCAAATTGCGGTGTTCATGCTGCACGGCGCGCAGGTTATCAGCGTATTGTTGTACCTGGCTAAGCTGCAGGCTAAGGGTATTAATATCGTCTTTGCTGCGAAAGCTGATCACCCAGCCCTGCGGTTCATTGTTTAAGATCACCGCCATCCGGCTGGCGATCACTTTGATCTGATTGAAAATGACGATTTCATCTTTTTTATTGGTCTGTGGCGCATCGTAGAAGAAGGCCTCCTGCGAGATAACGTTGTTGATCCTTTTGCCGATAAGCGTGGTTTCCGGTTGGCTCAGATTGAGCAGGCGGCGGGCGGCCTGATTAATGGCGGTAATTTTAAAGTCGGAGTCAATGGCGATAAGCCCTTCGAACACCGATTCAAACAGCACGCTTTGCTGGATCAGCAGCTGCGATAGCTGCTGGGGTTCCATATTGAGCATTTGCTTTTTGATATGCAGTGTAAAGCGCCGGGCGCAAAAGAGCAGGGCCAGCAGAACAAGCGCCATCGGGATCAGCAGCGAGCTTACCTGCAGGTTAAGCCAGTTTTCCAGCTGCTCAATGGTGTAGCCTACCGACACAATGCCAATCACTTTACCGGTCGCGTCCTGGATCGGCGATTTACCTCGCAGTGACGATCCCAACGAACCTTTGCGCACCGAAACATAGCTTTTGGCGTTTATCAGCGCCTCATCGCTATCGCCGCCCTCCATCGATTTACCAATTTCATCAGGATTAACGTGATAGAGGCGTTGACCCTCCGCATCACCGACGGTGATATAGGTGGCATCGGAAAATGAGCGCATGGGGTCGATAAGGGCTTTTATTCTGGCGAGATCGCGTTTCTGGACCGCTTCCACTAGCTCTGGCATCGCGGAGATCTGCATCGCCTGAATCAGCGCCCGCTGGCCAACCTGATAATGAAGGCGCTCTTCGGCAATGTTGGTCAGATACCAGGACATGGCCAGCATAACGATAGTGGAGGTAAATAAGATCAGCAGGAAAATGCGATTCTGAAACGATCGCCTAGCAAACCACTGGGTAATTGTTCGGGTATACATAGGGTAGATAGACATTAAATTGTTATTTTCCCCTTTTGGCGGCCTGCGTACCTGCTGAAGACGCACATAATCAATAAATTCAGAAAAGCGCTCGATACAGACATGCCGTCCGACTCTTTATTTTGTTGCCCGGAGGCGGCATAACCGCCTCCGGGAAGGAGGCTGGCCTACATCGCCAGCACGTACTTGAGCATCACCCCGGCGGCGATCGCCGAGCCGATCACCCCCGCCACGTTCGGGCCCATCGCATGCATCAGCAGGAAGTTCTGCCCGTCCGCGTCCAGACCCACTTTGTTCGACACCCTGGCCGCCATCGGCACCGCCGACACCCCGGCGGAACCAATCAGCGGGTTGATTTTGTGTTTA
>NZ_JBMAXV010000020.1:0-92120 GCF_048589245.1 Klebsiella sp. 10982
AGAACCTTTTTTACAAAGGTTTGTTGTGTCACTCGCTCGACCGTTTCTGCCAGTTCACCATAGGAAGTCGTTTCTCCTGCAACAAACACCACTTCGTTGGCAATACGCGGCTGATGTAGATAAATGTCGGTGGTGAGTCGGCCGATATCTTCCGGAGAAGTTACTGTAACCTGTGTGTCCCATCCCCCCAGCGCATTGATAGTCCGTGCGGATAAATTCACCACATCGAATGCAGGCTCGAAGAGAAAGCTGGTAAACATACCGGTGGAGATAATGATCCATTCGGTGTTGTGTTGTTCTCGCAGTAATGTTCTTACATCATACTGTTCGTCCCAGACCGGCTGGCCGCTGCCTTTGCCGACGACATCGTAGTTAACACCAAACTGCCATGGAAAGTAGCGGTTAACTCCGGCTTCCAGTACTGCGCGGGTAATTTTTATCTGGGTGCCTGCGCCTGCAACAAACCCCATACAATTGATAACGGTATCAAACTCTTTAAACTGATCCTTCAGGGCGTCCATCGTGCTGTTGGCGATGTCCAGAGGGATTAATTTTGCTTCGGCATCCACATATTTTTGATGCGTGGAAGCGCGCAGTTGACCTTGTTCATCCCTGGCACGAGGCGAAACGATAACGCACACAGTGCCTTCTCGCTGAGAGACTGCGGGGAGCAGATGCTGCAGTACAGCCGCCCCGAGTTGTCCTGCGCCCAGCACCAGTATTTTTTCACCTGAGTGTAATTTATGCTCTGCCATGTTAGTTCCTTATACTATTTTAGCCGTGTTCAGTGTCCAGGAGAAAGTGTAGGGCGATGATGTACGTTCGATAAGATCCCTAAACCGAGTTAGACTGTTCGCTCTGACGGGATAATCAATATCTACAGGCAAGAGGGTAGGATGGATAAACTGGCAGCAATGCAGGTCTATGTCAGCGTGGTGGAAACTCATGGCTTTGCAAGAGCGGCAGAAGTGCTGGGTCTGCCACGCTCTACGGTTTCTAGGGTTATCCGGGAGCTGGAATCCTGGCTTGGTATCCAGCTTTTGCAGCGTACTACCCGCAAACTCAGCATCACGGCGGAGGGCCTGCGCTACTACGACGAATGCAAAAGGATCCTGACGGATATTGCGGCCATGGAGTCGTCTTTTCCCACCCGATCTGAGCAGCCAGGAGGCCGTTTCAAAGTGGGGATGCCCCATTCCCTCGCCCGACATTGCATTATCCCCGGGCTCCCGTCGTTTCTCCGCCAGTACCCCGGGCTGGAAGTGATGCTGTGCTCAAGCGATAATGTTGAGGATATCATCAGGGAAGGGTATGACTGCGTGATCCGTACTGGCAGGATCGAAGATTCAACAACCCTGGTTGCCCGCCCACTGCCTGGTTTTACCTGGGTCGTTCTGGCCGCGCCGTCTTATATTGATGCTTTCGGCAAGCCGCAAAAACTGGATGAACTGGAAAAGCATCACGCGGTTGGCTATCTGAATCACCGCACCGGACGCACAACTGAATGGTTTTTTACCCTTGATGGTGGGGATCGGGCGATCCGTATGAGAGAGGTGCTAATCGTTGACGATACCGATGCCTATATTCAGGCCGGGATAGAGGGGGTTGGGTTAATCCGTGTCGCCAGTTATCTGGCTATGCCGTACCTGCAAAGCGGGGAACTGGTCTCCTGTCTGGAGAACAGCACCTCTAAATTACCGCTATCCCTGGTATACCCCTATAGCCGTTATATACCACCGTCAGTTCGCGCTTTTTATGACTGGAGCAGAACGATGTTAAGTCACCCGGATAATCGTCAGTAAAGTAAAAAGAGAGTTAACTTTTTAGCGTACATTTTCATTCTGTTGGCCGTCAGATCCTGCTACGGGATGGATCACAAGACCTGCGTCCTTTTTCATGACAATACATTACCGGCTTTTACCGGTGATGTATTGCCAGCAAGCGCTTGTAGTCAGAATGGAACAACATTCAGTTCATCAGGTCGCGCCATTTTACCATCCTGTCACTAAGGTCAAGCATCTCTCCGTCGACACTGAAACGGCCATCGCCCTGATGGTGGAGCAGGCGCAGTTCCTGCCATGCGCTGTCAAGCCAAATCCGCCGAACTTCCAGCACCCACAGGTTATAGAGCCGCACCTGGCGGTCATCCACCACTCTGCACTCCAGGTTAGCCAGGCATTCATCTACCAGAGGCGCACTGATCGATTGCGCGGCGACGGGCGTCAGGCCGAAACGCGAAAATTTGTCGTCTGTTTCCCCCGAGCAATTACCGATGTCCACAACGGTCTTTGCCATCCCGGCTGGCGGTACAGCCAGAACACATTCCCCTGTATCTGACAGCGCCTGATAGCTGTAATCCCAGGGGCCGATAATCACACCGACCAGCGGTGGGGCATGCTGCATCATCATGTGAAAACCTGCGGTCATCAGATTCGTTCGGCCATCTGTCCCCCTCGTGGATACCAGAATAACGGGACCAGCTTCAAGAATACGGTACGCTTTCTCCGCAGGCAGGCTGTCATGCATGAGATATCCTCCAGAAAGCAAATCAGGGACAGTGTGGTTCACATGTCCCCGGTGAATGGGGTATTACTCTTCAAAATCCGTGGCATCTGACGCACTTCGCCAGACATCAATGTCCTGACTCACTGCATGCATTTTTTGTTCAGCAAGGGTGTTAGCAATCTTACCTGCAAAAAGATGCACGGGTGGGGTGTCAGCACTGGCCGCCTGCAGTATCAGAGAAGCGACTTTATCAGGATTGCCAGCCTGTTTGCCGTCCAGACCGTTCAGATGGAGGTCCAGCGAGGCCTGAGCTTCGGTATAATCAGAGATTGTGCGCTGGGCCACGACCAGCGTCTCCTTTGACAGGAACCCGGTGCGCACCGGTCCTGGATAAACCACTGTGGCTCTGATGTTCAGCTCGGCCAGTTCGGCCGCCAGGGTTTCGGTCAGACCGGCCAGTGCGAATTTGCTGGCGACATAGCTGCCCCAGCCCGCGTAACCGCCCTGAAAGCCCACGATCGACGCCACGTTGAAGATATGGCCGCTGCGCCGCGTACGCATATGCGGCAGGGCATGGCGCAGTACATGCAGGGGAGCAAATACGTTAACATCGAAATTGCGACGCAATTCGCTGTCGGTTAATGCTTCAATGGTGCCCTGCTGGCCGTAGCCTGCGTTGTTGACCACACAGTCAACGCGCCCGAAGGCGGCAATGGTGCTGTCGATGGCTTTTTGAACGCTGGCTTCGTTCACCAGGTCCACCTCCAGCGCCAGCAGTCGCGCGTTATCGTCGCCGAATGCCTGACGCAGACTGGTCAGGGTGCGGGAGGTTGCGGCTACGGCATCGCCTCGCGCCAGTAACTGGCGTGCCAGTGAAAGGCCAATACCACGAGCAGCGCCGGTGATAAACCAGACTTTTGCAGGGGAGGTTTGTTGTTGCATTGATGAAGACTCCTGTTGTTGAAAAATGAATTGCATCACTGAATGGCGACACTCATGCCACCGTCGGCCATAACCACTGCGCCGACAATGTAACTGGCCCTGTCTGACGCCAGAAAGGCTGCTACTTCTGCGATTTCATCGGGGTGGGCTGCACGACCAACAGGCGCTTTACGACCATGCTCTGCCAGATATGCCTGCCCGTCGGGCTGGATTGTATTCGTGATGTTTGTCACCGCATCTCCGGAACCGACTGCATTAACACGAATACCGTGAGCGATAGCCTCCAGCGCGAGTGTGCGGGTTAACTGTGCCAGCGCCCCCTTGGAGGCTGCATAGGCGGCGATACCGGGAAAAGACTGATAACAGGCGTAAGAACCAATATTAACGATTGCACCCGATTTTGCCGCCATCATTGGGCGCATGGCTTCCCTTGAAAAAAGGAATGCCCCCGTGGCATTAACAGCCATGACCTGGTTCCATTCCCTGAGCGTCATTTCTGCCACGGGCTGGTTGATGATGATGCCAGCGTTGTTGATTAAGACGTCGAGGCGACCGAACTGTTCTGTTGCAGTCCGCACGGCCAGTTCCGCACTGGCTTCCTGAGTCACGTCGGCGACAACGGGGACAATGCCTTCACGTGCTAGCGCATTGACATTATCCCCCCGGCCAACTGCGACGATACGAGCGCCCTGGCGGTGCAACAGTTCGACGGTCGCCAGGCCGATACCGCTGGCGGCACCGGTGACAATCGCAACACGGCCTGCAAAGGGCATAGCCCTGGAAAAAGAGCCTGACTCTGACATGAACACTCCTGAATAAATGAAAACATGTTTACGGTTAATGAGGACTGGCCACAGGGCGGACGATGAGTTCGCTGATATCAACGCCAGCGGGTTGTTCGATGGCATAGGCGATTGCCTGCGCCACGGGCTCCGGAGGTAAGGCGATGCGCCGGAATTCGCGCATGGCAGTCCGGGCTGTTTCGTCCGTAATATGATCGGCAAGTTCTGACTCGACCACCCCCGGGCTGACCAGCGTCACCCGGATCGCGTCGGTCTCCTGTCGCAGTCCGTCAGAAATAGCGCGCACGGCAAACTTGCTGGCGCAATAGACAGCGGCTGTGGGCGAGACCGTATACGCGCCTGTGGAGGCAATATTAATGATGTGGCCATAACCCTGCTCCTGCATGATCGGCAGGACGGCGGCTATTCCGTGCAGAACGCCCCGAACATTGACATCCAGCATGCGGTTCCACTCTTCGACCTTCAACGCTGCCAGCGGTGAGAGTGGCATAACGCCAGCGTTATTTATGAGCGCGTCAATGCGTCCGTGCTTCTCCAGCGCCCTGGCTGCGATGCGTTGCAAATCTTCTGGTTGCGTGACGTCAATTGCCATGGCATCAACATTACCCCCCATTGCCCGCAATTCTGTCGCCAGTGCGGTCAGTTTTTCCATACGTCTGGCACCGATAAACAAATGATGCCCCTTACTGGAAAGATGACGGGCTGTGGCCTCACCTATACCACTACTGGCACCGGTAAGAATGACCACCTTAGACGTTTCTGATACCACTGTTTTCATCACTCCTCCTTGCCTGTCACCGGGCGGGACAGGGAATGTCATTGGAATATCAAACAGGCAGGTATCATAAAGAGAGGGCACATACGACGACAGGCCTGACACTCTTGCATCATTGCCTAATCCTATTTTCTTTATTGATTTTTAAGCATGCAGGGAGTGAAAATATAATCATTAAATTCAGTTAGCAGGTCTGATGTATGCCAGAAAGATTGCCCTCCATATCTCAACAGTCCGAAATGGCGGCTATGATTTGCCAGCTCGCCCCACATGAAGGTCACACCCGTACGTTGCTGGATGGCGTGCGTCTGATGCGTGCTGACGGTGCGCTGGGGCGTACCCCCGTGTTGTACGAACCAGGCATTGTTATTGTCTGTCAGGGGCACAAAAGAGGTTACCTGGCTGACAGGGTTTACCACTACGACCCTTTGCACTACCTGGTGCTGTCAGTACCTCTGCCATTTTCAAGCGAGACAGATGCCAGCCCGGCAGAACCTTTTCTTGCTGTGTCCATTCGGCTGGATATGACAGCTGTGGCAGACCTGGTTATGGCTGTCGATCACCATGCCACTGCATCAGGTTCACCCGTTGGCATTGTCTCCACACCACTTGACGACACGCTGGCAGATACGACAGTTCGTCTTCTGAAGGTATTATTTTCACCACTTGAAGCGCGGGTTCTGGGGCCGGGGATTGTGCGGGAGCTGATTTTTCGTGTGCTGCTGGGTGAACAGGGCGGAGCCATTCGTGCTGCGCTGGCCTGCCATGGCAACTTTGGACGTATTGCACGTACGTTACGGCGTATCCACCTCGATTACGCCCGTCCACTGGATGTGGCTTCACTTGCGCACGAAGCTGGCCTGAGCGTTCCGGCTTTTCATGCGCATTTCAAAGCCGTGGCGGCGACTTCTCCCATTCAGTACATCAAGTCAGTACGTCTTCATCAGGCGCGACTGATGATGATACGGGACAACGTTACTGCAGCAGGGGCAGCAGCTCGGGTCGGCTACGAAAGTGCGTCGCAGTTCAATCGGGAGTTCAAAAGACTGTTTGGTCGCAGTCCCGGAGAGGAGACACGTAAAATGCGCACGGCATTCGCACTGATGGAACCTGCGCAACTCGAAGCAGCGACATCGACACACTAATCTGCAACTGTCGATATTCATGCGCAAATGTTCACTGTAAACCGGACTGAGACGCCAGGACGCTAACAGTTCATGCTGATATGAAGGTTATCTGAATAACCTGTGGGATTTTCTTTCGTAACAAAAATGTCAGCTACACCTGCCGGCACATCAACACCGGCAGCCAGAACCAGTATGTACCCGTACCTCTGTGAACTGCGTGGAAGACGAACGTAAAAACATCGCAAAACCTGGTGCGAAAGCGTAAAGCAGTAGTGCCATTTATACGCGCAGATTGCCGGGCTAACCGTCCTGTTTTCATCACCAGGTTTTCAGGCTCCGTTCGATTTACAAACCCAGCTTGTCTTTCATTTCTTTTTCTTCAATTGCTTTGGCGATAGCGTTTCTCATTACTTTCAGAATGATCCCGCTGAACATAGCCGTTAAACCGATGGTAAAGAATGCCGTAACCGCAAGGTCAATTAACCAGAATCCGGAATGAACAAGAACGGGCCTGTAAATTGCAACACCGGCAAAAACCACCCAGTGACTGAAACAATAAAAACAACTGAACAGGTAGCCTATCATGGCATTTTTTTTGACCATCCATTCACGCAACGGGCGAAACATTTCCTGCTGCGTGACGGTGATTGAAATGCAACTGGACATCAGTGCAATGACGAGGCAGACCCATAACTGTTCTAACACATTATCGAATGACATAAAAAATACTCTCTGTATGGATTTCATGTAATAGTATAAGATACATGAAATCGCGCCACTTATGCAACAACGAAAGTTTCATAAGCAACTTCGCAGAAAACAGGATAAAAAATGAGAAAAGACCACCGGCTGTCCCGTGCATTACACGTGCTGATACATATGGATAAAATCCGCGATCCCGTTACCTCCGAAGATATAGCCTCGATGATCAATACGAATCCGGTTGTGGTCAGACGCCTTTTCCAGGGGCTCAAACAGGCGGGTATCATTCATTCTGAAAAAGGGCATGGAGGTGGCTGGACACTCCAGAAACCTCTCGGAGACATCACTCTCCTTCAGGTTTTCCACGCTATTGGCAGCACTGAACTTTTTTCAATAGGCTGGGCGACTGAACATGACAAATGCCAGATAGAGGATGCAGTTAACAATGAAATAAGTGATACGCTTGAAGAGGCGAGACGTCTGATTACGAACCGCTTTGCTGAACTTACCCTTGATAAGCTTGTGCCGGAAGTCCTTAAACATAAATAAATTCAACAGCCGGGCATCATATAATGTCCGGCTGTTGAAAGGTCACCATAAATTTTAGTCTGAAGCCTGTTCTGTTATCGGCTGTTCCTCAGGCGCGTCCGGTAAAGTGGCCGAGTGCAGTGGTTTCCCTGATATTTGTCGGGCTAACAGGTAGAACACGGGGGTCATAAACAAGCCAAAAAGGGTGACGCCGAGCATGCCAAAGAATACTGATATCCCAATTGCCTGACGCATCTCAGCGCCTGCTCCATGCGATACCATCAGGGGGATTACACCCATGATGAAAGCCAGTGAGGTCATCAGAATTGGACGCAGCCTGAGACGGCATGCCTCTTTCACCGCGTTAAAGGCAGACTTACCTGAAAGCTCAAGTTCACGGGCAAATTCAACGATAAGAATGGCATTTTTAGATGCGAGCCCGACCAGGACGATAAATCCAATTTGCGTAAAGATATTATTGTCCCCATGAGTCAGCCACACCCCGGTAAGTGCAGAAAGGATACTCATTGGGACAATCATAATGACAGCCAAAGGGAGCGTAAGGCTTTCATACTGGGCAGCCAGTACCAAGAATACCAATAATACACAGAGTGGAAAAATCCAGACGGCACTGTTGCCTGCAAGAATTTGCTGGTAGGTCAGGTCTGTCCACTCATACTCTACGCCGGGTGGAAGTGTTTTCATCGCTATACGTTCAATCTCTTCCATCGCCTGACTTGAAGAATAGCCTGGAGCAGGAGCGCCACTAAGATCGACCGCTGTAAAACCGTTATAACGGGTAACCAGCTCAGGACCGTGTGTCGGCTCAATACGGGCTATGGCAGACAGCGGTACCATATTGCCATCGGCATTTCGGGTCTGTAGTTTCAGTATATCCTCCGGGGTCGCCCTGAACTCTGCGTCGGCCTGCATTCTTACCTGATATACACGACCTATTATATTGAAATCATTTATATAATATGAGCCAAGATAGGATTGTAATGTCTCGGTGATATCACTGATGTTCACCCCAAGTTGTTTGGCGCGATTACGGTCAATATCGACATTAATTTGTGGAAAATTATTCTGGTATGTTGAAAAAAGTGGCGTCAGCACAGGTGATTTAGCTGCTTCTGCCTGAAAGCGTCGAAGTACTTCGGCCATTCCGTCGTAACCGATATTTCCTCTGTCTTCAAGCTGCAATTTGAATCCCCCCAGGGAACCCAGACCCATAACGGGTGGTGCCGGGAAAACGGCCGCAAAATCTGCGCCAGGAAGTGACTGATATCTGGCATTCAGAGAGGCGGCAACATCATCTGCGCTGATGCCAGGCCGTTGCTCAAAAGGCTTGAGGAGGACAAATGTCAGACCGGAACCAGGGCTTGTGGTGGTGCCGTTTACAGACAATCCAGCATAAGAAGATGTGGAAGATACTCCTGGCTCACTTCGTGCTATTTCATTCATTTTTTCCAGTACCCGGTCTGTTCTGGACAATGATGCGCCAGCAGGAAGCTGCACAAAACTGATAAGGTATTCTTTATCCTGAGCAGGGATAAACCCCCCAGGTACAGACCTGCCCAGTAACAGCGTAATTGCCAGCAGAATGCCATAAATCACCATAATCAGAATCTTGCGCTGGCCAAGCGCGCCAACACCTTTTTCATATCGCCTGGCACTACTGTTGAACAGGCGGTTGAAAACAGTAAAGAACCGTCCACAACTACGATGCATAATGCGCGTAAGCCAGTCGCTGTCTGAATCACGTGACTTCAGCAGCATGGCAGAGAGAGCCGGTGAGAGCGTAAGGGAGTTAATAGCGGAGATAATCGTTGAAACTGCTATTGTCACTGCAAACTGCTGATAAAACCTCCCGGTCAGGCCACTCATAAAAGCCAGCGGAACAAATACGGCACTCAGCGTCAGCGCGATCGCAATAATGGGACTACTGACTTCCTGCATAGCCTTGCAGGCGGCATGATATGGCGTCATGCCTCTTTCTATGTTTCTTTCTACATTTTCAACAACAACAATGGCATCATCAACGACAATGCCAATAGCCAGGACGAGGCCAAAAAGGCTCAGGGCATTGATTGAAAACCCAAAAAGGTACAGAAATGCCATTGTGCCGGTTATCGAAACGGGAACAGCCAGCAGAGGAATGACTGAGGCGCGCCAGGTCTGGAGGAAAAGAAAAACAACCAGTACCACGAGGAGTATGGCCTCAAAAAGAGTATGAAGCACAGCTTCTATACCCGCCCTGACTGATTTGGTTGGATTGTAAACTATCTGGTAATCCAGTCCTTCGGGGAACTGTTTTTTCAGCTCTTCCATTGTGCGACTTACCCGTGAGGCAATTTCCAGAGCATTTGCGCCCGGAGACTCCTGTATGGCCAGCGCTACCGCAGGCTTTTTATCCAGGTAAGTACGCATGGCATAATTTTCAGCGGCCAGTTCAATACGGGTGACATCTTTCAATAATGTCGTTCTGGTATCCTGTCGGGCATGAAGCACAATGTTGCCAAATTCTTCAGCCGTTTTAAGCCGACCGCTGGCATTAACTGACAACTGTAACGGTGTTTCTTCCGCCATAGGGGCTGCGCCAACGCTTCCCACTGGTGACTGGGCGTTTTGTTCACGGATAGCAGAGGCGACATCTGATGTCGTCAGTCCGCGAGCAGCCATAGCATCAGGATTAAGCCAGATTCGCATCGCGTAACCACCGGGGCCCCATACTGATACTTGGCCAACTCCCTCAATACGCGAGAGCTGGTCTTTGATGTTACGTATGGCGTAATTACTGATGTAATTATCGTTATATCTGCCATCAGGCGATATCATATGAACGGCAAGTGTGATATTCGGCGAGCTTTTATTCGTTGTGACACCCAGTCGCTGGACATCTTCAGGTAACCGGGGCAGAGCCTGCGACACCCGGTTCTGCACCCATTGCTGAGCCTGATCGGGATCTGTGCCCAGTTTGAAGGTCACTGTCAGATAGAGATTGCCATCCTCATTTGAAAGTGACTGCATATACAGCATATTCTCTACGCCGTTCACAGTTTCCTCTATTGGAGCTGCAACCGTCTGTGCAATCGTAGTGGCATTGGCTCCAGGATACTGGGCATGAACGATAACGGATGGGGGGACAACCGGTGGGTATTCCGATACCGGTAGACGAAATATGGCGATAATCCCTGCCAGAATGAACAACGCAGACAGTACTCCAGCAAAAACCGGCCTGTCGATAAAGAATTTTGATACTTTCATGATGACTTATTTCCTTCCCGGGATTTTGAAGAAGGGGATTCGTCTTTGCTGACAACGACTGTTTCACCGGGACTGACCAACTGCGCCCCATCGGAAATAACTCTGTCACCCTTATTGAGGCCTTTTTTCACAACAATCAGTTCCCCCTGTCTGTTTCCCAGTTCGAGGGGGCGATATTCAACTTTGTCATTGTTTCCGACTACCAGAACATAGCGTCTGTCCTGGTCGGTGCGGATCAGTGTCTGGTCAATCATTACTGCTGTATAAGATTTGCTTGCCTGGAGTCTGACCCGAGCCTGTAAACCGGGAAGCAACCTTGATGTTGGATTATCAAGAAGTGCGCGCATCCTGATAGTGCCGGTTTCAGTACTGAGATGATTATCCACAGAATGAAGAATGGCTTTATGTGGATAATCTTTTTCATCGGCCAGTCCTACCAGCACTTCAGGTTTGTCTTTATTTGAAAGCTTGTCGATATAATTAAGATAGGTTCGTTCATCCGCATTAAAAGCGACATACAAGGGATCAAGAGCAACAATGGATGCAAGAACCGGACTGTCAATACCGGCTGCGACCAGATTACCGACTGTCAGTTCTGCTCTGGAAATACGGCCAGTTACCGGTGCGGTGATCCGGGTATAGCTTTCGCTGAGCCTGGCGCTCTCGACCTCAGCTTCGGCAATCTCCCTGGCTGCTTTCGATTCCCGGGCGGCATTGTTCAGAACGTCATAATCGCGCTGTGAGATAGCATGGGTCCCGATAAGTTTTTTACCCCGGGACAGATCCAGCAATGCCAAGTCCTGCTTCGCTTTTGCCTGCGCGTATGCTGCACGAGCCCGGGCCAGTTCAGTCTTATAAGGGGCTGGATCGATAATAAATAAAATATCGCCTTTCCTGACCAACTGACCATCCCTGAACTTAACATCCACAATCGAGCCTGTAACTTTTGAACGTACAGTGACCTCATCGGTGGCTTCCAGTTTTCCCGAGAATTCGACCCAGTCGTTTACCGTATGAACAACTGCGGACGTAGTTCGCACCGTTTTAAAGTTTGATGTCTCAAGTGCATACGCGCCGGGTATGACGCTCTGTTTTGAAAGGAACAGCCCGATGACAGCCAGTGTACCGGTTAAGCACAACATGCGAAGTTTGAACGATACAGTCATAAATCATTCCAAAAATCATGTGGTTATAAAGGTAAAGTTAAGTTGTTTGTTGGCCCCTACATGTCACAGCGTTTACCTGCGTTACTTTGTGATGTGTGCGCACCATAAGACGTTGCAAACTCGCATCGGAAAGATAAACTCATGTAACTTTACAAGGGACATGAGTTAGCTTATTACATGAAACCATGAAAGTTACATGATATTTTGCGTGTGATGTTTTCAATTCCGTTAAAGTGAATGCAATCTTTCACGAGAAAGTTGTTTTTATTTGCTATTTAATCAGTCTTGATAACATTCCGGTTTTACCGGGAGAATGAGTGGGGCTGGGAAGCAAACACAGTAATGTTCACGTCAAGTTAATAGCCGAGTACCTTCTCGCCCTAAACCAGCAGCGTGTTCGATACGTCAGGAGCCTGATCTGCATTTCTTAGAGTTTTCCTTTGTCGGCCGTTTTAAGACTATGGAATGTTCTGTAGAGAACATCCGCAATAGCCTTTTTCAAAGGCAAATACCTTACAGGAGTCATTACTCCTTCGCAGTCATGGGATTTAAACTAAAAAAACCATATCAATTGACGCCGATATGGGGTTGATTTGTTACGCCAGATAATTCATGAACTATCTGGCGTAATGCTTTATTTTCTGATAAGGAAATATGGTGGAACGTAGGCTTCACGGCATATATCCAGATAATCGGACCACCACTGCATCATCGCCTTGCGGGCTTCCAGATGTTCTGCCTTGTGAATATAAGCCATGCGCACGGTATTGCGCTCCTGATGACTCATCTGGCGTTCTACTGCGTCCTTTGACCATAAACCCGATTCCATCAGCGCACTGCATGCCATCGCCCGAAAGCCGTGGCCACAGATATCCTTTTTTGTGTCGTAGCCCATCACCCGCAATGCCTTGTTGACCGTGTTTTCACACATTGGCTTATACGGGTTATGGTCGCCGGGGAAGACCAGTTCATTATTACCGGTGATATCTTTAATCTGTTTCAGAATGGCGATGACATGTTCTGAGAGGGGGACGATATGCGGCATTCGCATTTTGGCCCCGCGCTCGGAATAACGCACGCCAATAATGGGTTCTCGCGTCGCGGGTATCGTCCAGACCCGGTTTGTGAAATCAATCTCTGACCAGCGGGCGAAACGCAGTTCACTGGAGCGAATGAACACATGCAGCATCAGCAGGACGGCAAGCCGGGTAAGTTCGCGGCCCTGATGATATGCCTCAATACGTTCAAGCAGTTCAGGCAGCCGCTCCAGTGGCAGGGCAGGATAGTGCCGTCTGACAGGAGGTGTGGTCACGCCGCCAAGGTTTGCTGCCGGGTTAGTATCGATTAACCCCTGATGGACCGCATGGCGCATTATGTTACTCAAGTGCTGCCGCGTGCGGGACGCAACTTCCAGCAGACCTTTTTCCTCGATCCCTTTCAGCAGGTCAATGAAATGACGGGGTTTAAGTTCTGATACAGGCAGGTTCCCGATAACCGGAAAGATGTGATTGTTCAGGCTGGCAAGCAGACGGTCAGCGGTGTTCTGCGACCATTTCCGGTTAGTTTTATGCCACGCCCGCGCCACGTTTTTAAAAGCTTTATCCGGTGTTCGTGAGCCACGTTCAGCAGCCCGCTGCTGTACCGGGTTGATGTTCAGCGCCAGCATTTTACGGACACCTTCACGCTGCTGTCGCGCATCAGACAGGGAGACGGCAGGATAGGCACCCAGCGCAATGCGGGATTCTTTACCGTTAATACGGTACTTGAGATACCAGTGACGTGAGCCACCCGGCTTGACCAGCAGATACAGACCGTGGGAATCGGAGACTTTAAAGGGTTTATCAGAAGGCTTGAGAGTGCGGATTTTCGCGTCGGTAAGGGACATATGGGGGTCACTCCATTATCGAACTAACCTGACCCCAGATTTGACCACCAATTTTTCCCGATGCGGAGGGTAAAATCAAAATGCACCGGGAAGAGTTTTCACGCTAACCTGTTGAACCAACATCATATAATGATTCGCAAGGATGCATGAAAACAGGAAATTGGCTCCTCTGACTGGACTCGAACCAGTGACATACGGATTAACAGTCCGCCGTTCTACCGACTGAACTACAGAGGAATCGTGTGAACGAGGCGCATACTACTGGCCCCGCATTTTTGTGTCAACACTAAAATTAACACGCTGATTCAAATGGCTAAATTTAGTTCAACACGTTGTTTTAGTGTACAATGCGCCGTTCGTCTTCATCCTGCAGGCCATTCTCACGAATACGCATTAGCGGGTCCTGTCGGTAAAACTGGCAGAAACGCTGCCACAGGGCCGGGAAACGAGGCGCAAATAATTCGGGAGCGCTGAAAAAATATTCTGATAACACGGCAAAACATTCCGCAGGATCGGTCGCCGCATAGGCATCAATGCTCGCTGCACTCTCTCCCACCAGGTCTATCTCATCCTGAATGTTGTTCATCGCCGCGTGGAGATCGTGCTCCCACCCAGCAACCTCGCGCAGCGGGATGAGAGGCACGCCGCTGGCCCGATCGCCGTTTCTCGCATCAAGCTTATGCGCCACTTCATGCACCACGAGGTTAAAGCCTGAGGCATCAAACGAGTCCTGAATATCCAGCCAGTTCAGCACCACTGGACCCTGCTGCCAGCTCTGTCCCGATTGTACTACCCGTTGATTATGAACCAGTCCAATATCATCTTCCCATTCGTCATCGACCACAAACGGGGCAGGGTAGATCAGGACCTCATGGAAACCGTCCAGCCACTCAATGCCAAGTTCAAGAACGGGCAGGCAAAAGAGCATAGCAATGCGCGCCTGATGCAGCGGAGTCAGCTCCAGCCCCTGCAGGGCCACCAGCCGCTTTTGCTGTAAAAAACGGGCAGCCATCTGCGTAAGCTTCTGCTGCTCAGAGGGCGAAAGATGGGCTAAAACCGGAATGGCAAGCGCTTGCTCCCAGGGCATCTCTGCGTTGCCGGACTCATCATCTGCTTTCCAGGGCCATTTAAACATCATATTGCTCGCAAAGTCGTCACTTGAACACGATTACCGAAACAGGTGCTATTAAAATGCCAAAGATCCTGGCATTATAGCAACCATCACAGCGGAGAGATGCCGGAGCGGCTGAACGGACCGGTCTCGAAAACCGGAGTAGGGGCAACTCTACCGGGGGTTCAAATCCCCCTCTCTCCGCCACTTTTTCCTCGTAAGACCATTCCCCTTCGATGACTCCGTTAGCTTCAGGTATAACGCCTGGGCTGGGGTATCGCCATCATCATCGTCCTGGTTTCAGCGTAAAACGCCTGCGCGCCTTATCCTTTTGTGTCCTTACCGCTGAATGTTGCCCGAACGAGCTTAAACGCATCATAAAGAGGGAAGGTGCGCCTGGAAAGCGGCAATGTTGAAAAGAGTGATCTCAACGGAGCGGGAGTAAGAAAAAGCCCGCTGAGCGCGGGCTTAGAGGGGGATTAGAACTGATAGACCAGACCGAGGGCGACGATGTCATCGGTCGCGATACCGCTGTTTTTATAGAAGCGGTCGTCTTCATCCAGCAGGTTGATTTTGTAATCCACATAGGTGGACATATTTTTGTTGAAGTAGTAGGTCATGCCCACGTCAACATACCTGACCAGATCCTTGTCGCCGTAGCGGGAATAGGTGTAGAGATCTTTACCCTTCGACTGCAGATAGGCGACAGACGGACGCAGCGGTAAATTAAAGTCGTCAAACTGATACTGCGCGACCACTTCGAAGTTCTGCGTTTTGTTGGCAATCCCACCAAAACTATCGTTGCCGTAGAAGGTCATGTTGCGGGTTTCTGCATACATGGCGGCCAGATAGATGTTGTTGGCGTC
The DNA here is from genome assembly GCF_048589245.1 of Klebsiella sp. 10982. NCBI lineage: Bacteria > Pseudomonadati > Pseudomonadota > Gammaproteobacteria > Enterobacterales > Enterobacteriaceae > Klebsiella > Klebsiella sp. 10982. Next base: position 15,678 of record NZ_JBMAXV010000020.1, read on the forward strand.
ATATTTCGCCCCGACGGTCCAGGCATCGGCTTTATCGCCATTGGCGTAGCGCTGGCTGCTACGAGCTTCTGCCAGCTGGTTATGGGTACGGTCAGAAGACGAATAGGCTGCCCCGAAGCTGATGCCCATATCGAGATCGTAGTAGCTGGAGATACCGAAACCGTCGCCATTTTCCCGCGCCAGTTTACGATCACCGCCGTTATTAGTGCCTTCGCCAGAACCGGCGTTTTCATTATTACCCTGATACTGCAGGGCGAAGTGCAGGCCATCGACGAGGCCGAAGAAGTCGCTGTTACGATAGGTGGCCACGCCGTTGGTACGGCCGGTCATGTAGACGTCGGTCTGGGTGTAGGTATCGCCGCCGAATTCCGGCAACATATCGGTCCAGGATTCGATGTCGTAAACTACGCCGTAGTTACGACCGTAATCCAGTGAGCCCCAGTCGGCAAACTTCAGACCGGCAAAGCCGAGACGGGTCCAGGAATTCGCGCCTTCTTTTTCGGTGGTGTTTGCCTGAATGTTGTATTCCCACTGACCGTAGCCGGTTAATTCTGAGGCAATTTGTGTTTCGCCTTTCAGACCAAAGCGAACATAAGTCTGATCGCCGTCCTCTGAAGTGTCGTCAGAGAAGTAATGCAGGCCGTCGACTTTACCGTAGAGGTCCAGTTTGTTGCCGTTGTTGTTATAGATTTCCGCGGCGTTAACGGCATTGGCCATTAAGAGTGCCGGTACCATGAGTGCCAGTACTTTTCTTTTCATTATATATTCCCTTTTAATAATAATTGCTATGAATTATGACAAACCCTCCGGAATGACGATCCGATACTAACGACTAAGTTCACCTTTATTTAAAATAAAATATGTAAATAAATAATGTAAAATATTTCTAATTATTTCCATGTGGTTCTTTATATTAAATTTGGATGTTTGTGCAAGATTTATTATCTTATTATATAGCAATGCTTTATTGGAACATTGGTTAGATGTTGTTAATGTTATGAAATGGATTGTATAAATTATAGTCAAAGGCATTATTCATTATGGAAATTTATTTTTCGTGAATGGAAATAACCAGGAAATTATTAACTCAGCTTGCGTTATTTAAGGAATGAATAGCTTTAAGCATACAGGAGATAATAAAGACATCTCTTCAGCCTGTGCGCATTGGCAGCATAAGTCGCGAGAAGGCGCAGAAGACGAAGATGAAACTGCTGCCTGTGACGCAGGTTGGCGGTATAATGTGATGTTAGTCACGTTTTTGGTGGCGGTAGTGTGTTGTGTCACGGAGAGGAAAGAGATGGAAGAGCAGGCAAAACGCAGCCCCGGAGGGAAGCTCGCGTTATGGGCGTTGTATGCTTTTTGCGGATACTGTATCTGGGTCATTGTGCGTTACTGGTGGGTGGTCGGAAAAATTCAGAGCGTTCCCGGCGCCAGCGTGGACGGCGATTTTGGAACCACGGCAGGGAAATGGCTGGGTGCGCTGTTGGGGATGCTGGTTCTCGGGGGCATTGGGGCGATACTCGGCGCGGTCGTCTGGTATACCCGACCGTCCCGCGGTGGCCAGGATAATCAGCGGTAAAGTTGCTATGCTCGAGGCTGACCTTTATAGAGAGGAAAGCCTATGGACCTGATTGACTGGCAGCAACGGTTTGAGCACTGGATACTCACGCATCACACGCAGGATGATGCCGCGCACGATCTGTCCCATTTTCGTCGCGTCTGGGCCACGGCCACTCAACTGGCCGCAGGGGAGGATGTTGACCAACTGGTGCTGCTGACGGCTTGCTATTTTCATGACATCGTCAGTCTGCCAAAAAATCATCCCGAGCGAAGCCGCTCCTCCATGATGGCCGCCGAGAAGACGCTCGCTATCCTGCAGTCGTCGTTTGCCGATTTTCCTGCAGAGCGTTATTCGGCGGTCAGTCATGCCATTGAAGCGCACAGCTTTAGCGCGTCTATTTCCCCCCGGACGCTGGAAGCGAAGATTGTGCAGGATGCCGACCGTCTTGAGTCGTTGGGGGCGATTGGTCTGGCGCGGGTCTTCGCCGTCTCCGGCGCGCTGAACACCATCTTGTTTGATGCCGCTGATCCCTTTGCCGACCAGCGGGCGCTGGATGACAGAAAATATGCCCTCGACCATTTCCAGTGCAAACTCCTGCGCCTGCCGGAAAGCATGCAAACAGTCAGAGGCAGAGCGATGGCCGAGCATAATGCGCGCTTTCTCGTCGAATTTATGGCCAAGCTTAGCGCGGAGCTGCAGGGCGAGCCGCTGGCGCTGGATGAAGCGGTTTTACGCCGCTTTGCACCGCAGGCGTCAACCGACCCGTGATTTATGGTACTCTCTGCAAAAATCGTCCGCGCTGGTTGAGGATATGCCACAAAAGTTAATCAAGGAAAACAAGTCGTTGTCGTTGACGGAGCAGGCCAGTGAAGAGGCTCAGGCGCTGCTGCGTCAGTTAATGACGATCTACGATGTGAAAACGCTGGTCGCCGAGCTGATAAGCGTCGGGGAGCAGCACTGGAGTGCGGCGATCCTCAAGCGAGTGGTGACGCTTAACCGCGTGGCGGAACGTTTACGTCCGCAGGAGATCGCCCATCTGGCGACGCTGCTGCCCTCGCCGCCGGTCCATCATCCGCACTATGCGTTCCGTTTTGTCGATCTTTTTGCCGGCATTGGCGGGATCCGCAGCGGTTTTGAAGCTATCGGTGGGCAATGTGTCTTTACCAGCGAGTGGAACAAGCATGCCGTGCGTACCTATAAGGCCAACTGGTACTGCGACCCGCAGCAGCATCGCTTTAATGAAGATATCCGCGATATCACTCTCAGCCATCGTCCTGAGGTCAGCGACGAAGAGGCGGCACAGCATATCCGCGAGACCCTCCCTCAGCATGACGTGCTGCTGGCAGGCTTTCCCTGTCAGCCTTTCTCCCTCGCCGGGGTGTCCAAAAAAAATGCCATGGGCCGCGCCCACGGTTTTGCCTGCGAAACTCAGGGAACACTGTTTTTTGATGTGGTGAGAATTATCGCTGCCCGTCAGCCAGCCATTTTTGTGCTGGAGAACGTTAAAAATCTGAAAAGTCACGATCAGGGACGTACCTTCCGCATCATCATGCAGACGCTGGATGAGCTGGGTTATGAGGTGGCCGATGCCGGGCATACCGGAGCGGATGACCCGAAGGTGATCGATGGGCGTCATTTTTTACCGCAGCACCGCGAGCGCATTGTGCTGGTGGGTTTTCGTCGCGATCTGCAGCTGCATGAAGGATTTACCCTGCGCGACATCGCTGCGCTCTATCCGTCGGTGAGGCCAACGTTTGGCGAGCTGCTGGAGCCGACGGTCGATGCGAAATTTATCCTCACCACGGTATTGTGGAAATATCTCTATCGTTATGCCCGCAAGCACCAGGCGCGGGGCAATGGCTTTGGTTATGGCCTGGTTGATCCCAGCAATCCCCATAGTGTGGCCCGGACGCTGTCTGCCCGCTACTATAAAGATGGTGCCGAAATTCTTGTCGATCGCGGCTGGGACCGGGCGCTGGGTGAGACGCATTTCGACGATCCGCAAAATCAACTGCGGCGGCCTCGCCGGTTGACACCGCGCGAGTGTGCCCGGCTGATGGGCTTTGAATCGCCGCAGGGGATGCGTTTTCGCATTCCGGTATCGGATACCCAGGCCTATCGTCAGTTCGGCAACTCGGTGGTGGTTCCGGTCTTTGCCGCGGTGGCGAGACTCCTGGCGCCGCGCATCGCTCAGGCAGTGGCGCGTCGTGAAGCGGATGATAACGATGGCGGATGTTCACGATAAAGCCACCCGCAGTAAAAATATGCGGGCTATCGCCACGCGCGATACGGCAATCGAAAAGCGGATAGCGGGCCTTCTCACCCAGGCGGGTTTCACGTTTGTTGCCCAGGCGCGTGCGCTGCCGGGGCGCCCCGATTTCGCGTTACCCGACTACCGTTGCGTTATCTTTACTCACGGCTGTTTCTGGCATCACCATGACTGTTATCTGTTTAAAGTACCGGCCACCCGGACGACGTTCTGGCTGGATAAAATCGCCGGCAACGTGGCGCGCGACGCCCGCGACCGGCAACAGCTGGCAGAGCAGGGCTGGCGGGTGCTGATCATCTGGGAATGCGCCCTGCGCGGCCGTCTGAAGCTGGACGATAAGGCGCTCACTGAGCGTCTGGAAGAATGGATCTGCGGCGCCGGGCACGACGCGCAGATCGACACGCAGGGGATCCGCGAGCTGGCGCTTACTTCGCCACCTTACAAGGGGTAGCCTCGCTGTGGGCGGGGAAGAGATATTTCCCCAGCGTCACCAGCACCACGGCGAAAATAATCACCGCCAGCGCCAGCCACTCGATGAGTGACAGACTCTCGCCACCGAAGCCGGTGCCGAGGAGAACCGCGACCACCGGATTAACATAGGCGTAGCTGGTGGCTACCGCCGGGGTGACATTGCGGATTAAAAACATGTAGGCGTTGATGGCGATAAGCGAGCCAAAGATAGCCAGATAGGCCAGAGCGGCAATCCCTGACCAGGAGGGCGCCTGGGTTAAGGTTTCGCCACTCAGCCATGAGGCGGCCAGCAGGACGATCCCGGCGGCGAGCATCTCAATAGCGCCCGCCATCATGCCGGTCGGCAGCACGATCCGCGACCCGTAAACCGAACCAAACGCCCAGCTTAATGAGCCGATCAGGATCAGCAGCGCCCCCCAGGGATTGCCGTTTAAATTGCCACCACTGTTTAGCATCACGATACCCGCCAGGCCAATCGCAATGCCCAGCCACTCCAGTTTTCGCGTGGCGATGCCGAAAAAGCGGCTGAAGCACAGGGTGAACAGCGGAACGGTAGCAACCATCACCGCCGCAATGCCGGAGGGTACATGTTGATGTTCAGCCAGGGTGACGAAGCCGTTGCCGACGGCAAGCAGCAAAATTCCGATAAGTGCAGCGTTAAGCAGCGGCCGCCATGCCGGCAGTTTATGACCGGTGGCCAGTAGCCAGCCCAGCAGCAGCACGCCGGCCGAGAGAAAGCGAATGCCGGCCATCATCAGCGGCGGCCAGCTGGCGACGCCGACGGCGATGGCAAAATAGGTTGAACCCCAAATGATATACAGCGCAAACAGCGCCCCGATAAGCGGTAACAGCTGACGGGTAGACATACTTCCTCACGACGGTGCAGAGATAGAAAGGGGACATATAGTAAACGTGAAAACGATCGTGCTGGCGAGCGCTTAATTTGCCCGAATTTGTTAAATTTATATTGACTAATTGTACCTTGGGCACCGGCCGTTTTTTAACGCATACTCGAGGGAGACATTGATGAAAAGAGAAGGAAAATCATTTTGGCAGGAAGTAGTCTTTTAACGTTACTCGATGATATCGCCACGTTGCTGGATGATATTTCTGTGATGGGCAAGGTCGCAGCGAAAAAAACGGCAGGGGTGCTGGGCGACGATTTGTCTCTCAATGCCCAACAGGTTACCGGGGTGCGCGCGAATCGCGAACTGCCCGTAGTCTGGGGGGTGGCAAAAGGGTCGTTCGTTAATAAAGTGATCCTGGTACCACTGGCTTTGTTGATCAGCGCCTTCATCCCCTGGGCGATTACGCCATTATTAATGCTGGGCGGGGCGTTTCTCTGTTTCGAAGGGGTGGAGAAGGTGCTTCACAGCCTGGAGGCGCGCAAACACAAAGAGGATCCCGAACGGCGGCAGCAGCGCCTTGAAGCGCTGGCGGAGCGCGATCCGCTGGCCTTTGAGCGTGACAAAGTCAAAGGGGCGATTCGCACCGATTTTATTTTGTCTGCGGAAATTGTCGCCATTACCCTCGGCATTGTAGCGGAAGCACCGCTGCTCAATCAGATCCTGATCCTCTCCGGTATCGCCATCCTGGTGACCATCGGGGTGTACGGCCTGGTGGGCGTGATCGTCAAGCTGGATGATATGGGATACTGGCTGGTGGAGAAGCGCGGCGCGCTGGCGCAATGGTTGGGCAAAGGATTATTAGCCGTGGCTCCCCGACTGATGAAAGTGCTCTCTATCGTCGGCACGCTCGCCATGTTCCTTGTTGGTGGTGGGATTGTGGTTCACGGCATCGCGCCGCTGCATCATGCCATTGAGCACTGGAGCGCGGGTATGGGTGGGGTGCTGGCCTCCTCGCTGCCGGTCATCGCCAATCTGGTGCTGGGTTTTATCATTGGTGCGGTGGTTCTGGCGGGAGTGAAGGCAGTTAGCCGTCTGCGTCAGTCCCTGAAATAACGCGTCGTGTTGTCTACTCCTGAAAACGCTGCGCCGGAGATGCCTGGCGTTTTAGTGCGCCCGCAGGCCAAAGCGCCTGGGACGCGGATAGGGTCTGGTTTGCGGAACGTACTGCGAGAAAATGATGGATAAGTCACTGCGGTTGACGTTGAAAAAGCTTCATCATCTGACTCGTCCTTCACATGTGGTCAATGTGTGCTTTATCGTGGTGCTGCTTTTATCCACGCTGCTGATCTGGCGTGAAATCAACGTCCTGGAAGAGGCCTACGTGGCTAACCAGCGTAACAACCTGGCGAACGTCGCGCATGAAATGGATGGACTGCTGCAGTTCAACATCGACAGGATGATGTTTTTTCGTCACGGGATGCAGGCTGCTCTCGAACAGCCGCTCGATATCGACGTATTGCGTAAGGCCAGCCAGCGCTATCTGAGTCAGCGCCGTCTGGAGGCCTGGCGGGTGGCGCTGCCAAATCGCCGAACGCTGCCGGTGTTTGGCGTTTCGGGCAGTGTCGTCAGCAACAATCCTATGCTGTTAGCGGACGATCCGCTGGCGGCGGATGAACTGATGGCCACGCTTGAGCTGGGCTATCTGTTGAATCTGACGCAGCATGACCGCGATTTCGCTGAACGGATGCAGTATATCTCCCGCAGCGGCTTTTTCACCTCCACCCTGCCGCTCAGGGATGAGGCGCAGCTGAGGGCGCATTATTCGCAAGCCGTCAATGCCCTCTGGTTTACCCGCCAGACCCAGCGGAATAATCCCGGGCGAGGCGTCATCTGGCAAACCTTTCCTGATGATGACCCGCAGCTGGAAGAGCAGGTGGTCACCGCTTCGATACCGCTGGATTTTGCCGGTTACTGGCGCGGCGTGCTGGCGATGGATTTTTCAGTCAATGAGATAAAAGCGTTTTTGGTCAGCGCCATGCAGGGAGGACAAGAGGGGGAGTATCAACTCTATGATAGCCATTTGAACCTGCTGGCTTCTTCCGCACCGGGAAATGTCCTCACGTTGCTGTCACCGCGGGAACAAGAACTGCTCAGCCGCGCGTTTGCCCATGATAATCAGGGCGGGTTGCGTCTGCTGACACGCTATATCAGCTGGTCAAAATTGCGTAATTTCGACGGCGTGCTGCTGCGGGTGCATACCTTGCGGGAAGGCGTGCGAGGCAATTTTGGCACCATCACCATCGCTTTGACCCTGATGTGGATCCTCTTTACGCTGATGCTGTTGCTTTCCTGGCTGGTGATCCGCCGCATGGTCCGCAATATGAGCGTTCTGCAGACCTCCCTGGAATGGCAGGCATGGCATGATGCTTTAACTCGCCTGCTCAATCGCGGGGCGTTGTTTGAGCAAGCGATGGCGGTAGCCAGCGCCTGCCAGCGCAGTGGACGGCCGCTGGCGGTGATCCAGCTCGACCTGGATCACTTCAAGAGCATTAACGATCGCTATGGTCATCAGGCGGGCGACAGAGTGCTGTCCACGGTGGCCAGTACCTTGGCCAGCACTGTCCGTGAGGGTGATCTACTGGGCCGCGTAGGTGGAGAAGAGTTTTGTATCGTGCTGCCGAATACCACGCTGCGGGAAGCGGCGGCGGTGGCGGAGCGGTTACGTCTGCGTATTCAGGGCCGGGAGATCTTTTTACATAATAACGTGACGCTGCGGGTCAGCGCCTCGTTAGGGGTGAGCGCCAGCGAAGAGCAGGGGGAGTATCAGTTTGAAGCTTTACAGTCGGTTGCCGATCGTCGACTCTACCAGGCCAAGCAAAATGGGCGCAATCAAGTCTGTTTTCGTTGAGATGTGTGAAGAAAACGTTTCGATCCTGATGGGGAAAATGAGAATTATCTTAAAGTGAGGGTGGGCAATCGCGCTATCGAATGAAACCGGTTTGCGACGAACCCTTCCAGCATCAGCCTTGCAGGCTTGTCTGTGGCAAAGCGCCTACATCCTCAATAATTTGCGTCATGAATATCGCTTGTCATGCAAAATAATTGAGGATAATGTTTCAACGCATCGGATTTCTCGGTGTAACGAATTTTCAAGTGCTTCTTGCATTAGCAAGTTTGATCCCGACTCCTGCGAGTCGGGATTTTTTTCAACCGCGTTTAGCGGTTGGCTTCACTGGCACTGAAATCGTGAATATCAAGCTCGAATGCCTCCGCCAGTTCGCGCCAGGTATGCGCGCCACGGCCGTCAATACTGGCACGCTGCGGGTCATCCAGAGTGCGATGAACCTCACTTTCGCTGATCTCATTAATCGCTGCCAGCAGGGCATCCGCATTGACCTCTACGTCATCCGCGACCTGGCCTGTCAATCGATTCTTCATCATTACCCCCCACTCGCTGAGCGTTGCTCACGCCACTTTAAGTATAGCCGGTCTAAAAAAACACCAGTCACTGGCCACGACGCTGCGAGTTGCGCGGTTTTGTTCTACACTGGCTGAAAAATAGAGGAGATGAATTATGCAGGTGAACGATCGTGTGACAGTGAAGACCGACGGTGGTCCACGTCGGTCGGGCGTAGTACTGGCAATTGAGTCGTTTAGTGAAGGGACGATGTATCTGGTTTCGCTGGAAGACTATCCGCTCGGGATCTGGTTTTTCAATGAAATAGGACACCCGGATGGGATCTTCGTTGAAAAAGAAGCCTCGTAAAACCGGACTGGCGGCATCACCGCCAGTTTGTTTTAGCGCATATTCACCTGAATACCTGAAGTGATGTTTTCGGTGAGTCGAACGATATGGTAAATAACTTGTTTATTATGCGTCTGGATTTTCTTTTTAATATTGCCTTTATGGGATGATACTGTCTTTGCTTTGATGTTCATTTGCGTTGAAATTTGCGTTGTCCCATGTCCGGCCATCCACATTTGCAGCATATTTGATTCTGTTTTACTCAATGACAAGGTGGGTAAATTTAACTGCCCCAGACTGCTATTTTTGCATTTGAGATAATTAACCAGAATGACATCAAGGTCTTTTGGTGTTATCGATTTTGAACTGATCAACAGGTTCTTACGTACCCGTAGATAACGGTCAAAATGGATGTTTGCCAGCGACATAAAGATAACAAACAGCGTGGCCGGATTTTGCATGATGATCTGACGGATAATTGTATTACTCTCATCGTCATGCACGAAACAGTCTTCATTAAGAAAGACTACCGCCGGACGACCCGACGCGCAGTGGTTTTGCAGTTCTGTGACTGCACGGACCTCAACGATATCCTGCTTTTTTATACCCCGGCTAGTCAGGTATCCCGTTAATCCCAACCGGGTATAGCTGCACAAATCCATAATCATCGTTGACATGACCCATCCTCAATCAACACGTAACGATATTCACTTCCCACCGGTGATGGGAAGCAGTCCTTGCGGGCGGAAATAATAGTAGGTAAGAAAGAACCCTTTAGTTCCTTTAAACTATTCCGCATCCATGCATATAATTTGCCAGGAAAACTCTTAAAGTAAAGTCGAGAACCGGTAGTGTGAGCGAATTAAAAACAAAAAGTGCCCATAGATGCTATGGTTACGGCCTTGTTAATATTTTATTTTCAGAATTTCCTTATTTCAAATGAAAGGCGCCATGCTGGCTCAGGCTAGGCTCAGGGGTTCCACTGACGTCGGGGCTGGAAGGCTTAACGCTTTAATGCCACAATACTTTTTTATCGGCTTGTGGGATGAATGATGAAACAGTTAGTTTTTGCGGGCATGGTCGTGGCGCTGGCCGGATGTGTGCAGGTTGATCATTACGACGACGTTGTTAAAGCGCCAGCACCGGCCGGTCTTGAGGGCTACTGGCAATCGAAAGGGCCGCAGAGCGAAATGATGAGTCCGGACGCGATTGCCAGCCTGATTGTCACCAAAGAAGGGGATACTTTCGACTGTCGCCAGTGGCAGCGTGTGATCGCGCAGCCGGGTAAACTGATGAACCGCGATAGTCAGGTTTACAACGTCACGGCTTCCCTGGATATCTATCCGATCGAGCGTGAAGGTAACACGCTGTCCTATGATCGTATGACGCTGACCCGCGTTGAACGCCTCACTCCCGAGTGTGAAAAGGCATGGGCGAAAGCGCGTGCGACTGGACCCGTCAGCGCGCCTGCCACTGCGCGTTAAAACACCGGCGGGCCATGTTGGCCCGCCCGTCGATTATCACCTCACAGCACTGCTTCCATTACCCACACGCTGACGCTTCCCCCGTTGCAGGTAAAGGTCGCGCAGCCATCGTCGTCGGTTTCAACAATCTCTTCCCGGTTACCGAGAAAATCCCGCCAACGTTTTTTGCCATAATTTTCGCCCAGCGTCAGGGTCTTTTCCCCCTCATCGCCATTGGACATGACCACCACGCAACCAGGATCCTCGTCGGTGCCGCTGCGGCTGAAGGCGATACAGTTGGGGTGATCGAACCAGAGCGTTTGCACACCGTGCGCAAAGCGCTGACGGGCGTCGATCAGTTCGTGCAGTTGCTCGATAACGGGCATCTCTATAGCGTAGGTTTGTCCGTCACCGCCGGTATCTTCATAGGAGGCGCCGAAGAGATCGGCATAGAAGACCGAGGGCACCCCATTTTCACGTAGCAGGATCAGCGCATAGGCCAGCGGTTTAAACCACGGCTCAACCGGCGCCTCGAGGGCCTGCAGCGGCTGGGTGTCATGATTGGTAACCAGGGTAACGGCATGGAACGGGTCAGCTTCCACCAGCGTTCCGCTGAAAATCTGGCTCATGTCATAATCGCGCCCCTGGCGCGACGCTTCATGAAATTTCATCTGCAGCGGGGCATCAAACAGCATCGTCTTGCCCTCGACCAGGTCGATATACTGCTGCAGCTTCTCCACTTCATGGGACCAGTATTCCGCCACAATAAACAATGGCTGCGGCGCCACCTCCTGAACGTGTTCGATCCACACTTTGTAAAACCAGGCGGGAATATGCTTCACCGCGTCAAGACGAAAACCGTCGCAGCCGGTTTGCTCCATCACCCAGCGCGCCCAGTATTTGATCTCCTCGGTGACCGCATGATTGCGAAAATCGATATTGGCGCCCATCAGGTAATCGAAGTTACCCAGTTCATCGTCAACCTGTTCATTCCAGCCCTCGCCGGTGTAATCGTTGACGATTTTAAATACGCCGTCTTCCGTCGGGTTTTCGATATGATCAATGCCGCTAAAACATTTGTAGTCCCAGACAAACTGGGAATACTGACCGGCCCGCACCGGGAAGGTGTAACGAGTCCAGGCCTCGCACTCAATGATCTCTTCATCAATCTGGGTGCGGTCCTGCTCATCGACGCGCTGGACCCGTAGCGCTTCTTTTTCATCGGCGCCCATTTTATGGTTTACCACCACGTCCAGCAGCACGGCGATGTTGTGCTCCTTCAGGGCCTTTATGGCCGCCAGCAGCTGCGCTTTATCGCCATACTTAGTGGCGACAGAGCCCTTTTGATCAAACTCGCCGAGATCAAAGAGGTCGTAGGTGTCATAGCCGACGGAATAACCGCCTGAAGCACCTTTGTAAGCGGGGGGCAACCAGACCATATTGATGCCAATCTCATTGAGACTGGGGGCCAGCGCTTCGACCTCAGGCCACAGTTCGCCGCCAGTGGGGTAGTACCAGTGAAAACATTGCAACAAGGTGGGGTTTTTCATCTTCCATGCTCCAGACGTCAACAGGCTGACCTTTGCAGTATGGGAGATATCCAGCAAAACGGGGGAGGAAAGGCCTGATTTTCGCTATACCCTAAACGGGATCATATATAATAAATTGGCATAAGATGTAGCGTAACGATGTTGGTGTGAGGCCGTTAAGCGCTTTACACTACAGGAAAATCCTAACCTTCGGGGTATCTATGAAATTAGCACTTCTGGGTCGTCAGGCGCTGATGGGCGCGATGGCCGTTGTTTTGATGGCTGGCGTCAGCGTGAAAACTTTTGCGGCGGAAAACCTGCTTAATCAGATTAAAGAGCGCGGCACCCTGCGCGTGGGCCTCGAAGGCACCTATCCTCCTTTTAGCTTTCAGGGTGATGACGGCAAGCTGACCGGGTTTGAAGTGGAGTTTGCCAATGAGCTGGCTAAACACCTCGGCGTGAAAGCCGATCTCAAGCCGACCAAATGGGACGGTATGCTGGCATCGCTGGACTCCAAACGCATTGACGTGGTGATTAACCAGGTCACTATCTCCGATGAACGTAAGAAGAAATATGATTTCTCTACCCCGTATACCATCTCTGGCGTGCAGGCGCTGGTGAAAAAGGGTAACGAAGGCGCGATTAAAACCGCGGCGGATCTGAAAGGCAAGAAAGTCGGGGTTGGGCTGGGCACTAACTATGAAGAGTGGCTGCGTCAGAACGTGCAGGGCGTTGATGTTCGCACCTATGATGACGACCCGACGAAGTACCAGGATCTGCGCGTTGGCCGTATTGACGCCATTCTGGTCGACCGTCTGGCCGCGCTGGATCTGGTGAAAAAAACCAACAATACCCTGGCAGTAACCGGTGAAGCGTTCTCCCGTCAGGAGGCCGGCGTGGCGCTGCGCAAAGGCAACGACGATCTGCTGAAAGCGGTAGATGGCGCGATAGCCGATATGCAGAAAGATGGCAGCCTGAAGGCGCTGTCCGAGAAATGGTTTGGCGCTGACGTGACGAAATAACGGACGGCGGGTAAAAAAGGCGCTCCTGGAAGCGCCTTTTTTATTTAGCGCATAACTGTGTGCATAATGAAGCATAACTGAGTCAGGAGGGGCCATGTCACTGCAAAATTTAACCCGCTTTCCGCGTCTGGAACTGATTGGCGCGCCAACGCCGCTGGAGTATCTGCCGCGTCTGTCCGATCACCTCGGACGTGAAATTTTCATCAAACGTGATGATACGACGCCGCTGGCGATGGGGGGCAACAAACTGCGTAAGCTGGAGTTTCTTGCCGCCGATGCGCTACGCGAAGGCGCGGATACCTTAATCACCGCCGGCGCGATCCAGTCTAATCACGTGCGGCAGACTGCCGCGGTCGCCGCCAAACTGGGGCTGCACTGCGTGGCGCTGCTGGAAAACCCCATCGGCACCCGGGCGGAGAACTATCTGAGCAATGGTAACCGCCTGCTGCTGGATCTGTTTAACACCCAGGTTGAGATGTGTGATGCCCTGACCGATCCTGCCGCCCAGCTCGACGAGCTGGCGACCCGTATCGAGGCGCAGGGATATCGTCCGTACGTTATTCCGGTTGGCGGTTCGAACGCCCTCGGAGCGCTAGGCTATGTGGAAAGCGCGCTGGAAATTGCCCAGCAGTGTGACGGCGCGGTGGAGATTTCGTCGGTCGTGGTGGCGTCCGGCAGCGCCGGTACGCATGCCGGGCTGGCGGTCGGCCTTGAACAACTGATGCCGCAGGCAGAACTAATTGGGGTGACGGTATCGCGTTCGGTCGCGGACCAATTGCCGAAAGTGGTGGCGCTGCAGCAGGCCGTGGCCAACAGTCTGGCGCTGCAGGCGCAAGCCGACATTCAGCTGTGGGATGATTACTTTGCCCCGGGCTACGGTACGCCGAACGAAGAAGGGATGGCCGCTGTGAAGCTGCTGGCGCAGCTGGAAGGTATTTTGCTTGACCCGGTCTATACCGGCAAAGCGATGGCAGGGCTTATCGACGGCATCACGCAGAAGCGATTTAAGGATGAAGGGCCGATTCTGTTCGTCCATACCGGCGGGGCGCCAGCGCTGTTTGCCTATCATCCGCACCTTTAATACAGAAAATACAGCATGCAAGAAAGTATCCAACTGGTCATCGATTCCGCTCCTTTTCTGCTCAAAGGGGCCGTTTTTACACTGCAGCTGAGCATTGGCGGGATGTTTTTCGGCCTGGTGCTGGGCTTTATTCTGGCGCTGATGCGCATGTCGCCGTTGTGGCCGATAAAGTGGCTGGCGCGCATGTATATCTCCATTTTCCGCGGTACGCCGCTCATTGCCCAGCTGTTTATGATCTACTACGGCTTGCCGCAGTTTGGCATCGAGCTGGATCCGATCCCGGCGGCAATGATTGGTCTGTCGCTAAATACGGCGGCTTACGCGGCGGAGACGTTGCGTGCGGCCATCGCTTCCATCGACAAGGGGCAGTGGGAAGCGGCGGCGAGTATCGGCATGACGCCCTGGCAGACGATGCGCCGGGCTATTTTACCCCAGGCGGCGCGGGTCGCTTTGCCGCCGCTGTCCAATAGCTTTATCAGCCTGGTAAAAGATACCTCGCTGGCGGCGACGATCCAGGTGCCGGAGTTGTTCCGTCAGGCGCAGCTTATCACCTCGCGAACCCTTGAGGTCTTCACTATGTATCTGGCGGCCTCCCTCATTTACTGGGTGATGGCGACGGTACTCTCCTCGCTGCAGAACTATTTTGAAAACCAGCTGAACCGCCAGGAGCGTGATCCGAAATGAGTGCGATAGAAGTAAAAAGCCTGGTGAAAAAATTCCATGGCCAGACGGTGCTCCACGGTATCGATCTGGAGGTGCAGAAAGGGGAAGTGGTGGCGATCATCGGCCCCAGCGGCTCGGGCAAAACCACCCTGCTGCGCAGCATCAACCTGCTGGAGCAACCAGAAAGCGGCACCATCCGCGTCGGCGAGGTAACGATCGACGCCGGCCGTAGCCTCGGGCCGCAGAAAGGGCTTATCCGCCAGCTGCGCCAGCACGTTGGCTTTGTCTTCCAGAACTTTAATTTGTTTCCCCATCGTACGGTGCTGGAGAACATTATTGAAGGGCCGGTCATCGTAAAAGGGGAAGACAAGCAGGAGTCGATAGCGCGAGCCCGCGATCTGCTGGCAAAGGTGGGGCTCAGCGGAAAAGAGAACAGCTATCCGCGCCGCCTCTCCGGTGGTCAGCAGCAGCGGGTGGCTATTGCTCGTGCGCTGGCCATGCGTCCGGACGTGATCCTGTTTGATGAACCGACATCGGCCCTCGATCCTGAACTGGTAGGGGAGGTACTTAATACCATCCGCCAGCTGGCGCAGGAAAAGCGTACGATGGTTATCGTGACTCATGAGATGAGCTTCGCCCGCGATGTCGCCGATCGGGCTATTTTTATGGACCAGGGGCGGATTATCGAACAGGGTGAGGCGAAAGCGCTGTTCGCCTCACCTCAGCAGCCGCGTACCCGTCAGTTCCTCGAAAAATTCCTGATGCAGTAAATGATATGCTGGCGCGGCGGCTTCCTGACCCGGAGCTGCCGCGTTTAGCCTGCCTTCCTGTCATGGGAAGGCTCCGTCGCCTTATTCATCCTGTGGCCGTATACACCGCTTCCCATCCTCCCTGGTTGGGTGTAGAAAATGACGCCAGAGGGAGACTGAGTTTCTGCGCGTCATGAGCCAAAAGGCCAGGCATCAGGCTAATAAATGCGACAGCAACGATATTTTATACATATAAATAAGATTTATGTGTTAGTTTTCTGTATTTATAATAATGATTATCAATCAGGAGTTATTTGCACAGCTATGAGGGACAATGATTTTTTCAGCTGGCGGCGGGATATGCTGCATCAATTTCAGTCCATGGCCACCGGTGAGGAGGTTTATAATCTCCTGCAACGAGAAACTGAAGCGCTGGAATATGATTACTACACGCTTTGTGTACGTCATCCGGTGCCTTTCACCCGCCCCCGCGTCACGTTCCAGTCGACCTATCCCCGCGCATGGATGTCACACTACCAGGCTGAGAATTATTTCGCGATAGATCCTGTGTTACGGCCGGAGAATTTTTTGCGTGGTCATCTGCCATGGGACGATGGTCTGTTTCGCGATGCACCAGTATTGTGGGACGGAGCCCGCGATCACGGTCTGAAAAAAGGGGTGACCCAGTGCCTGACGCTTCCGAATCATGCACAAGGCTTTCTCTCCGTGTCGGCGAATAACCGTTTGCCGGGCTCTTACCCTGAAGATGAGCTGGAGATGCGCCTGCGAACGCTGACGGAGCTCAGCTTGCTGGCGCTGCTGCGTCTGGAAGACGAAATGGTGATGCCGCCGGAGATGAAGTTCAGCCGTCGCGAGCTGGAAATTCTTAAATGGACGGCGGAAGGGAAGACCTCGGCGGAAGTGGCAATGATTCTCTCGATTTCGGAAAATACGGTGAATTTCCATCAGAAGAATATGCAACGGAAATTTAATGCGCCGAATAAAACGCAAATCGCCTGTTACGCCGTGGCGACGGGATTAATCTGAGAGCGCCTGTCGTTCTGCGTGCCAGACGTGACACCGGCTGTCAGGGATACTTTCAGCCGGTACAGGATTACTGACGGTAAGCTTGTTTAATTTGCTTAACGGTGCTGGAGAATACGGCAGCCTGAGCCTCATCTTCCATCTGCGCGATCTGCTTTTCCATTTTAATAATCACGCGGCCCGCATCCGCCTGACCCATCGCCTGCAGCATCAGCGTTATCATCGCTTTCAGGCAGGAGACTTCCTGCGCGAGTTCTTGATTATTTTCAGCAGTGGAAAAATCTGGTGTGCTCATCGATATCCTCGTTAGCTTGCTGCGCTATTGCGCATTACTCAATGTGAAGGCCGCGCAGTATACCACAAGCGAAAGAAAAAAAAGGAGTGCTGAATTTTTGTCCTCTCATCTGAGTTGTGAATGATTCAGCGCTTCGGATAATACGTAATAGCCGCCAGTCCGCCATTAATTTATTCCATCTATTTAGCACGTTAATATTTGTTACATATTTTGCTTCGTATTTATGCGCTACGTAATCTGTTGTGTTTTTTGTGCTTTCTGTATGAGGATTGTTAAAAAATAAGACCAGCGCAACTGACTGTTCTCAATGACTTTCCACTATGTGTGCACAGACATTGCCATAAATGAGAGTCAAATCGAGGAGAGGGCATTTTTTTGCCTTTTAAATTAGCAATAAAACCCGGTAATATGTGGGAGATAAAGTATCAGTAGCGTTATCCCTCATTCTGGAGATTATTCCTTTGATCAACGTTCTTCTTGTTGATGACCACGAACTGGTGCGCGCAGGGATACGACGCATTCTGGAAGATATAAAAGGGATTAAAGTCGCTGGCGAAGCCTGTTGCGGCGAGGACGCCGTGAAGTGGTGCCGGGCTAATTCCGCAGATGTCGTCCTGATGGACATGAACATGCCCGGGATCGGTGGTCTTGAAGCCACGCGCAAAATCGCGCGCTCTGTGGCGGGCACGAAAGTGATCATGCTCACCGTGCATACCGAGAATCCTCTTCCTGCCAAGGTCATGCAGGCGGGGGCGGCGGGCTATCTTAGCAAGGGTGCGGCACCGCAGGAAGTGGTGAATGCGATCCGCTGCGTGGCGTCAGGACAACGCTATATTGCTTCCGATATTGCTCAGCAAATGGCGCTAAGTCAGATTGAACCGGAAAAAACGGAATCGCCGTTTGCCAGTTTGTCTGAACGCGAATTGCAGATTATGCTGATGATCACCAAAGGTCAGAAGGTGAATGAGATCTCAGAGCAGCTGAATCTGAGTCCTAAAACGGTTAACAGCTATCGCTACCGAATGTTCAGCAAATTAAACATTCATGGCGATGTGGAGCTGACCCACCTGGCAATTCGCCATGGCCTGTGTAATGCGGAGTCGTTAGCAAGCCAGTGAGTGATGTTTTTGACGCAAAAGCTTTCCTGAAAACGGTGACCAGCCAGCCCGGCGTGTATCGGATGTATGATGCTGGCGGGACCGTCATCTATGTTGGCAAAGCCAAAGATCTGAAAAAGCGGCTCAGCAGCTATTTCCGCAGCAATCTCGCGTCGCGTAAAACCGAAGCGCTGGTGGCGCAGATTGCGCAAATTGATGTCACCGTCACGCATACCGAGACGGAAGCGCTGCTGCTGGAGCATAACTATATCAAGCTGTACCAGCCACGTTACAACGTGCTGTTACGTGACGATAAATCATATCCTTTCATTTTCCTCAGCGGCGATACCCATCCGCGCCTGGCAATGCATCGTGGCGCTAAGCATGCGAAAGGCGAGTACTTTGGTCCTTTTCCCAACGGCTATGCCGTGCGGGAAACCCTGGCGCTGCTGCAGAAAATCTTCCCCATTCGCCAGTGTGAAAATAGTGTCTATCGCAACCGCTCTCGTCCCTGCCTGCAGTATCAGATTGGGCGTTGTCTTGGGCCATGCGTGGTGGGCCTGGTCAGTGAGGAAGAGTACGCTCAACAGGTCGAGTATGTGCGGCTGTTCCTGGCCGGCAAAGATGATCAGGTCCTGACCCAGCTCATCGCGAGGATGGAGAAGGCCAGCCAGAGTCTGGAGTTTGAAGAGGCGGCGCGCATTCGCGACCAGATTCAGGCCGTCCGCCGGGTGACGGAGAAACAGTTTGTCTCTAACAGCGGCGATGATCTTGACGTAATCGGCGTCGCTTTCGATGCCGGAATGGCCTGCGTTCATGTGCTGTTTATCCGTCAGGGCAAAGTGCTGGGCAGCCGCAGCTATTTTCCGAAGGTGCCGGGCGGCACCGAGCTGGGAGAGGTTGTGGAGACGTTTGTCGGCCAGTTCTATCTGCAGGGTAGCCAGATGCGCACGCTTCCGGGGGAAATTTTACTCGACTTCAGCCTCGGCGATAAAACGCTGCTGGCCGATTCACTGTCGGAGCTGGCGGGACGTCGAATCAATGTGCAAACGAAACCGCGCGGCGACCGGGCGCGTTACCTTAAGCTGGCGCGCACTAACGCGGCGACGGCGTTAACCACTAAACTGTCTCAGCAGTCGACCATCCATCAACGTTTACTGGCACTGGCTACTGTGCTGGAGCTGCCGGCCGTGAAGCGGATGGAGTGTTTTGATATCAGCCACACCATGGGCGAGCAGACCGTAGCGTCCTGTGTGGTATTTGACAGCAATGGTCCATTGCGTGCGGAGTATCGACGCTACAATATCACCGGCATTACCCCGGGCGATGATTATGCGGCGATGAATCAGGTCCTGCGTCGTCGCTATGGTAAAGCGATTGATGACAACAAAATACCGGATGTGATCTTAATCGACGGCGGAAAGGGACAGCTGGCCCAGGCGAAAGCGGTGTTTGCAGAGCTGGACGTGCCCTGGGATAAACATCATCCCCTACTGCTGGGCGTGGCAAAAGGTAGCGATCGTAAAGCCGGCCTGGAAACGTTATTCTTTGAACCGGAAGGGGAGGGGTTTAGCCTGCCGCCGGATTCGCCGGCCCTGCACGTAATCCAGCACATCCGCGATGAATCGCACGATCATGCGATTTCCGGACATCGTAAAAAACGGGCGAAAGTGAAGAGCACCAGCTCGCTTGAGACTATCGAGGGAGTGGGGCCGAAGCGTCGTCAGATGCTGCTGAAGTATATGGGCGGTTTGCAGGGGTTGCAGCAGGCCAGCGTCGAGGAAATTGCCAAAGTACCGGGCATCTCTCACGCTCTGGCAGAAAAGATCTTCTACTCGTTGAAACATTAGGGGCTCTGTAGCAACATAGGGCTAATTTTTACTTACAACAGATAGTTACCCGTCACTATGCAATTTAATATCCCTACGTTGCTTACTCTGTTTCGCGTCATACTGATCCCGTTCTTTGTGCTGGCGTTTTATCTGCCCTTTAGCTGGGCGCCGTTTGCCTGCGCGCTGATTTTCTTTGTCGCCGCGGTGACCGACTGGTTTGATGGTTTTCTGGCCCGTCGCTGGAATCAGAGCACCCGGTTTGGCGCCTTCCTTGACCCGGTGGCTGATAAAGTCATGGTGGCTATCGCCATGGTGCTGGTTGCCGAGCATTATCATACCTGGTGGGTTACGCTGCCCGCGGCGACCATGATTGCCCGTGAAATTATTATCTCGGCGCTGCGCGAGTGGATGGCGGAGCTGGGGAAACGCAGCAGCGTGGCGGTCTCGTGGATTGGTAAAGTCAAAACGACCGCGCAGATGGCCGCCCTGGTATGGATGCTGTGGCGTCCTTATCCATGGGTAGAGTGGGCCGGGATCGCGCTTTTCCTCGTGGCGGCGGTGCTGACGCTATGGTCAATGCTGCAGTATTTGAACGCGGCGCGCGGCGATTTGCTTGATCAGTGATCGTTTCGACGTTATTTTCAGCAAACGATACAAAGTTGCGAAAAATACCGTTGACTCACCGCCAGAGATAAGTAGAATGCAACGCATCGAACGGCGGCACAGTCTTCCAGACGATAACAAAATCAAGTGATTAGCAAATAACTTGATGATGCGGGAATAGCTCAGTTGGTAGAGCACGACCTTGCCAAGGTCGGGGTCGCGAGTTCGAGTCTCGTTTCCCGCTCCAGATTAACAGCATCGGCAGTTGCGGGTGCTTCAGTATCAAAGGCGCGTTAGCAAAGCGGTTATGTAGCGGATTGCAAATCCGTCTAGTCCGGTTCGACTCCGGAACGCGCCTCCACTTTATATCCCGAGCCCGGATGGTGGAATCGGTAGACACAAGGGATTTAAAATCCCTCGGCGTTCGCGCTGTGCGGGTTCAAGTCCCGCTCCGGGTACCATTGGGAAATACAGAATAATCAAAGCAATAAGCAGTGTCGTGAAACCACCTACGGGTGGTTTTTTTGTGTCTGTACTTTCGCTTTCTGATGCCTTTTCCGCCAGCCTGACTCCACGGCGTTTTTCTGTTAACTCTACCCTTGCAGTCAACGTCTCATTTGTCCCAGGACAAAACGATCTTCCCTTGCTACTATCAACCGGACTCTTATCCCAGCCTGCCGGAGGCATCATGTTCACTGGACTTTGCGCATTTCCCCTGACACCTTTGCGTCAACAAGATATCGATGAACAGGCGTTTAGCCGTATTCTTGCGCGTCTTACCGATGCCGGGGTCGACTCCCTGGGCATCTTAGGCTCAACCGGCAGCTACGCTTATCTCAGCCGTGAGCAGCGCAGACGTGTGGTGCAGGTGGCGAAGGCGCATGCGGGGTCGATCCCGATGATGGTGGGCGTCGGCGCTATTGCCACCAGCGAGGTGCTGCGGCTGGTGGAAGATGCCCAACAGGCTGGCGCAGATGCGCTGTTACTGCCGATGATGTCCTATCAGCCGCTTGCCGCGGAGGAGATCTATGCTTTTTACGAGGAGGTCTGTCGGCATGTTTCAGTGCCAGTTTGCCTGTACGACAATCCTCGCACCACACACGTCACGTTGCCGGATGAGCTGCAGACACGCATCGCCGCCTTGCCGGCCATTGCCTCGATCAAAATTCCCGGCTTGCCTGAGCCACGGGCCAGTGAGCGCGTGGCAGCCTTACGCCGTCATCTTCCTGCCCGTGTCTCGCTCGGCGTCAGCGGCGATGCCTGGGCGACAGTGGGTTTGCAGGCAGGCTGCGAAGTGTGGTACTCGGTCTGTGGCGGCCTTTTTCCCCATCTTTCCCGGGGGCTGGTCAACGCGATACGTGCCGGTGATACAACAGAGGTTATTGCGCTGAATGAGCAACTGGCGCCGCTCTGGCGGTGCTTTGACCGCTATGGCGGTAGCCTGCGGGTGATAGCCAGCGCCGCGGCGATCCTCGGGCTCTGCGATCCTGACTCGCTTCCCCGACCATTGCTGCCGTTAGGGGAGGAGGCCCGCCGTGATGTGGCAACGGCACTGCACGGTCTGGCCTGATCGCTTACCGTTGATACCGGCACAATGGGTGTCGCCGGGTGGCTTTCTGCCAACAATTCGGCTACTGTAGGCCCGATTTTTACCATGCGAGCCTGTGAATGAATACCGGACCTTTAAACGAAAACGAACTGGAATGGCTGGACGAAACCCTGGCGAAATACGCCACCGAAGGCGCTATTCTGGATGTGTCTGAACTGGATGGCCTGTTGACGGCAATCCTTTCTGCGCCGACTGACATCGAGCCTGCCGAGTGGCTGCTCGCCATCTGGGGCGGGGCGGACAATGTGCCCCGCTGGGCCAACGATCGCGAACGGGATCGCTTTGTCAATCTGACGCTGCAGCATATGAGCGACATCGCCGAGCGACTGGAGTCCTATCCCGATCAGTTTGAACCGCTGTTTGGCACCCGCGAAGCGGAAGGTCAGGAACTGACCATCGTCGAAGAGTGGTGCTTTGGCTATCTCCGCGGCGTGGCGCTGAGCGACTGGTCAACGCTGCCCGCTGAACTTCAGCCGGAGCTGGACGCGATCGCGCTCCACGGCAGCGAAGAACAGTTTGCCGCGCTGGATAATCTGACGGCGGATGAGTTTATCGCCAGCATTGAGCGTATTACCCCGGCGGCGTTGGCGCTTTATCAGTACTGGATGGCGAATCCCCAGCCGGTGCTGGTCCCACAGCCGGTGAGAAACGAGGCGAAAGTTGGACGCAACGATCCCTGTCCGTGCGGCAGCGGAAAAAAGTTTAAGCAATGCTGCTTAGCGAAATGAAAAAGGGGCCTTTCGGCCCCTTTTTTATCCCACTGCGGGTAACAGTCCGGCGACGATGCAGAACTGGATCGCTACGATGCCCACTCCGCACAGCAAAACCAGCCATAGCGCCGGAGCCCCTCCAGCCACCCGCCAGGCGGCCTGCGGATGTTGACGACGGCTCTTCATGACCAGCAGGGCTGGCAACATCAGGGCCAGCACGGCGAGCGCCACCCCGGCGTAGCCCAGCGCCATAACAAAGCCGCGGGGATAGAACAGGGCGAACGCCAGCGGCGGCAGAAAGGTGATTATGCCGCTTTGCAGACGCCCGCTGACGCTGTTTTTGCGCTGAAACATATCGGCCAGATAATCAAACAAGCCGAGCGAGACACCGAGAAATGAGGTCGCCAGCGCAAGGTCGGCAAACAGATGAACGGCCAGCTCCACGTGCGGTGAGGCAACCACTTCGCGGATCGCCTGCAGCAGACCGTTCAGACCGGCGTTTTGCGCCAGCAGGGCGGTAAAGGCTGGGGCGTCGATACTGCCCAGCGTCGCCAGTTGCCAGAAAATATAGGCCACTAATGGGATAAAGCTGCCGATAATAAACACCCGCCGCAGTTTACGTATATCGCCGCCAAGATAGCTGACGATGCTGGGCACGCTGCCGTGAAAGCCAAAGGAGGTAAAGACGACCGGAATGGCTGACAGGGCCAGGCCTTGCTCAACCGGCAGCGTCAGCAGATTCACCTGATGAATGTGCGGCATCAGCAGGGCCAGCATCACCACCAGAAAGATGATCTTGGCGCTAAACAGAAAACGGTTGAACAGATCGACCAGCGCGGTACCGATGCAGACCACCGCCCCGCCGAGCACCGTGAAGATCATTACGCCCGCTGCCGGCGGCAATTGCCAGTCCAGCCACTGATTGAGGCTGGAAGCCAGTAATTCACCGGCGCCACTGATATAGGCCGCGGTGAGCGCATATAGCAGAAACAGCATGCAGAACCCGGTAACCCACTGCCCGTATCGGCCCAGATAGCGCGCCGCTAGAGAGCCCAGCCCCATGTCGGCAGGGACATGCTGATAGACTTCCAGCAGTAAAAGCGCGGTATAGCACATCAACGCCCACAGGGTGAAAAGTAAACCCAGCGTGACGGCAAAACCGACGCCGGCGGCGGCCAATGGCATCGCCAACATTCCCGCACCGATTGTGGTGCCTGCTACGATTAAAATACTGCCCAGAGTGCGGTTTTTCACGCTTTTCGCTATCCCTACAGCAAATAACAATAAATTATGCCGCGCAGAGTAGGGGATCTTGCGGCATTCGTCAAATGAGGGTTACAAGTGGTGTAATGTAAACTTTACGAAATTTGACAGGCAAAAGTCTGCGCTGACGCAAAGCACGGGCTGCCCGTTTGGCCTAAGCTGGCAGTTTTCAGGAGGGGTTATGTCTTCTATTCATGGTCATGAAGTACTGCAGATGATGCTGGCGTCGCAGGAGTCCTGGACGGTCTCCTCGCTGGAAACGGCGATTCACCGTCGTTTCGGTGCAGAGGCGCGCTTTCATACATGTTCAGCGGAAAATTTGAGTGCTGCTGAGCTGGTGGCCTTCTTACAGAAAAAAGGCAAATTTATAGCTAAAGAGGAAGGGTTTACTACCGCAGAAAATAAGATTTGCCGCCATTAAACAATGCCGCGACGTAAAGTCGTCGCGGCCTGGGCGATTAATTTTGCGTGTCGAGGGTCGCCAGCTCTTTATCGATAAAGTACAGGCCTTCGCCGCTTTTCCCGACGAGGCTCAGTTTATCAATCACTGATTTAAATAATTTCTCTTCTTCGTGCTGTTCAGCAACATACCATTGCAGGAAATTGAAGGTCGGGTAATCCTGACTGGTCATGGCCGCGTGCGCCAGCTCGTTAATTTTACTCGTGATCAACTGCTCATGCTCATAGGTCTGGCGGAACAGTTCATCCAGCGACGCGTAGTCGGCGAACGGAGAAGCGATAGCGTTGATTCGCGGCAGGCTGCCGGTGTCGGTCAGGTAGTCGAACAGGCGTTGCATATGCGTCATCTCTTCCTGAGCATGGCGACGCAGGAACGCCGCAGCGCCTTCAAAACTATGGTAACTGCACCAGGCGCTCATCTGCTGATAAAGAAGAGAAGAATAAAGTTCAAGATTCATCTGCTCATTAAGTTTGTCGATCATTTCCGTTTTCAGCATCATCGCGCTCCTGGAATTAAAAATAGATGTTATAGGCTGCTACTATAATTTGTTATTTAATTATTTGCAAAAAGTAAATTTAAAAATAATTTATTTAAAATGCAAATGGGAATAACACGCATTGGCAGTAAAATAATAAATGAGAATGGTTTTAATTTAATTAAAATCGAAGAAGAAATAAAAATAAGGTCGTTGATGGTCTGGCGAGGGGGAGCATGACCGGCCGGCATCGGTTTCGTCCCGGCGCGGTGCGACACAGTGCTGCGCGGGCGCAGGATGCCGCAGTGGGGGCGTGAAAATGTGAAGCGCTGCGTAATTTTTAAAACAACTTTTCATAAAATTTGAAAGTTTGTTTTCATGGTAGTAAAGTGCAGTCAACGCCAATGACATTCTGCGGGCAGGCCCGCACAGCATTCAGGAGAGTAAACCATGAAGATTGCACTGATGATGGAGAACAGCCAAGCGAACAAAAACGCCATCATCCTCGAGGAGCTTACCGCAGTTGCCGACGAAAAAGGATTCCCGGTCTATAACGTTGGCATGAGCGATGAGAACGATCATCACCTGACCTACATTCACCTCGGGATCATGGCCAGCATCCTGCTGAATTCGAAAGCAGTCGACTTTGTCGTCACCGGCTGCGGTACCGGGCAGGGGGCACTGATGTCGCTGAATATCCATCCGGGCGTGGTCTGCGGCTACTGTATCGATCCGGCGGATGCGTTCCTGTTTGCCCAGATCAACAACGGTAACGCTCTGTCGCTGCCGTTTGCCAAAGGTTTCGGTTGGGGCGCTGAACTGAACGTACGGTTTATCTTTGAAAAAGCGTTTACCGGTCGCAATGGCGAAGGCTATCCGCCGGAGCGTAAAGAACCGCAGGTGCGCAATGCCGGGATCCTCAACCAGGTCAAAGCAGCGGTAGTCAAAGAGAACTATCTCGACACCCTGCGCGCCATCGATCCTGAGCTGGTGAAAACCGCGGTATCCGGCCCACGCTTCCAGCAGTGTTTCTTCGAAAACTGCCAGGATAAAGCGATTGAGGCCTTCGTTCGCCAGATTGTTGGCTAATCCTTGCCAGGGCCAGCCTCGCTGGCCCTTTCGTTTATTTGTGTTTCTTTTCCGATACGCTGCTGCCTGCCGTTTTGGTCAGATGCAGGCTGTCGATCATCCCCACCAGACAGATCAACGCGATAAAGACAAACGACAGGCGAAAGGCAATTCCCGGCACAGTGGAAAGGTGCAGCCAGTCGCCAACCTGCTCACCCAGGCGGATGCCGATAGCGCCGAGCGTGATCCCCAGCCCTACCGCCAGCTGCGACGCGGTACTGAACAAGGTATTGGCATCGCTCATCTGCGCGGCGGGGACATCAGCAAAGGCCAACGTGCTCACACCCGTAAACTGGATAGAGCGAAAAACCCCGCCGAGATAAAGGATCAGCATGATGGCCCAGACCGGCGTCTGCGGCGTGAGCAGCGCGCAGGCCAGCAGCGAACAGACGTTCAGCGCGCCGTTGATCAGCAGTAGCCGACGAAAGCCCAGCCAGCGAATCAGCGGCGTGGTAGCGGGTTTGATGGTCAAATTGCCGACAAAAACCGCCAGCACCAGCAGGCCGGAGTGAAAAGGATCCATGCCGAACCCCACCTGAAACAGCAGGGGAAGCAGAAAGGGCACCGCGCTGATCGAGGCCCGGAACAGCGAGCCGCCGTACATGGTTACCCGGAAAGTCGGCACCTGCAGAGCATCAAGACGAACCATAGGCGCCGCCGCCCGGCGGAAATGACGAATAGAATATAACAGACAGCCGAAGCCAAGCGCGGCAAGAGCCAGCGTCGGCCAGATCGCCGGTTGGCGATCGCCGAGCCTTTCCATCGCCGTGACCAGGCTGACCATCGCCACCGCGGTGGTGATAAAACCGGTCAGATCGAAGGAACGCCTTTCCGTCTCACGTATATCAGGAATGAGCCGCAGTGAAAGGAAAATGGCCGCCAGGCCCAGCGGAACATTGATAAAAAAGATCCAGTGCCAGCTGGCGTAGCGGGTAATAAATCCGCCCAGAGGTGGGCCAATGATAGGGGCCACCAGCGCCGGCCAGGTGAGGGTGGCGATGGCCTTGATGAGCAGGTGTTTTGGCGTGGTTCGCAGTACCGCCAGGCGACCAACGGGCACCATCAGCGCGCCGCCGACCCCTTGCAGGATACGCATGGCGACAAAGGTATTCACCTCGGTGGAAAGGCCGCAAAAAACCGAGGCCAGG
The DNA here is from genome assembly GCF_048589245.1 of Klebsiella sp. 10982. Lineage (NCBI taxonomy): Bacteria > Pseudomonadati > Pseudomonadota > Gammaproteobacteria > Enterobacterales > Enterobacteriaceae > Klebsiella > Klebsiella sp. 10982. Next base: position 42,743 of record NZ_JBMAXV010000020.1, read on the forward strand.
GTAAAGATAGCCAGGGCGAGAGTGAAAATAGCGCGGGCGCCGAAGCGATCGGCGATCCAGCCGCTGGCCGGGATCAGTACCGCGAGGGTGATCAAGTAGGCGCTGATACCGATATTCAGTTCGACTGCGCTAACACCAAAATCCCTGGCCATATCGGGCAGGGCGGTGGCGATCACCGTCCCGTCGAGAAACTCCATAAAAAAGGCGCCAGCCACCAACAGCGCAGGCGCGGAAAAAGCACGTTCGTTCCTGGAAGAGATCGCGGTAGTCATGTCATTACTGCCATTCAGAGTGTGATCCTGTGCAATACGGCAGGAAAGGTGCCGCCAGCCAGTAAGATAGTTAAAAAAACCTGCCACGGCAGGTTTTATCATCACTAACGATTTAGGGTACTATTACGCTCCGGAAAAAAGGAGTAATTAATGTCTCAACATCTTAGCGAACACGACGAGCTGGTTTCCGATGTAGTGGCCTGCCAGCTGGTTATCAAACAAATCCTCGATGTGATTGACGTCATCGCGCCGGTGGAAGTCCGTGAAAAAATGACCACTCAGCTGAAAGCGATCGACTTCGCCAGCCATCCGGCCTCTGCCGATCCGGTGACCCTTCGCGCGGTACAGAAAGCGATCGCGTTGATTGAGCTGAAGTTTACTCCACAGGAAGAAACGCATTAATACCAGACCCCGCCCGGTTACCGGGCGGGGTGTGCTACTTTAATGGGACACCACGGTCTGCGCTGGGGTTGGGTCAGCGCTTTTGAACAGTTTGCTGTTGCCCCAGCACTCTTCGTAGCGATGGCCAACCAGATCCTCCACGATAACCCGCACGTCTGGCGCAATATCACTGATTTTACCGCCCGCTTTAATCCGCGCGACTTCCTGCAGTACCACCAGATGCGCCTTACGATCCAGCTTCATCTGTTTGCTGAAGACGATAGCGGCCAGCGCTAATGCGATGACCCCGACGCAGAATACCACCGCGATAGCGGTCACTGCGCTTTCCGGCTGACTGTGCGCTTTTGACTGGAAGCCATAGAAACTCAGAATCGCTCCCATCGAAAACACCACAATCGAGCGCAGAATTTTCCCTGAAAAGGTCATGGCGCCGGCATAGATCCCTTCCCGGCGGCGTCCGGTGTAGATCTCATCGACATCGGCCAGGAAGGTGTAAACGGTCCAGGGGATATAGTAAACCCCGCCGGTACCCAGGCCGAACAGCACGGTAATGCCGAACATCAGCACTGTCGCCAGGCCGGACGGTAGATGGAAAAACCACAGCGAGGTATACAGCAGCACTGCGAAAATCACGATCCCCAGCGCCAGGATATAGGGTTTGCTGAAGCCCTTTTTCACGCACAGGCCGATAAACAGCGCGGTGGAGATGAGCTGCAGAATCGAGTTCAGGCTGTTCAGGCCCGCCACCATCGCCGGATCATGTTGTAGAACGAAGATCACGAAGTAGGTGAAAATGGAGGCAAACAGCCATTCCGCGCCAAACCCGCAGAGGTACATACCGAGATGTTTACGGAACACGCGTAGATAAAAAGTGGAACGCATATCTTTGGCCAGCGATAGCAGGGTGCTGAACAATCCTTTTTTCGCGCTGGTATCGACTTCCTCGTCGCGCTCGCGCTCCCAGCTGCACAGCCACAGGCAGGAAATGGCGATGATCAGAATTACGCCATAGGTTAGTCCGGTGAGGAAGAAGGGAGTCGCGGAATCTTTGCCATACAGCAGAATGAACTGTCCGGGAATAAACGCCGCGAGGAAGTTGGCCAGCTTGCCGAAGATGGCTTTATAGCCGGTAAGCTTTGAGCGCAGCGAGAAATCATCAGTCATCTCTGTCGCCAGTGTTTCATAGGGCACCATGATAGAGGTGTAGATGATCTCAAATACCACATAGGTACACAGGTAATACCAGAAACTGAGACCCTCCACCCACAGCAGCGGGTAGAACATCATCAGCGGAATGCCGATCAGCAGAAAGAAACGCCGGCGGCCAAAGCGTTTACCTAACCGCGTTTTACCAAAGTTATCCGTCAGATAACCCATCAGTGGGTTGCTGATGGCGTCGATGATGCTCGCGACGGAGAAGATAAATGAGGCCTCGATCAGCGTCAGGCCGCAGAAGGTTGTATAAAAATAGAGTAACCACGCTCCGCTAATCGCCAGTGCGCCGCTTCCCAACAGGTTGCCGCCGCCGTAGGCTAACTGATGGCGTAACAAAATCGGTCTTCCCTGCAGCCGTTCAGTGGCTGAAGCCGTGTATCGAGCCATAAAATAAACCCCGTGTTTTAAATTTTTGAAACACTGTTTTTATATTTCTTTTCGGCTCAGCAAAAAGTGACCTTGCTCACTAATCCCTATTAAGGGGTAACGGCGACCAGGGAATGGGATCGAGTTAAAACTTTTTTATTCTTTTGAAGAATAGATGACAGGGAAAATTGACGAAATGGTGTTAAAGGAGAGGGCGGGGCAGCGCGGTCGCGCTCCCCCTGACCGGGTACCTGATACGGCTTAGTGCGGTTTCTGTGCGTCCCCGACGAACGCCATCAGACGACGATCGGTCTGCTCCATCCCGAGTCCGGCTTTATCGGCATTACGAATTTCCTCAAGCACGCTTTGCAATAGCAGGCCATCCTGCTGCTGCTCCTCCGCCAGCAGCGTGAGAAACCGCCAGGTGCTGTCATCGCTTTGCGCTTTGGCTTCCTGGGCGAGACCGCTCAACATAGTGCTGCGCTGACGGTAATCGAGCAGGGTCTGGGTAAACAGGTCTTCCAGCGAGCTACACTCTGGATTACAGGCGTGGTCGGGATTGACGATAGGCCAGCTGCCGGCTTTTTTCAGATAGTCAAACACGCGCATGGTGAGCGTAATGCTGCATTGCGCGCGGGTGCGCAGAAACGTCGCGGCGCCGTCGAAGCGATGCCGGGCGCACCACTCGCTTAAGTTCAGATAAACGTTAGAGGCGTGGAACTCAAGATTCATTTGGGTGTTTAGCTTTTGTGCCATTCCTGGAACTGCCATAAAAATATCCTTATTAACCGGGAAGGGTTACTGATGCGCATCACCTCAGTGGATGGAAACAGCCAAGTAAAAGGGTGACGCACTGCACTGTTGCAGAATAATAAAACTCTACACATTCCATATGTGTCGGGTAATATTTCCGCTTACCGACCAGTTAAGAATACTCGCTGAAATGAATTAAGAAAACTCTCAATATGGGTAATTTACGTTTTGTTACACCATTATTCATAAATGACAGCGAGCGTGAGCTGTGCGGCGCCGACTGGGGCGTGTAGTGCTGATTAGGTTATAAGTTATCGCTATTTGACTACGAAATTAATCGTAGAAGAAAAAGAAATAAGTTATTTCATAAGCAATGTTTCAGGTTGATGATGATTATTTTTATTTTTTGTTGCAGGCTTTTTTATAAGAGGGATAGCCTTTTATTCGGAATAAATTACGTTAAAGATCCGTTTTTTCGCGATATTAAACGGGCCTCAGTACGATTCCGGCATCAGACCGTTGATCATGATGCCCGGCAGGCGGGAAACGGCCCTTTCAAACGCATTATCCTCATCGTTATAACAGCGATTTAACTCCCTGTTAAAACCTCTCTGACATCGCAAGGATAAGTCTGCTGATGGTATAGATAATCCTGCTATATCCAGGTTAAATTGTATGACAATTATGTCTTTTTTTATGTCATTTTTTGCTAAATGTATGTACGCAATTACTGTAATTCCGCGATGTGATGATGCTCTCGTATGGAGAATTAATTTCCGGGTATTACTACTCTAACAACGGCAGTAGGGAATGCGATTTTTCTAATGCCTTGTTTTGATGCCGATAAAATTGTTAATTCCGATTTTTCCCTACATGAAAGCGAATTAAAGCTGGAGCTTACCATGCACAAATTTACTAAAGCGCTGGCGGCCATTGGTCTCGCTGCGGTTATGTCACAATCAGCTATGGCGGAAAATCTTAAACTGGGTTTTCTGGTGAAACAACCAGAAGAGCCATGGTTCCAGACTGAGTGGAAATTTGCTGATAAAGCAGGAAAAGATTTAGGCTTTGACGTTATTAAAATTGCGGTCCCGGATGGGGAGAAAACCCTCAACGCGATTGACAGCCTGGCGGCCAGCGGCGCGAAGGGCTTTGTTATCTGTACCCCCGATCCGAAGCTCGGCTCGGCGATTGTCGCTAAAGCGCGTGGCTATGATATGAAGGTCATTACCGTCGATGATCAGTTCGTCAACGCCAAAGGCAAACCGATGGAGAGTGTGCCGCTGGTGATGATGGCGGCCAGCGAAATCGGCGCCCGCCAGGGGCAGGAACTGTATAAAGAGATGCAAAAACGCGGCTGGGATGTCAAAGACACCGCCGTGATGGCCATCACCGCTGATGAGCTGGACACCGCCCGCCGTCGCACCACCGGTTCTATTGATGCCCTCAAGGCGGCTGGCTTTCCGGAAGCGCAAATCTACCGCGTACCAACCAAATCTAACGATATCCCCGGGGCGTTCGACGCCGGTAACTCGATGCTGGTTCAGCATCCGCAGGTTAAGCACTGGCTGATCGTCGGGATGAACGACAACACCGTCCTCGGCGGCGTGCGTGCCACCGAAGGCCAGGGGTTTAAAGCGCCGGATGTCATTGGTATCGGCATCAACGGCGTAGATGCCGTGAACGAACTGTCGAAAGCGCAACCGACCGGCTTCTATGGCTCCCTGCTGCCAAGTCCGGATATTCATGGCTATAAAACCAGCGAAATGCTTTACAACTGGGTCACCAAGGGCGTTGAACCGCCGAAGTTCACAGCGGTGACCGACGTGGTACTGATCACCCGCGATAACTTCAAAGAAGAGCTGGCGAAAAAAGGGTTGTAACAGCCCGGTTGAACTGGCCCCTGCCGTAGCGGTGGGGGCTGAGTGCAGAAGAGTGGAGTCGTTATGCAACAGTCTACCCCTTATCTCTCATTTCGCGGCATCACCATGACATTCCCCGGCGTGAAGGCGTTGTCCGATATCAGTTTTGACTGTTATCCCGGACAGGTCCACGCCCTGATGGGTGAAAATGGCGCAGGCAAATCGACGCTGCTGAAAATTCTCAGTGGCAACTACATCCCGACCGCAGGCCATTTGCAGATCGGCGGCCAGCAGATGGCGTTCTCCAATACCATGGAGGCGCTGAACGCCGGCGTGGCGATTATCTACCAGGAGCTGCATCTGATCCCGGAGATGACCGTCGCCGAAAATATCTATCTTGGCCAACTGCCGCACAGAGGCGGCATCGTCAATCGCTCGCTGCTCAACTATGAGGCTCGTCTGCAGCTGGAACATCTGGGGCTGGATATCGACCCCGAAACGCCGCTGAAGTATCTCTCTATTGGCCAGTGGCAGATGGTGGAGATTGCCAAAGCGCTGGCGCGTAACGCCAAGATCATTGCTTTCGATGAACCGACCAGTTCGCTCTCCGCCCGGGAGATCGACAACCTGTTTCGCGTTATCCGCGAGCTGCGGGAAGAGGGCCGGGTCATCATTTATGTTTCACACCGGATGGAAGAAATTTTTGCGCTCAGCGATGCCATCACCGTCTTTAAGGATGGCCGCTATGTCTGCACCTTTGACGATATGGCGAGCGTCAGCCACGACGCGCTGGTCCAGGCGATGGTGGGACGCAACCTGGGCGATATATATGGCTGGAAGTCACGACCGTACGGCGAAGAGCGGCTGCGCCTGGAGGAGGTCAAAGCTCCGGGCGTGCGTACGCCGATCAGTCTCTCGGTACGCAGTGGCGAAATCGTCGGCCTGTTCGGGCTGGTGGGCGCCGGGCGCAGCGAGCTGATGAAAGGCTTATTTGGCGGCACCCGGATCACCGGCGGTCAGGTGTATATCGATGGCCAGCCTGTCGACATCCGCAAACCGGCCCAGGCCATCCAGGCTGGCATGATGCTGTGCCCGGAAGATCGTAAAGCCGACGGGATTATTCCGGTTCACTCGGTGCGCGACAACATCAATATCAGCGCCCGGCGCAAACATATCCATGCTGGCTGCCTGATTAACAACGCCTGGGAGGCGGACAATGCCGCTCAGCATATCCAGTCGCTGAACATAAAAACGCCTGGCCCGGAACAGCTAATCATGAACCTGTCCGGCGGCAACCAGCAGAAAGCGATCCTTGGCCGCTGGCTGTCGGAAGAGATGAAGGTGATCCTGCTCGACGAGCCCACTCGCGGCATCGACGTCGGCGCCAAACATGAAATTTACAACGTGATATATGGTCTCGCCGCCTCCGGTGTCGCCGTGGTGTTTGCCTCCAGCGATCTGCCGGAAGTGCTGGGCGTTGCCGACCGCATCGTGGTGATGCGCGAAGGGCAAATCGCCGGCGAACTGCTGCATGAAGATGCCAATGAACAGCAGGCGTTAAGCCTTGCAATGCCAAAAGTGAGTCAGGCTGTCGCCTGAGTAAGGAGTAAATGATGTCATCAGTGACTACGTCCGGCGCTACCCGCTCTGCCTTTAGCTTTGCCCGTATCTGGGATCAGTTTGGCATGCTGGTGGTGTTTGCGGTGCTGTTTATCGGCTGCGTAATTTTTGTGCCCAACTTTGCCTCATTCGTCAACATGAAGGGGCTGGGGCTGGCGATCTCGATGTCCGGAATGGTGGCCTGCGGTATGCTCTTCTGCCTGGCTTCCGGGGATTTCGACCTGTCGGTGGCGTCGGTTATCGCCTGTGCCGGGGTCACTACCGCGGTGGTGATTAACCTGAGCGAAAGCCTGTGGCTGGGGATTGCCGCTGGCCTGCTGTTAGGCGCGGTCAGTGGCCTGGTTAACGGTTTTGTGATTGCGCGCCTGAAAATTAACGCCCTGATCACCACGTTGGCCACCATGCAGATTGTTCGCGGCCTGGCCTATATTATTTCCGATGGTAAAGCGGTAGGGATCGAAGATGAGCGTTTCTTTACCCTCGGCTACGCCAACTGGTTTGGTTTGCCGGCGCCTATCTGGCTGACCGTCGCCTGCTTGGTGGTTTTCGGATTATTACTAAACAAAACCACCTTTGGCCGTAATACGCTGGCTATTGGTGGCAACGAAGAAGCCGCGCGTCTGGCCGGTGTCCCGGTGGTACGCACCAAGATTATTATCTTTGTGCTCTCCGGTCTGGTATCGGCGGCGGCGGGCATCATTCTGGCGTCGCGCATGACCAGCGGCCAGCCAATGACCTCGATTGGCTATGAGCTGATTGTGATTTCGGCCTGTGTGCTGGGCGGAGTATCACTGAAAGGCGGGATCGGCAAGATCTCTTATGTGGTCGCCGGGATCCTGATCCTTGGCACCGTGGAGAATGCGATGAACCTGCTGAACATCTCGCCTTTCTCACAATACGTCGTGCGCGGGGTGATCCTGCTGGCGGCGGTAATCTTTGACCGTTACAAACAAAAAGCCAAACGTGCGGCCTGAAATTAAGCCGAACTTTTAAGTATACAGACTAATTGCCGCCAGCGCCCGTTTCGCTGGCGGTAACTATCAAAAATGGCGAGGTTGGTCACACTGTCTATACTTACATGGCTAACATATAATTAACAACCAGCTTCGGCTGGCCATGATAAGGAGGAAACAGGGTGGATAACCAGATATCTGTACCGCCTGCGCTAACCGGAAACTACGCCTTTTTCTTTGACCTCGACGGTACTCTTGCCGATATCCAGCCGCACCCCGATCAGGTGGTGATACCTGACAACACGCTGCAGGCGCTCAACGCGCTAGCCCAGCAGCAGGGGGGCGCAGTGGCATTGATTTCAGGGCGCTCAATGGCTGAACTTGACGCGCTAACCCATCCCTGGCGGCTACCGCTGGCCGGTGTTCACGGGGCCGAGCGCCGTGATATCAATGGAAAAACCTATATCGTCTCTCTGCCGTCGGCGCTGCGCGATGAGATCGCGTCTGAGCTCACCTCGGCGCTGGAAGCGCTCCCGGGATGCGAGCTGGAGAGTAAAGAGATGGCTTTCGCCCTGCACTATCGCCAGGCCCCGCAACAGCAAAGCGCTGTGCTGGAGCTGGCGCAACGCATTGTTCAGCGCTACCCGTTGCTGGCGCTTCAGCTTGGCAAGTGCGTGGTGGAGATTAAACCCCGGGGGGTGAATAAAGGGGAGGCGATTACTGCGTTCATGCAGGAGGCGCCGTTTGCCGGCCGTGAACCGGTTTTTGTCGGCGATGACTTGACCGACGAAGCGGGGTTCACCGTAGTTAATCAACTGCAGGGAATGTCGGTCAAAGTAGGCGCCGGGGAAACTCAGGCGCACTGGCGGTTGGCGGATGCCGCCGCTGTAAGGACGTGGTTGCAACATCTGGCGTATGACGCGCAAACCGAAAGGAGGGATGACCATGAGTCGTTTAGTCGTAGTCTCTAACCGTATCGCCTTACCGGACGATAAAAAATCGAGCGCAGGCGGCCTGGCCGTCGGCATCCTGGGGGCACTGAAAGCGGCGGGGGGTCTGTGGTTTGGCTGGAGCGGCGAAATTGGCGATGACCAGCAGCCGCTGAAGCAGGTCTCCCGCGGGAATATTTCATGGGCGTCGTTCAACCTCAATGAGCGGGACCATGATGAATACTACAACCAGTTTTCCAATGCCGTGCTGTGGCCGGCCTTCCACTATCGCCTTGACCTGGTCAGCTTCCAGCGCGAAGCCTGGGAGGGGTATCAGCGGGTCAATGCGATGTTGGCGGACAAGCTTCTGCCGTTGATTGAGCCTGAAGATACGCTGTGGATCCATGATTACCATCTGCTGCCTTTCGCCAGCGAGCTGCGTCAGCGCGGAGTCAACAACCGCATCGGTTTCTTCCTGCATATTCCGTTCCCGACGCCGGAGATTTTTAACGCGCTGCCACCGCACGCCGAGCTGCTTGAGCAACTGTGCGATTACGACCTGTTGGGCTTCCAGACCGAAAGCGACAGAACCGCCTTCCTTGACAGTGTTGCCATGCAGACCCGGCTCTCCGAGCTCGGCGATAAACGTTATCAGGCGTGGGGTAAAGCCTTCAGCACCGAAGTTTATCCGATTGGCATCGATCCAGACGAGATTACGCGCAACGCCAAAGGCCCCCTGCCGCCGAAGCTGGCCCAGCTGAAAAATGAGCTGAAAAATGTGAAGAATATCTTCTCCGTGGAGCGCCTTGACTACTCGAAAGGGTTGCCGGAGCGATTCCTCGCCTACGAGACGCTGCTCGAGAAGTACCCTCAGCACCACGGCAAGATCCGTTACACCCAGATCGCACCGACGTCCCGCGGCGATGTGCAGGCCTATCAGGATATCCGCCATCAACTGGAAACCGCAGCCGGACGCATCAATGGCCAGTTTGGTCAGCTTGGCTGGACTCCGCTCTACTACCTGAACCAGCATTTTGACCGTAAGCTGCTGATGAAGGTCTTCCGCTACTCTGACGTCGGGCTGGTGACACCGCTACGCGATGGTATGAACCTGGTGGCGAAGGAATACGTTGCGGCGCAGGATCCGGATAACCCTGGCGTCCTGGTGCTGTCGCAATTTGCCGGGGCGGCGCAGGAGTTGACCAGCGCCCTGATCGTCAACCCTTACGATCGCGACGAGGTTGCCGCCGCGCTGGATCGCGCGCTCAGCATGCCGCTGGCGGAACGTATCGCCCGTCATTCCGCGATGCTGGACGTGATCAGAGAGAATGATATTCATAACTGGCAGGCGCGCTTTGTCGAGGATTTGCAGCATATTTCGCCGCGCAGCGAGGAGAGCCGTCTGCGGGGGAAGATAGCCACTTTCCCTAAACTGGCCTAGGTCAGGATAAGGGCTAACCGGTGTTAGCCCTTTTCAAGGGAAACCAGCAGGACATCGACGCCGCAGCTGCCAACGATACTTTTCGCTGAGCAGGTAGCGCGCGAGAACAGGGAATGGTTGTGATTGCCGCAGATCACCAGGTCGACCTGGTTTGACCGGCAAAAGTCCTTAATATGATGGCCCAGTTCGCCACAGGCGATGGTCATTTTTTCTATTGGGTAGTCCGCGTGGCGAGCCAGCTCGTTGAGAAAATCACGCGTCTCTTCCTGCATCAGTTCGCGCAGATTTTCCATCATCGGCGCCGCAAACTGGTTATACATCTCCGGATCCGTGGCGAGGGTGATAAAGCTCACCTTCGCATTAACGGGGCGGGCGATCGACACCGCTTTTTTAATTAATATCTGACTCTCCGGCGTTGGTGCGACGGCAACCAGCAGATGTGAATAAGGCATCTGGCCTCCTTGAGATACGCGGAATAACCCTTCCTTTCCTTCTTTACTCCTGTTTCCCCGGCTGCGCAAGCGCCACACCTGGGATTTGCGAGCCTCTTCGCCTGTGCGTGATTTCACGGTGATATCATTAAAATGGACCAATCTTTTGAGTAAAAAGAAATGCTGTTTTATAAATGAGTGAAGTGAAGAGGGCGTCTCTTTGTCTCTTTGCCACTGGCGGCTTTTTCATGGCAAAAGCGCAAAGGTAACGTCGTTTCGCTGCTTTTAGTGTAGCCAGGTACCCACTCCCTTCCGGTAAAAAATCCGGAAAGATTGTCGGCGTTCTTTTAAAAAAAGACACAGGATCACGACGATGAAAACACGAAAAATTGGACTGGCTAACTACCTGGCCTACGGCGCGGGCGATTTTCTCGGCGCCGGCACGACGGCGCTTACCGCCGCATGGCTGCTCTACTTTTACACCACCTTCTGCGGACTCACCCCAATAGAGGCCACGCTTATTTTCGCTACTGCCCGCGTGCTGGATGCGGTGGTGAGCCCGCTGATGGGCTTTCTCACCGATAACTTCGGCACCACCTGGCTTGGCAAGCGTTTCGGCCGCAGAAAATTCTTTATTCTGCTCGGCATCCCGTGTGTATTCAGCTACTCGCGATGTGGGTCGGCGAGATGGGCTTTTGGTACTACCTGGTCACCTATCTGCTGTTTGATATGGTCTATACCATGATTCTGGTGCCCTACGAGACGCTGGTGCCGGAAATGACCGATGACTTTAAACAGAAAACCAAATTCTCCGGCGCGCGTATTTCGATGGCGCAGATGTCGGCGATTTTAGCCTCCTTTCTGCCGGGGATCCTGCTGACCTGGCTCGGCAAAGATAATGCCAGCTCGTTCTTTTATGCCAGTCTGGTGTTCTCGGTCCTGTGCGCGGTGATGCTGACCTTCGTCTGGTGTTTCACCTGGGAGCGGCCGCGTGAAGCGTGGTCAGAGGCGGCGCTGCGGGCGGAGGCGGAAAAACAGAACTTAACCCTCGGCCAGAGCCTCAATCGTCTGATTATTGAGCTGAGCTCCACGCTGCGGATAAAAATTTTCCGCCAGCACCTTGGCATGTATCTGGGGGGCTATATCGCCCAGGATGTCTTCAATGCCGTGTTTACCTATTACGTGGTCTTTGTTCTGATGCAGGAAGCCTCTGTCGCCTCGAATCTGCTGGGAACGATGGCTATCTTTCAGTTTATCGCGGTGATCGCCATGATCCCGCTGTGCATTCGCTTTGGCCCCGCGCCGTCCTACCGCATGGTGGTGGTTCTGTTTGGTCTGAGCTCGCTCTCGTATGCGCTGCTCTATTACGCCGGGCTGAGCGATGTCTACTCATTATTGCTGCTCATCTCGGCTGTTGCCGGACTGGGACGCGGCGGCATTAACTATGTGCCGTGGAATACCTACACCTATATTGCCGACGTCGATGAAGCGATCACCGGCCAGCGCCGGGAGGGGATTTTTGCCGGCATCATGACGCTGACCCGCAAAGCCTCGCAGGCGGGGGCGGTAATGCTGGTGGGTATCATCATGCAGCTGTCGGGGTTTGTCTCCGGGCAAAAAATACAGCCTGAAGGGGTGAGCCATACCATTCTGCTGATCCTCAGCGTCGGCACAGTAGTGGTGTTAGCCTGCGGCTTCCTCGTCTCGCTACGCTTCAAGCTTAACCTGCACACCCACAGCATCCTGCGTAGTGAAACCCTCAGAATGCGCGATCTCGGCAGTGCCCAGCCGGAACAGACCCGTGCGGAACACCGCGCGGTGGTCGAGATGCTGGCGGGGATGCCTTACGACTGCCTGTGGGGCAATAACAATATTGGCTATCTGAATCGTCATAAACCTGCTGCCCCGGCGCTCACCCAGGGCGGCGCTTTCAATTCGACATACACCCGAGGTTAACAACATGAAAGTTTGGCCGGTCAAACATAGCCCCTTACTGTGTCAGCCTGAGCGTTTTATCGCCCGCAGCGAACTGCAGGCGCTGATCCGCAACGTGACGCAAAATCTGGTGAATATCAAGGATGAGAGCGGGCAGTTTCTACTGCGTCTGGATGACGGGCGCGTTATCGATACCAAAGGCTGGGCCGGCTGGGAGTGGACCCACGGCGTCGGGCTGTACGGCATTTATCAGTATTATCAGCAAACCGGTGACATCGAGATGCGCGATATCATCGACCGCTGGTTTGACGAGCGTTTTGCCGAGGGAGCGACGACCAAAAACGTCAACACCATGGCGCCGTTTCTGACGCTGGCGTATCGTTTTGAAGAAACAGGACGGAGGGCGTATCTGCCGTGGCTGGAGAGCTGGGCGGAGTGGGCGATGCATGAGATGCCGCGCACCGAGCAGGGCGGGATGCAACACATCACTCTGGCAGAGGAGAACCATCAGCAAATATGGGATGACACCCTGATGATGACCGTGCTGCCGTTAGCCAAAATTGGCAAGCTGCTCAATCGTCCGCAGTATGTGGAGGAGGCGACCTATCAGTTCCTGCTCCATGTGCAGAACCTGATGGACCGGGAGACCGGGCTGTGGTTTCACGGCTGGAGCTATGAGGGGCGGCATAACTTTGCCCGGGCGCGCTGGGCGCGGGGCAACAGCTGGCTTACCATGGTGATCCCGGATTTTCTGGAGCTGGTGGATCTCCCCGAGGGGAACGCGGTACGGCGCTATTTGATGGCGGTACTCAACGCGCAGATTGCTGCCTTAGCGAAATGTCAGGACGACAGCGGCCTGTGGCATACCCTGCTGGACGATCCGCACTCATATCCTGAGGCCTCGGCGACCGCCGGCTTTGCCTACGGCATTCTCAAAGCGGTGCGCAAGCGTTACGTCGGCCAGCACTATGCCGGGGTGGCGGAAAAAGCGATTCGCGGGATTGTGCGGAATATTTCACCTGAGGGAGAGCTGCTGCAGACCTCGTTTGGCACCGGGATGGGGTCAGACCTCGATTTTTATCGCCAGATCCCGCTTACCTCGATGCCCTATGGCCAGGCGATGGCGATCCTTTGTCTGACGGAGTATCTGCGCAAGTATTTCTGAGCAGGAGGCCCCGCTGGCGGGGCGGTGAATAAAACTAACCCGGCTTTCGCCGGGTTGCTTATTACATACGCTCTACGGTTTCGATACCCAAGGTATCGAGGCCCAGTTTGAGGGTTTTCGCCGTCAGCAGCGCCAGCTTCAGGCGGCTGTTGCGGGTCTCTTCGCTTTCCGCGCTGAGGATCGGGCAGTGCTCGTAGAAGCCGGAGAACAGCCCCGCCAGATCGTACAGGTAGGCGCACATCACATGCGGCGTCCCTTCGCGAGCGACCACGGAGAGGGTCTCTTCAAACTGCAGCAGGCGCGCGGCCAACTGGGCTTCGCGATCTTCGGCGATGACCACTGGTGCATCGATCAGCGCGTTTTCGTCGATGCCGGCTTTACGGAAGACGGAGAGCACGCGGGTATAGGCATATTGCATATACGGTGCGGTGTTGCCTTCGAACGCCAGCATATTATCCCAGTCGAAAACGTAGTCGGTGGTGCGGTTTTTCGACAGGTCGGCATATTTCACCGCACCGATGCCCACTACTTTCGCCAGATTTTCCAGCTCGTCAGCCGGCATATCCGGATTCTTCTCCGCCACCAGGCGGCGGGCGCGCTCCAGCGCTTCGTCCAGCAGATCCGCCAGCTTCACGGTGCCGCCGGCGCGGGTTTTAAACGGCTTGCCGTCTTTACCCAGCATCATGCCGAACATATGGTGCTCCAGCGGCACTGCGTCCGGCACGTAGCCTGCTTTACGCACGATGGTCCACGCCTGCATCAGGTGCTGGTGCTGACGGGAGTCGATGTAATAGAGCACGCGGTCGGCGTGCAGCGTTTCATAGCGATACTTCGCGCAGGCGATATCGGTGGTGGTATAGAGGTAGCCGCCATCCTTTTTCTGGATGATGACGCCCATCGGTTCGCCTTCCTTGTTTTTATACTCATCAAGGAACACCACGGTGGCGCCTTCGCTCTCGACGGCCAGCCCTTTGGCTTTCAGATCGGCGACGATCCCCGGCAGCATCGGGTTGTACAGGCTTTCACCCATCACGTCATCGCGGGTCAGCGTCACATTCAGGCGATCGTAGGTGATCTGGTTCTGCGACATGGTGATGTCGACCAGCTTACGCCACATCTGCAGGAAGTACTCATCGCCGCCCTGCAGCTTAACAACATAGCTGCGCGCGCGCTCGGCGAAGGCTTCGTCTTCGTCGTAGTGCTTTTTCGCTTCGCGATAGAACCCTTCGAGATCGGCCAGGGCCATTTCACCCGCGTTTTCCTGCTGCTGTTTTTCCAGATACGCGATCAGCATGCCGAACTGGGTGCCCCAGTCGCCGACGTGGTTGGCGCGGATCACCTTGTGGCCAAGGAACTCCAGGGTACGGACCGAGGCATCGCCGATGATGGTCGACCGCAGATGGCCGACGTGCATCTCTTTCGCCACGTTGGGCGCCGAGTAGTCGACGACGATGGTCTGCGCCTGTGGGGTTGTGACGCCCAGGCGCTCAGACTGCAGCGCGCGGTTGACATTGTCCGCCAGGAACGCGGGGTCGAGGAAAATATTGATAAAGCCCGGCCCGGCGATTTCAACCTTACTGGCAATGCCGTTGAGGTCAAGATGAGACAGTACCTGCTCTGCAAGTTGTCGCGGCGCCATGCCCAGTTTTTTGGCGACAGCCATCACGCCGTTGGCCTGATAGTCACCGAACTGAACTTTTGCTGACTGGCGGACCTGAGGTTCGCAATCGGCAGGCGCACCTGCCGCGATCAGGGCCTGGCTGACTTTTTCTGAGAGAAGAGCCTGAATATTCACCGGAATACCTTACGTGTAATGCGCCAGCCCCCGAGGGAGGCGGCGCCGGAATGTGGACAAATTAGGGCGGGAGTATACTGCATTTGTCCCCGTCCGTCAGCATTGCGCGCGGCGTGGCGGCGTGCGCAATCCATCGCCGTTCAGTTGCCCATCAGCAGGACGGCGGTTGGTCCGCAGGCCGAAACACGGTAGATTAGCCTTTTTATTATTGACGAACATAAGTGACGAGCAAACCCATGGCGAACTGGCAGCAGATTGAACAACTGGCCGATATTACGGCGGATCTCCCGCGATTTTCCGAAGCGCTGCAGCGCTTCGCTGCGCGACTGGGACTGGAGATCGCTGGACTCGACGCCGACCATATCTCCCTGCGCTGTCATCAGAATACCACCGCGGAACGCTGGCGCCGCGGTCTGGAACAGTGCGGAACCCTGCTGTCGGAGAATATGATCAACGGCCGGCCTATCTGCCTGTTCAAGCTGGCGGAGCCGGTCTGCGTGGCGCACTGGCGCTTCCATATCGTTGAGCTGCCGTGGCCGGGTGAAAAGCGTTATCCCCATGAAGGCTGGGAGCATATTGAAATTGTCCTGCCCGGCGATCCGGCAACCTTAAATGCCCGCGCGCTGGCGCTGCTGGCCGATGATGGGCTTGGCCAGCCGGGAATTGTCGTCAAAACCAGCTCGCCGAAAGGGGAACGCGAGCGCCTGCCGAATCCCACCCTGGCGGTAACGGATGGCAGCGTGACGATAAAATTTCATCCGTGGTCCATAGAACAAATCGTCGCCAGCGAGCAAGCCGATAGGTAACACTGTGAAGCGGCGCGGCGTCTGCCGCGTGAAATCATGACATGCTGCAAAGGTTGTCTGGAGCAGGGAGAGAGGAATGGCGGTACTGGAAGTGTGTTGCTACAGCATGGCGTGCGCCCGGGAGGCTGAGCGCTGCGGCGCTGACCGTATTGAACTTTGTGCCGCGCCGCAGGAAGGGGGACTAACGCCGTCTTACGGGGTGCTGGTCTCGGTCCGCGAGGCGATTACCCTCCCGGTGCATCCGATCGTTCGCCCGCGCGGCGGCGATTTCTGCTACACCGAAGAGGAGTTCGCCGCGATGCTTAGCGATATTCACATGGTGCGGGAGCTCGGCTTTCCCGGGGTGGTGACCGGCGTACTGAATGCCGATGGCCAGGTCGATATCCCGCGGATGAAAAAAATAATGGCCGCGGCAGGACCGCTGGCGGTGACCTTTCATCGTGCGTTCGATCTGTGCGCCGACCCGCGTCAGGCCTGGAATACGCTGGGTAACCTGGGGGTCAAACGTATCCTGACTTCCGGTCAGCAATCCTCGGCAGAGAAAGGTATTTCATTAATTACGGAACTTATTGCCGCAGGGGATACTCCAATCATTATGGCCGGTGCGGGAGTCCGCGCCGCGAACCTGCCGCTGTTTCTGCAGGCGGGGGTGAAAGAGGTTCATAGCTCGGCAGGCCAGTGGTTACCATCGGAAATGCGCTTTCGTCATCCGGGCGTTTCGATGTCAGCCGATCCCGATGCAGACGAATACAGGCGCTACGCCGTCAATGGCGAAGCGGTGGCGGAGATGAAAAAGATGATTTCCGCCTGGAGACGTTAAACGATTTTTGCTGCACATCATGTCGCCCAATATGATGATTGCCCGTACCAGGCCCCTGCCCATTAAACAGGGGCCTTTTTTTATCTCGCCTTTTTCGCCAGCGACTGCTGGGTTTCCGGTTTGGTGGCAATTATCACTGCGCGCAGCGGAGCCGGATAGCCTTCCACCGTTTTGCTCTGATCCTGTGGATCGAGGAAATCGGCCAGCGATTCGGTCGTCATCCATTCGGTGCGCCGCTGCTCCTCTGTCGAGGTGACGCAGGCGTCGACGATGCGCACGTCAATAAATCCGCACTTCTCCAGCCACATTTTCAGGGCCGCCGCCGAAGGAATAAAATAGACGTTGCGCATTTGCGCATAGCGGTCGCCCGGAACCAGCACCGTATTTTCATCCCCTTCGACCACCAGCGTCTCCAGCACCAGCTCGCCCCCCGGCGCCAGCTGATCTTTCAACTGCCACAGGTGATCCAGCGGCGAGCGGCGATGGTAGAGCACGCCCATCGAGAACACGGTGTCAAAAGCTTCCAGCGCCGGCAATTGCTCGATACCCAGCGGCAGCAGATGCGCCCGCTGGTCGTTGCCGAGCAGCTTACGCACCGCTTCAAACTGGCACAGGAACAGCTGGGTGGGATCGATGCCGACCGCCAGATGTGCGCCGGCGCCGATCATCCGCCACATGTGATAGCCGCTGCCGCAGCCCACGTCCAGGATAGTCCGCCCGGTGAGATCGGACAGGTGCGGCAGAACGCGCTCCCATTTCCAGTCGGAACGCCATTCGGTATCGATATTAATGCCGTACAGCGAATAAGGGCCTTTGCGCCACGGCATCAGGTTTTTAAGCAGATTTTCTATCCGCAGCTGATGGCCTTCGCTGAGCGGCGTTTCGCTCTCGGCGGTGACGCTGTGCAGAAGGTCCAGACGGCAGGGCGTTAACTCCGGCAGAAATTCAACGGCGCGCTCCCATTCGCGAAACTTGCCGTGCAGGGCCTCGCGCTGCCAGGCGGCTACCTGGGCAGGCAGCGTTTCCAGCCAGTGAGACAGCGGGCTTTTGGCGATCAGCTGATAGAAGTTACTGAAGTCGATCATGCCTGCTCCCCGGATTTTACTGCCACCAGCGAGCCAAAGTTAAAGCACTGGAACCACAGTTCGGCATGTTCGAACCCAGCCTGACGCAGGCGTTTTTTATGGGTTTCCACGGAGTCCGTCAGCATCACGTTTTCCAGCATGCTGCGCTTCTGGCTGATCTCCAGCTCGCTGTAGCCGTTCGCGCGTTTAAAATCATGATGCATATTGAACAGCAGCTCGCCGACGTGGGCGTCTTCGAAGCTGAATTTCTCCGAGAGCACCAGTGCGCCGCCCGGATTAAGCCCCTGATAGACTTTATTGAGGATCGCCTGGCGATCGCCCGGCTCAAGGAACTGAATGGTAAAGTTCAGGATCACCAGCGAGGCGTTTTCAATGGCCACATCGCGGATATCCCCTTCAATAACCTCGACCGGCGTCGGCGCTTTATAGGCGTCAATATGGCGACGGCAGCGCTCTACCATCGCGGGAGAGTTGTCGATGGCGATAATGCGACATCCCGGATGACTAATATTGCGGCGCACAGAGAGGGTGGCGGCGCCCAGCGAACAACCAAGATCGTAAACCTGGGTGTTGGGCTGAACGAAGCGCTCGGCCAGCATGCCGATCATCGAGATGATATTGGAGTAGCCGGGCACAGAGCGCTGGATCATATCGGGGAAGACTTCAGCAACCCGTTCATCAAAGGTCCAGTCGCCGAGGCTGGCAATCGGCGCGGAAAAAAGCGTATCGCGGTGAGACATAACGTTAAACCCGAAAAAACGAAAACGGCGTATTGTGCGCTAACGGAGGGAGAAAACCAACTCCCAGGGCATATACCAGAGGTTGGCCAGCACCATCAGCAACAACGCGCACCAGGTGGCGCTCATGCCGGAGCGGCGCCAGTGGTAAACGCGGTGATGAAAACCCCAGGAGTGCATCAGTCGCCCGACAATCAATAAAATGCCGCAAACGTGCACCATCCAGGTCTGGGCGCCGTTCATCTCCATAAACAGCAGCAAAATCAGGCCAATCGGTACATATTCGACGGCATTACCATGAACGCGAATGGCGACCTGCAGCTCGCTGAAACCACCGTCACCGTAGCCTACATGGTACTGGGTGCGCAAACGCACCACGTCAAATGAGAACTTCACTAACAATAACGCACCTAAAACGGCATACAGCGCGCTGACCATACGAAAACTCCCTTTAACTCTGTCAGATGGCTCCGATTATGATAGCAGGATATCAGAAAAGGGAGGATTGCTGCGGTATCGACGGCGCATTTCCTGCCGCCGGCAGGGCGGCGCGCAGATCGCTCCACAGCGTATCCACCAGCGTCGGGGCGAAAGCAATGTCCGGGGTATGCAGGAACAGCCACGGGGTGCCGGACTGATGCCACTTTAGCAGGGTCTGCAGCCAGACGCGAAACAGTTCGCGGTTGTGAGCCATGTCGTCACCGCCGATAAAGCGCACCATTGGCTGCCGGGCGGTCATCACCGCATGCACCGGCACTTTGGGTTTCTTTTTCTGCGCGTCGATCATTGCCGGACTGGTGGCCACGGCGCTGTGAACCGGGCGGCTGTCGAGGATCACGCGGTTAACGTTGCGCTCGTGCAGCCCGCGGTTCAGCTGCTGCTCTGCTTCGCCTTTGGCGAAGAATTCGGGGTGACGAACCTCGATGCCGTAGGTGAAATCCTTCGGCAGCCCGTCGAGAAATTGCCATAACGCGGGGAGATCGCGAGGACCGAAGGTTGCCGGCAGCTGCAGCCAGTACTGGCCGATGCGCGGGGCCAGCGGCGCCAGGCGGGCGAAAAATTCACGGCTTAACTCGTCGCAATGGCGCAGCGCGGCCTGGTGCGAGATAGTGGCAGGGAATTTGAAGCAGAAACGGAAGTCATCGTGGGTCTGTTCGTACCAGCGGGCGACGATCTCTGGCTTCGGGAGCGCATACAGGGTGGTGTTGCCCTCCACGCAATTGAAGTGGCGGGCGTACTCTTCAAGGCTGGTGATGCCAAGGCGCACCCATTTCGGGTGCGACCACTGGGGAAGCCCAATATAAATCATAACGCGGCGAGGATCTCCTCGGTGCTGCGCACCCGGCCGATGCGCGGGAAAATATGCGTCATGCTGCCCTGATGCTGCTCGGCGGAGGCGGCGCTGCAGGCATCTTCGGCGATGACCAGGTTAAAGCCCAGCTCCCAGGCGTTGCGGGCGGTGGATTCGACGCCGATGTTGGTGGAGATACCGCAGAGGATAATGGTGTCGATCCCGCGGCGGCGCAGCTGAAGCTCCAGGTCGGTGCCATAGAACGCGCCCCACTGGCGTTTGGTCACTTCGATATCGCTCTCCTGCTTACCGAGCGTGGCCGGGTAGGTCCACCAGTTTTCGGGTAGCGTATGTGCTCCGGCCTGAGCGTCGACAGGCTGTTTCAGCGCTTCGGCGAAATCGGCGGACCAGCCGACGCGGACCATGATGACCGGCGAACCCTGTTGCCGGCACTTGTCTGCCAGGCGAGCGGCGCGCGCCACCACCTCATCAGCCCGATGTGGTCCACCGGCAAAAGGCAGAATGCCTTCCTGCAGATCGATCACCACCAGCGCCGTGTTTTTTGCATTGAGTTCTAACATGGTATCCCCGTATCTTCTTCTGTTGTCAGGCGGCTACAATACCTGCGCGGCTTCTGCAAAAGGGTAACAAATATTGTTAATTTATGTGAGTGTAGACGTTAAGCGCGCAGCAAAGCAGCGTACATCGTGCGTCGGACTTATCGAACGACAGAATTTCCAGTATAATAGCCGCCTTTTTTCATTCAGTTGTGACATCAGCTAAAGCTGCGACCTCGTCGCCTGCAGGGCAGACGACAATCCGCCGACGGCTAAGTTAAGGGATATCTCATGCGTACAGAATATTGCGGACAGCTTCGACAGTCCCACGTTGGGCAGCAGGTGACTCTGTGTGGTTGGGTCAACCGCCGTCGCGATCTCGGTAGCCTCATTTTTATCGATATGCGCGACCGCGAAGGCATCGTTCAGGTGTTTTTCGACCCGGATCGTGCGGATGCGTTGAAATTAGCCTCTGAACTGCGTAATGAGTTCTGCATTCAGGTCACTGGCACCGTCCGCGCGCGTGAAGAGAAAAACATCAACGCGGACATGGCCACCGGCGCCATCGAAGTGCTGGCCTCCGATCTGACGATTATTAACCGCTCAGAATCGCTGCCGCTGGACTCCAATCACGTCAACACCGAAGAAGCGCGTCTGAAATACCGCTACCTCGACCTGCGTCGTCCGGAAATGGCGCAGCGTCTGAAAACCCGCGCGAAAATTACCAGCTTTGTGCGCCGCTTTATGGACGACCATGGCTTCCTCGACATCGAAACCCCGATGCTGACCAAAGCCACCCCGGAAGGCGCTCGCGATTACCTCGTGCCTTCCCGCGTGCATAAAGGCAAATTCTACGCGCTGCCGCAGTCCCCGCAGCTGTTCAAACAGCTGCTGATGATGTCCGGGTTCGATCGCTATTATCAGATCGTTAAATGCTTCCGCGATGAAGACCTGCGTGCCGACCGTCAGCCTGAATTTACCCAGATCGACGTGGAAACTTCCTTTATGACCGCGCCGCAGGTGCGTGAGATCATGGAAGCGATGGTGCGTCAGCTGTGGCTGGAAGTGAAAGGCGTCGACCTGGGCGATTTCCCGATCATGACCTTCGCCGAAGCCGAACGTCGCTTTGGCTCCGATAAACCGGATCTGCGTAACCCAATGGAGCTGATGGACGTCGCCGACCTGCTGAAGTCTGTGGAATTCGCGGTCTTTGCCGGCCCGGCTAACGATCCGAAAGGGCGTGTGGCGGCGCTGCGCGTCCCGGGCGGGGCATCTCTGACCCGCAAGCTGATTGACGAATACGGCAACTTTGTGAAGATCTACGGCGCGAAGGGGCTGGCCTATATTAAAGTGACCGAGCGTGCGAAAGGCATGGACGGGATCAACAGTCCGGTGGCGAAGTTCCTGACCGCGGAGATCGTGGAAGCGATCCTTGAACGCACCGGCGCGCAGGACGGCGATATGATCTTCTTCGGCGCTGACAATAAGAAAGTGGTGGCCGACGCGCTGGGCGCGCTGCGTCTGAAGCTCGGTAAAGACCTGAGCCTGACAGACGAAAGCAAATGGGCGCCGCTGTGGGTGATCGACTTCCCGATGTTCGAAGACGACGGCGAAGGCGGTCTGACGGCGATGCACCATCCGTTCACCTCGCCGAAAGATATGACGGCGGATGAGCTGAAAGCCGCGCCGGAAGAGGCCGTAGCGAACGCCTATGATATGGTCATTAACGGTTATGAAGTCGGCGGCGGTTCGGTGCGTATCCACCGCGGCGATATGCAGCAGACCGTATTCGGTATTCTGGGCATTAACGAACAGGAACAGCGTGAGAAATTCGGCTTCCTGCTGGATGCGCTGAAGTACGGTACCCCGCCGCATGCCGGCCTGGCCTTCGGTCTTGACCGTCTGACCATGCTGCTGACCGGTACCGATAATATCCGCGACGTTATCGCCTTCCCGAAAACCACCGCCGCGGCTTGTCTGATGACCGAAGCGCCAAGCTTCGCCAATCCGACTGCGCTTGGTGAACTGGGTATTCAGGTTGTGGAGAAAGAGGCGAAAGCGTCTCTGGAGAACAAGTAATATGTCATTTAAGCTGCCCGTTTCGGTGCTGGTGGTGATTTACGCCAAAGATACGAAGCGGGTGCTGATGTTGCAGCGGCGCGACGATCCCGCGTTCTGGCAGTCGGTCACCGGCAGCCTGGAAGCAGGAGAGACCGCGCTGCAGGCCGCCGCGCGTGAAGTAAAGGAAGAGGTCGCCATTGATGTTGCCTGCGAGCAACTGGCCTTAATCGACTGTCAGCGCACGGTGGAGTTCGAGATATTTTCTCATTTGCGTCATCGCTATGCGCCGGGCGTGGAGCGCAATACAGAATTTTGGTTCTGTCTTGCGCTGCCTCATGAGCGGGAGATTACCTTCACCGAACATCTGGCCTACCGCTGGGTTAGCGCGACGGAAGCCGCTGCGCTGACCAAGTCGTGGAGCAACCGGCAGGCGATTGAAGAATTTGTAATTAACGCCGCCTGAAAGGGCGCGCTTTTTGGAGAGTTTTTTATGGCAGGTCATAGTAAATGGGCCAACACCAAACACCGCAAAGCGGCACAGGATGCTAAACGCGGTAAAATCTTTACGAAAATCATTCGCGAGCTGGTCACCGCAGCCCGTCTGGGCGGCGGCGATCCGGCTTCCAACCCGCGCCTGCGTGCGGCCGTTGATAAAGCGCTGTCTAACAACATGACCCGCGACACCCTGAACCGCGCCATCGCGCGCGGCGTCGGCGGTGATGAAGACGCGAACATGGAAACCATCATTTATGAAGGTTATGGCCCTGGCGGCACCGCGGTGATGGTGGAATGTCTGTCCGACAACCGTAACCGCACCGTTGCGGAAGTGCGTCACGCCTTCACCAAAACCGGTGGTAACCTCGGTACCGACGGCTCCGTCTCCTACCTGTTCAGCAAAAAAGGCGTCATCTCCTTCGAGAAAGGCGATGAAGACACTATTATGGAAGCGGCGCTGGAAGCGGGTGCAGAAGACGTGGTGACCTATGACGACGGCGCCATCGACGTCTACACCGCGTGGGAAGAGATGGGCGCCGTGCGCGACGCGCTGGAAGCCGCTGGCCTGAAAGCCGACGCTGCTGAAGTGTCGATGATCCCGTCCACCAAAGCGGATATGGATGCCGAGACGGCGCCGAAGCTGCTGCGTCTGATCGATATGCTGGAAGACTGCGACGACGTGCAGGAAGTGTACCATAACGGCGAGATCTCCGACGAGGTCGCAGCCACCCTGTGATGCTGTCGCATCCACGATTAACCGGAGGCGCGTGATGGCTATTATTCTCGGCATTGACCCGGGGTCGCGCGTCACCGGTTATGGCGTGATCCGCCAGGTCGGACGGCAGTTGAGCTACCTTGGCAGCGGGTGCATCCGCACCAAAGTGGACGACCTGCCGTCGCGGCTGAAGCTGATTTACGCCGGGGTGACGGAGATCATCACCCAGTTCCAGCCCGACTATTTCGCCATAGAGCAGGTCTTTATGGCCAAAAATGCCGACTCGGCGTTAAAGCTCGGGCAGGCGCGCGGGGTGGCCATCGTCGCGGCGACCAATCAGGCGTTGCCGGTGTTTGAATACGCCGCCCGCCAGGTCAAGCAGACCGTTGTCGGGATTGGCAGCGCCGAGAAGAGCCAGGTCCAGCACATGGTGCGAACCCTGCTCAAACTGCCCGCTAACCCGCAGGCGGATGCGGCGGATGCGCTGGCGATTGCCATCACTCATTGCCACGTTAGCCAGAATGTCGCTCAGATCAGCGAGACCCGGCTTAATCTGGCGCGAGGGCGCTTACGATAATCGCAAATCAGGCTGGATATCTATCCAGCCTTTTTTTATGATACCGCCAGATACTTAGACCATAACGCAGGAGCCCCACGTGATAGGCAGACTCAGAGGCATCATTCTCGAAAAACAACCCCCGCTGGTGTTGCTGGAAACGGCGGGCGTCGGCTATGAAGTGCATATGCCCATGACCTGCTTCTATGAGCTGCCGGAGGCCGGGCAGGAGGCAATTGTCTTCACTCATTTTGTGGTGCGTGAAGATGCCCAGCTGCTGTATGGTTTTAACAACAAACAGGAACGAACGCTGTTTAAAGAGCTGATTAAAACCAACGGTGTGGGGCCCAAGCTGGCGCTGGCGATCCTCTCCGGCATGTCGGCGCAGCAGTTCGTCAATGCCGTTGAACGGGAAGAAGTCGCCTCGCTGGTGAAACTGCCGGGCATTGGTAAAAAAACCGCAGAACGCCTGATTGTCGAAATGAAAGACCGCTTCAAAGGCCTGCACGGTGATCTGTTCACCCCGGCGGCCGATCTGGTGCTGACCTCGCCGGCAGGCCCGACGGCAGACGATGCCGAACAGGAAGCGGTTGCCGCGCTGGTCGCGCTGGGCTATAAACCGCAGGAGGCCAGCCGGATGGTAAGCAAGATTGCGCGTCCGGACGCCAACAGTGAAACGCTAATCCGCGAAGCGCTGCGCGCCGCGTTGTGAGGTAAGGGATGATTGAAGCAGACCGGCTGGTATCGGCAGACAGCAGCGGCTTTGAAGAGGCTGCTGACCGCGCCATCCGCCCAAAATTGCTGGCAGAGTATGTCGGTCAGCCGCAGGTGCGCTCGCAGATGGAGATCTTTATCCAGGCGGCGAAACTGCGCGGCGACGCCCTCGATCACCTGCTGATTTTTGGCCCGCCAGGGCTGGGCAAAACCACCCTGGCCAATATCGTCGCCAATGAGATGGGGGTGAATCTGCGCACCACCTCCGGCCCGGTGCTGGAGAAGGCCGGCGATCTCGCCGCGATGCTCACCAACCTCGAACCGCACGACGTGCTGTTTATCGATGAGATCCATCGTCTCTCGCCGGTGGTGGAAGAGGTACTCTATCCGGCGATGGAAGACTACCAGCTGGATATTATGATTGGCGAAGGTCCGGCGGCGCGCTCCATCAAAATCGACCTGCCGCCGTTTACCCTGATCGGCGCTACTACCCGGGCCGGTTCGTTGACCTCGCCGCTGCGCGACCGCTTCGGCATTGTGCAGCGTCTGGAGTTCTACCAGATACCCGATCTACAGCATATTGTCAGCCGCAGCGCCCGTCATATGGGGCTGGAGATGAGCGATGAAGGCGCGCTGGAGGTGGCCCGCCGTTCACGCGGTACGCCGCGTATTGCTAACCGTCTCCTGCGCCGGGTGCGCGACTTCGCGGAAGTGCGCCACGATGGCACCATCTCTGCCGATATCGCCGCCCAGGCGCTGGATATGCTTAATGTCGATGCGGAAGGGTTCGACTATATGGACCGTAAACTGCTGCTGGCGGTGATAGATAAATTCTTTGGTGGGCCGGTGGGGCTGGATAACCTCGCCGCCGCGATCGGCGAAGAGCGGGAAACCATTGAAGATGTACTGGAGCCTTATCTCATCCAGCAGGGATTTCTGCAGCGTACGCCGCGCGGAAGAATGGCGACGGTGCGCGCCTGGAATCACTTCGGGATTACGCCGCCGGAAATGCCGTAGCGTGTTGCGGTGGCGCAGGTAGTGAGGAAGCCCGGTCAGCAGCGCGACCGGGCTTTTGCATTATTAGCTGGCGGCTTTTTTCGTCATGCTGAGAATAAACAGCACGGCGGCACACAGCACCACCGACGGCCCGGCCGGGGTGTCGTAGAAGGCCGAGAAGGTCAGCCCGCCGGTGACGGCCAGCATGCCCACGCCCACCGCCACGGCGGCCATCTGCTCCGGTGTGCGGGCAAAACGGCGGGCGGTGGCGGCCGGGATAATCAGCAGGGAAGTGATGATCAGCGCCCCGACGAACTTCATCGCCACCCCGATAGTCAGGGCGGTGACCAGCATCAACAGCAGCTTGACCCGCTGCAGCTTCACGCCGTCGACAAACGCCAGGTCCGGACTGATGGTCATCGCCAGCAGATTCCGCCACTGCCAGAGCAGGATGGCTATCACAATCACCACGCCAGTGGCAATCGCGATCAGGTCCTGCGGCGTCACCGCCAGCAGATCGCCGAACAGATACGCCATCAGATCGACGCGGACGTTAGACATCAGGCTGACCACCACCAGCCCCAGCGACAGCGCGCTGTGGGCCATGATGCCCAGCAGGGTATCGATCGCCAGATGGGGGCGTTTTTCCAGCCACACCAGCCCGCCGGCCAGCAGCAGGGTCACGGCGATCACCGCATAGAACGGATTGACGTTAAGCAATAAACCGAAAGCGACGCCGAGCAGCGAAGCATGCGCCAGCGTGTCGCCAAAATAGGACATGCGGCGCCAGACCACAAAGGAGCCCAGCGGACCGGCGGCGCAGGCCAGCATCATCCCGGCAAGCCAGCCAGGTAACAGAAGTTCAATCATTAGCGGCTGTTTCCCCGACGCAGTACAATTCGCCCCTGAAGATCGTGGCGGTGATTATGGTGGTGGCGGTAAATCCCCAGCTGTTCCGCGCCGCGCGGGCCAAACATGGAGATAAACTCCGGGTGCATGGAGACGACCTCCGGCGCGCCGGAGCAGCAGATATGCTGGTTCAGGCACAGGACTTCGTCGGTTTTAGCCATCACCAGATGCAGGTCGTGCGATACCATCAGCACCGCGCAGTCCAGTTCATGGCGCAGTTGATCGATTAGATCGTAGAGTGCCACCTGGCCATTGACGTCAACGCCCTGGGTTGGCTCATCCAGCACCAGCAGCTGCGGGCGGTTGAGCAGGGCGCGGGCCAGCAGCACGCGCTGGGTTTCGCCGCCGGAGAGCTTTTGCATCGGCGCGTCAATCAGATGCCCGGCCTGCACGCGCTTCAGCGCCGGCAGGATGTCGTCTTTGCGAGTGCCAGGACGCAAACGCAGAAAGCGGCTGACGGTCAGGGGCAGCGTGGCGTCCAGATGCAGTTTCTGCGGCACATAGCCGATCCGCAGGCGTGCTTCCCGCTTGATCACACCCTCTGTCGGTGCTACCAGCCCGAGAACCACCCGTACAAGGGTCGATTTGCCGGCGCCATTCGGGCCCAGCAGCGTTAATATTTTGCCTGGCGTAAGAGCCAGTGAGATGTCAGACAGCACGCGGCGTTGGCCAAAGGCCACCGAGACATTTTCCAGCGTTACAAGGTTTGTCATAGTAATTTAGGGGTTGCACAAGCTAGTGAATGTTATAATATCACATCACACTCACTCGTTTCGATGACTAGACGCATTATGTTACATAAAAATACGCTTCTTTGCGCTGGACTTAGCGCTGTTTTTTTGTTCGCGCAGGTACCGCAGGCCAGCGCCGCTGTGGTCACCTCCATGAAACCGCTGGGCTTCATCGCTGCCGCCATCGCCGATGGGGTTACCGAGACTCAGGTACTGCTCCCTGATGGTGCCTCCGAGCATGATTATTCTCTCCGTCCTTCTGATGTAAAACGCTTACAGAACGCAGACTTAGTGGTATGGATTGGTCCGGAAATGGAAGCCTTTATGGATAGGTCGACGCAAAGCATTGCGGCGAATAAAAAGGTGACGATTGCCGAACTGGATGGAGTCAAACCGCTGCTCATCACCGGCGCGGACGACGATGACGATCATGCGGGTCATGACCATGGCGCAGCAGAAAAAAGTGACGGCGATCACCATCACGGTATTTACAATATGCATCTGTGGTTATCCCCAGAGATAGCGCGGCTTTCGGCGGTTGCAATCCACGATAAATTATTGGAACTTATGCCGCAGAGTCGAGCCAAACTCGACAGCAACCTGCAGCAGTTCGAGGCCGCGCTGGCGGAGACCGACAAGCAGGTGAGCAATGAGCTGGCACCGCTGAAAGGAAAGGGCTATTTCGTTTTTCATGACGCCTACGGTTACTTTGAAAAACACTACGGTTTGACCTCGCTGGGGCATTTTACCGTCAACCCTGAAATACAGCCCGGTGCGCAGCGTTTACACGAAATCAGAACACAACTGGTTGAGCAGAAAGCCACTTGCGTTTTTGCTGAGCCACAGTTCAGGCCAGCAGTTATCGAAGCTGTTGCCCGGGGCACGTCTGTGCGCATGGGAACCCTGGATCCGCTGGGGACAGGAATTACGCTGGGTAAAACGAGTTACCCGCAATTCCTCACCCAGCTGGCAAATCAGTATTCGAGCTGCCTGAAAGGAGATTAACGAGGAAGTGAATACGTGCAACAGATAGCCCGCGCTGTCACTCAGGCATTCAACAATTTGCCACGACCTCATCGCGTCATGTTGGGGTCGCTTAGCGTTCTTACCTTAGCGGTCGCCGTCTGGCGACCCTACATTTACCACCCGGAATCCGCTCCCATCGTCAGAACCATTGAACTGGAAAAAAGCGAGATCCGCTCCCTGCTGCCGGAAGCCTCCGAGCCGATCGACCAGGCCCCACAGGAAGAAGAAGCCATTCCTCAGGATGAACTCGACGAAAAAGCCGATACCGATGCCGGCGGGCACGAATACGTGGTGTCGACCGGCGATACGCTCAGCAGCATTCTGAACCAGTACGGTATCGATATGGGCGATATCGCCCAGCTCTCCTCCGCCGATAAAGAACTGCGTAACCTGAAGATTGGTCAGCAGCTCTCCTGGACCCTGACCGCCGATGGCGATCTGCAGAGTCTGACCTGGGAGATGTCCCGCCGCGAAACCCGCACCTATACCCGTGTGGATAACGGTTTTAAAATGAGCAGCGAGCTGCAGAAAGGCGACTGGGTCAACAGCGTGCTGAAGGGCACCGTCGGCGCCAGCTTTGTGTCCAGCGCGCGTGATGCCGGGCTGACCAGCACGGAAATCAGCGCGGTGATCAAGGCCATGCAGTGGCAGATGGATTTCCGTAAGCTGAAGAAAGGCGACGAATTTTCGGTATTGATGTCGCGCGAAATGCTCGACGGCAAACGTGAGCAAAGCCAGCTGCTGGGCGTGCGTCTGCGCTCCGATGGTAAAGACTACTTTGCTATCCGCGCCGAAGACGGCAAATTCTACGACCGCAACGGGACGGGGCTGGCGAAAGGCTTTATGCGCTTCCCGACGGCGCGTCAGTTCCGCGTTTCCTCTAACTTTAACCCGCGTCGTCTCAATCCGGTGACCGGCCGCGTCGCACCGCACCGTGGCGTCGATTTCGCGATGCCGCAGGGAACGCCAGTGCTGGCGGTGGGCGATGGCGAAGTGGTGGTGGCCAAGCGCAGCGGCGCTGCCGGCTATTATGTTGCGATCCGCCACGGTCGTACCTATACCACCCGCTATATGCACCTGCGTAAACTGCTGGTGAAGCCGGGGCAGAAAGTGAAGCGCGGCGATCGTATTGCGCTGTCAGGGAATACCGGTCGCTCTACCGGGCCGCACCTACACTATGAAGTGTGGATCAACCAGCAGGCGGTCAACCCGCTGACGGCGAAACTGCCGCGTACCGAAGGGCTGAGCGGGTCCGATCGTACCGATTACCTGGCGCAGGTCAAAGAGGTCGTTCCGCAGCTGCGGTTTGACTAACTGCCGGTCAGTGGAAAGCCGGTGCCTCAGGGCGCCGGCTTTTTCTTTTGTAGGTTATCCAACGTCTCGCTACACTATCCCATTATCTTGATTAAGCAGTCGACCTGCGGATTGGGCATGGAAACGAAAAAAAATAATATTGAGTTTATCCCTAAGTTTGAGAAATCCTTTTTACTGCCGCGCTACTGGGGCGCGTGGCTGGGCGTCTTTGCCTTCGCTGGCATCGCGCTGACGCCGCCTTCCTTTCGCGATCCGATCCTTGGCAAACTCGGTCGCTTCGTAGGACGTCTGGCAAAAAGCTCGCGTCGCCGGGCGCAGATTAATTTGCTGTACTGCTTTCCGGAAAAAAGCGAGCACGAGCGGGAGGCTATCATCGACGCCATGTATGCCTCGGCGCCACAGGCGATGGTGATGATGGCTGAGCTGGGTCTGCGCGATCCGCAGAAAATCCTTGCCCGCGTTGACTGGCAGGGCAAAGAGATCATCGACGAGATGCAGCGCAATAACGAGAAGGTGATTTTCCTCGTTCCACATGCCTGGGGCGTGGATATTCCGGCGATGCTGATGGCCTCCGGTGGGCAGAAGATGGCGGCGATGTTCCATAACCAGGGTAACCCGGTGTTCGATTACGTGTGGAATACCGTGCGCCGTCGTTTTGGCGGGCGTATGCACGCGCGCAACGATGGGATCAAACCGTTTATCCAGTCGGTGCGCCAGGGCTACTGGGGCTACTATCTGCCCGATCAGGATCACGGCGCCGAGCACAGTGAGTTTGTGGATTTCTTTGCCACCTACAAGGCCACGCTGCCGGCGATTGGCCGTTTAATGAAGGTATGCCGCGCCCGCGTGGTACCGCTGTTCCCGGTCTACGATGGCAAGACGCATCGCCTGACGGTGCTGGTCCGTCCGCCGATGGACGACCTGCTGGACGCTGACGATACGACGATTGCCCGGCGAATGAACGAAGAGGTGGAGGTGTTTGTTAAGCCGCATACCGAGCAATATACCTGGATCCTGAAGCTACTGAAGACGCGTAAGCCGGGTGAAATCGAGCCCTACAAGCGCAAAGAGCTGTATCCGAAGAAAAAATAAAAAAAGCCTCCGTCAGGAGGCTTTTTTGTCGCTGGCGGCGCTTATTCTACGGTGAGGATACGCGTAGTGTTGGTGCTGCCGATGGTGCTCATCACGTCGCCCTGGGTCACAACCACGAGGTCGCCAGTGACCAGGTAGCCTTTGTCCCGTAGCAGATTGACGGCATCGTGCGCGGCGGCCACCCCGTCATTCTGGCTGTCGAAGAATACCGGCGTTACCCCGCGGTAGAGCGCGGTCAGGTTCAGGGTGCGTTCGTGACGGGAAAGGGCGAAAATCGGCAGGCCGGAACTGATGCGCGAGGTCATCAGCGCGGTACGGCCCGATTCGGTCATGGTGATGATGGCGGTGATGCCTTTCAGATGGTTGGCGGCGTACATTGCCGACATGGCAATCGCCTCTTCCACGTTGTCGAACTGGACGTCCAGACGGTGTTTGGAAACGTTGAGGCTGGGGATTTTTTCGGCGCCCAGACAGACGCGTGCCATCGCGGCTACCGTTTCTGACGGGTACTGACCGGCCGCGGTTTCCGCGGAAAGCATCACCGCGTCGGTGCCGTCCAGCACGGCGTTGGCCACGTCCATGACTTCCGCGCGGGTCGGCATCGGGTTGGTGATCATCGACTCCATCATTTGGGTAGCGGTTATGACGGAACGGTTCAGCTGACGAGCACGACGAATCAGCGCTTTCTGGATACCAACCAGCTCCGGATCGCCGATTTCGACACCGAGGTCGCCGCGCGCAACCATCACCACATCGGAGGCGAGGATCACGTCGTCCATCGCGTCCTGATCGCAGACCGCTTCCGCACGCTCAACTTTGGCGACGATTTTCGCATCGCAGCCGGCATCGCGCGCCAGGCGACGGGCGTAGTTGAGGTCTTCGCCGCAGCGCGGGAAGGAGACGGCGAGGTAGTCGACGCCGATTTTAGCGGCGGTGACAATATCGGCCTTGTCTTTGTCAGTCAGCGCTTCGGCAGACAGGCCGCCGCCCAGTTTGTTGATCCCTTTGTTGTTAGACAACGGGCCGCCGACGGTCACTTCAGTGAACACTTTCATCCCCTGCACTTCGAGGACTTTCAGCTGCACGCGACCATCGTCGAGCAGCAGGATATCGCCCGGCACGACGTCCGCCGGCAGGCCTTTGTAGTCGATCCCGACTTTCTCTTTGTCGCCTTCGCCTTTACCCAGGTTAGCGTCTAGCAGGAATTTATCGCCAATATTGAGGAAAATTTTGCCTTCTTTGAAGGTCGATACGCGGATTTTTGGTCCCTGGAGGTCGCCGAGGATGGCTACGTGACGGCCCAGTTTTGCCGCAATCTCACGCACTTTATCGGCACGGAGCTGATGATCTTCCGGGGTGCCGTGAGAGAAGTTCATACGTACTACGTTTGCGCCCGCGGCGATAACTTTTTCCAGGTTGTTATCGCGGTCCGTTGCTGGGCCTAAGGTAGTGACGATTTTGGTTCTGCGAAGCCTTCTGGACATGTAATACTCCGTTGACTGATACAACTTTGGTGTTGCGTGAACATGGATTCGGTAGCGCCAGCCTGCAACGTCGCACAGCCGGATCGTTATCGAAGGTGTAATGGGGTACTGCTTGTTATCAACTTTTATTGATTATCACTGGGTACGAACGGTTCTTTATCAAAACGCGATTCCTTCAGCGCTTCCTTGACCCTCTTCAAGTTATCTCTGAATTTTGCCCCCCGGCGCAAGGTAAAGCCTGTCGCTAGCACATCAATGACGGTCAACTGGGCCAGACGGGAGACCATCGGCATATAGATGTCGGTATCTTCCGGGACATCAAGGGTAATGGCGAGCGTGGCTTCCCGGGCCAGCGGCGTACCGGCGGAAGTGAGGGCGATCACCATGGCATCGTTTTCACGGGCCAGCTGCGCCAGCTCCACCAGGCTCTTGGTTCTTCCGGTATGCGAGATAATCACCACCACATCATCGTCATCGCAATTCATACAGCTCATGCGTTGCAGGACAATGTCGTCGGAATAGATGACCGGCACGTTAAAGCGGAAAAACTTGTTCATCGCGTCATGAGCGACCGCTGCGGAGGAACCCAGACCGAAAAAGGCGATTTTTTTCGCCTGGGTCAGCAGATCCACCGCGCGGTTCACCGCCGACATGTCGAGGGAATGGTGGACCTGGTCTAAACTCGCCATGGCCGATTCGAATATTTTTCCCGTGTATGACTCAACGCTGTCGTCTTCATCAACATTCCGGTTAACATAGAGCGTGCCGTGCGCGAGGCTCTGGGCAAGATGCAGTTTGAAGTCGGGAAATCCACGGGTTTCCAGACTGCGACAGAAGCGATTGACGGTGGGTTCGCTCACCCCGGCCTCAAGGGCGAGGGCGGCGATGCTCGAATGAATGGCCTGTGCGGGGGCGGCAAGGATCACTTCCGCCACTTTGCGTTCAGATTTGCTAAGGTGTTCCAGTCGGGACTGGATTTTTTCCAGCATGTTCATTAGTAACAGGGCGCTCATCAATGGAAACGATTTCATTAATCGGTGAAATCATCGGGCGTTTTAGCAAGAATATACCCCTCCGCAAGCGCCAGCGGTGAGGAATGACGTGAAATAATGTTGTTTTTTTTCATTACATGATCAGAGTCGTATTTTACTGACCTGAACCAGGCACAAACAACGAACAATCACGGCCAGATGCCCAAATCATCAGCGAATGTTTTCACCCTGTGCGGTTTTACCGCCGCAAACCGAGGGGAAGGCTTTCGGGAAATACGTAAACACAGTACAGTGCAGTGTAAGAAAATTACAAATATAGCCTGGCAAAAGCACCAGACTATCAACTGAGGAGAATGACATGGCGGTAACGCAAACGGCCCAGGCATGCGACCTGGTCATTTTCGGCGCGAAGGGCGACCTGGCGCGACGTAAATTGTTGCCTTCCCTGTATCAGCTTGAAAAAGCGGGCCAGATCCACGCTGACACCCGTATCATTGGCGTGGGGCGTGCCGACTGGGATCGCGCGGCTTACACCAAAGTCGTGCGCGAAGCGCTGGAAACCTTCATGAAGGAAAAAATTGATGAAGGTTTGTGGGATTCCCTGAGCGGACGTCTGGAGTTCTGTAATCTTGACGTCAATGACACCAGCGGCTTCACTCGCCTGGGCGAAATGCTGGATCAAGAGAACCGTGTCACCATCAACTATTTCGCCATGCCGCCGAGCACCTTTGGCGCAATTTGCAAAGGGCTGGGCGAAGCGAAGCTCAATGCCAAACCTGCGCGCGTGGTGATGGAAAAGCCGCTGGGCACCTCGCTGGAAACGTCCCGTGAAATCAACGACCAGGTCGGCGAGTTTTTTGAAGAGTGCCAGGTCTATCGTATCGACCACTATCTCGGCAAAGAGACGGTCCTCAACCTGCTGGCGTTGCGCTTTGCCAACTCCCTGTTCGTCAATAACTGGGACTGCCGTACCATCGATCATGTTGAAATCACCGTGGCAGAAGAGGTGGGCATTGAAGGGCGCTGGGGTTACTTTGACCAGGCCGGGCAGATGCGCGACATGATCCAGAACCACCTGCTGCAGATCCTGTGCATGATTGCCATGTCGCCGCCGTCCGATCTCAGCGCCGACAGCATCCGCGATGAAAAGGTTAAGGTACTGAAATCCCTGCGCCGCATTGATCGCTCCAATGTGCGTGAGAAAACCGTTCGCGGCCAGTACACCGCCGGCTTTGCCCAGGGCAAAAAAGTGCCGGGCTACCTCGAAGAAGAGGGCGCCAACAAAACCAGTAACACCGAAACCTTCGTGGCGATCCGCGTCGATATCGATAACTGGCGCTGGGCTGGCGTACCGTTCTATCTGCGTACCGGCAAACGTCTGCCAACCAAATGCTCTGAGGTCGTGGTTTACTTCAAAACGCCGGAACTTAACCTGTTTAAAGAAACCTGGCAGGAGCTGCCGCAGAACAAGCTGACCATTCGTCTGCAGCCGGACGAAGGGGTGGATATCCAGGTACTGAACAAAGTGCCTGGACTCGACCATAAGCATAACCTGCAGATCACCAAGCTGGATCTGAGCTACTCCGAAACCTTCAACCAGACGCACCTGGCCGATGCTTATGAACGTCTGCTGCTGGAGACCATGCGTGGCATCCAGGCGCTGTTTGTGCGTCGTGATGAAGTGGAAGAGGCGTGGAAGTGGGTGGATTCCATCACCGAAGCCTGGGCTGCCGATCGCGATGCGCCGAAACCGTATCAGGCCGGGACCTGGGGACCGGTTGCGTCAGTGGCGATGATCACCCGCGACGGCCGTTCGTGGAACGAGTTTGAATAAGCCTGCGGGCTAATCCGTCAGGGTTATTTTACCGGTAACATGATCTGACGCAGAAAGTCGCATGCTTTTTAATCTTTTAAGCCCCGTGAGGATTCACCCACGGGGCTTTTTTTATTACACTGCTTTCAGACATTTTGCCCCTGAGCGCTGGTGTTGGTGGCCTTTAGCACAAAAATACGTCATCACGCAGCGGCCGGACAGATAAAAATTTGAGGAGCCTTTATGAATCCGACAATGTTACGGGTAACAAATCGCATTATCGAACGGTCGCGTGATACCCGCGCGGCTTACCTCGCAAGGATTAACCAGGCTAAAACCGACACCGTGCATCGTGCGCAACTGGCCTGCGGCAACCTGGCTCACGGTTTCGCGGCCTGCCAGGCGGAAGACAAAGCCTCCCTGAAAAGCATGTTGCGCAACAATATCGCCATCATCACGTCCTACAACGATATGTTGTCCGCTCACCAGCCCTATGAACACTATCCGGACATCATCCGTAAAGCGCTGCATAGCGCCAATGCGGTCGGCCAGGTGGCCGGTGGCGTGCCGGCGATGTGCGATGGCGTAACCCAGGGGCAGGACGGGATGGAGCTCTCTTTACTGAGCCGCGAAGTGATCGCCATGTCCGCTGCCATTGGTCTGTCGCATAACATGTTCGACGGCGCGCTGTACCTCGGCGTGTGCGATAAAATTGTCCCCGGCCTGACCATGGCAGCGCTCTCTTTCGGCCATCTGCCGTCGGTCTTTATTCCGTCCGGTCCAATGGCCAGCGGCCTGGCTAATAAAGAGAAGGTCCGCATTCGCCAGCTGTACGCGGAAGGTAAAGTGGATCGTATGGCGCTGCTGGAGTCCGAAGCTGCCTCGTACCACGCGCCGGGGACCTGTACTTTCTACGGCACGGCGAATACCAACCAGATGGTGGTCGAGTTTATGGGCATGCAGCTGCCGGGCTCCTCTTTTGTCCATCCGGATGCCCCGCTGCGTGAAGCGCTGACCGCCGCCGCCGCGCGCCAGGTCACCCGCATGACCGGCAATGGCAACGAGTGGATGCCGCTGGGGAAAATGTTCGACGAAAAAGTGGTGGTCAACGGTATCGTGGCGCTGCTGGCGACCGGGGGGTCCACCAACCACACCATGCACCTGGTGGCGATGGCTCGCGCGGCAGGGATCATCATTAACTGGGATGATTTTTCCGACCTGTCCGACGTGGTGCCGCTGCTGGCGCGCCTCTATCCCAACGGCCCGGCGGATATCAACCACTTCCAGGCAGCGGGCGGCGTTCCGGTACTGGTGCGCGAACTGCTGAAAGGCGGCCTGCTGCATGAGGATGTTCACACCGTAGCCGGCTTCGGTCTGTCACGCTACACCCTGGAGCCATGGCTGAATAACGGCGAGCTGGACTGGCGTGAAGGGGCGACAGCGCCGCTGGACGACCAGGTCATCGCCACTTTCGAAAAACCGTTCTCCCGTCACGGCGGCACCAAAGTGCTGAGCGGTAACCTGGGACGTGCGGTGATGAAAACCTCAGCCGTTCCGGTAGAGAACCAGGTGATCGAAGCGCCGGCGGTGGTGTTCGAGAGCCAGCACGACGTGTTGCCGGCCTTTGAAGCGGGTCTGCTGGACAAAGATTGCGTAGTGGTGGTCCGTCATCAGGGACCAAAAGCGAACGGGATGCCAGAATTACATAAACTTATGCCGCCACTTGGTGTATTATTGGACCGCCGTTTCAAAATAGCGCTGGTGACCGATGGCCGACTCTCTGGCGCCTCCGGTAAAGTCCCCTCAGCCATCCACGTCACGCCTGAAGCGTACGACGGTGGGCTGCTGGCGAAAGTGCGCGATGGCGATCTTATTCGCGTGAACGGGCAGACGGGGGAACTGACGCTGCTGGTGGAGGATGCCGAACTGGCGGCGCGTCAGCCGCATATCCCTGACCTCAGCGCGTCGCGCGTGGGAACCGGTCGGGAGATGTTTGGGGCGCTGCGTGAGAAGCTCTCTGGCGCGGAGCAGGGCGCAACCTGCATCACTTTTTAAGACGATTTAATTTCTAGATCTGGCGAGAGAAAATCCTGATGAAAAACTGGAAAACAACAGCAGAAGCAATCCTCACCTCCGGTCCGGTTGTCCCGGTTATCGTAGTGAAAAAGCTGGAGCACGCGGTACCGATGGCGAAAGCGCTGGTCGCGGGCGGCGTGCGCGTGCTGGAAGTCACCCTGCGCACCGAGTGCGCCCTGGAAGCGATCCGCGCGATTGCTAAAGAAGTGCCGGACGCGATTGTCGGCGCGGGCACAGTCACCAACGTTGAGCAACTGAAAGCGGTGACGGAAGCTGGCGCGCAGTTCGCTATCAGCCCGGGGCTGACCGAATCCCTGCTGAAAGCGGCGACCGAAGACGGCACCATTCCGCTGATCCCGGGGATCAGCACGGTGTCCGAGCTGATGCTGGGTATGCAGTATGGTCTGAAAGAGTTTAAATTCTTCCCGGCGGAAGCCAACGGCGGCGTGAAAGCCCTGCAGGCGATTGCGGGTCCGTTCGGCCACATTCGCTTCTGCCCGACCGGCGGTATCTCTCCGGCTAACTACCGTGACTATCTGGCGCTGAACAGCGTGCTGTGCATCGGTGGTTCCTGGCTGGTGCCAGCCGACGCGCTGGAAGCCGGTGACTACGATCGCATCACCACCCTGGCGCGTGAAGCGGTGGAAGGCGCGAAGTAAACGGCGCCTCAAGGTCAACAACCCGGTCAGCGGCAACGCGACCGGGTTTTTTTGTCTTTAGCCTTCGACGATGACCGCAGCGGCGGCGGTTTTAGCCCGTACTACAGCCTCCTCAACCGAATCGGCAACGGCGAGGGTCACCCCCAGGCGGCGGGTGCCGTCGATCTCCGGCTTGCCGAACAGACGCAGCTGCAGGCCAGCCCCGACGGCTGACTGTAGCTGGCCAAAGCGGACGTTCTGGCTGGTCAGCTGCGGAAGGATCACCGCGGAGGCGGCCGGGCCATACTGGCGGATGGCGCCGACGGGCAGTCCAAGGAAGGCGCGAACGTGCAGGGCGAATTCCGAGAGATCCTGCGAGATCAGCGTGA
The DNA here is from genome assembly GCF_048589245.1 of Klebsiella sp. 10982. NCBI lineage: Bacteria > Pseudomonadati > Pseudomonadota > Gammaproteobacteria > Enterobacterales > Enterobacteriaceae > Klebsiella > Klebsiella sp. 10982. Next base: position 81,179 of record NZ_JBMAXV010000020.1, read on the forward strand.
CCATGCCGGTGTCGTGTGGGCGAGGGGAGACTTCACTAAAGATCACCTCGTCGCCGCAAACGAACAGCTCCACGCCGAACAAGCCATGACCGCCCAGCGCCAGCACTACCTTGCGGGCGATGGTCTGGGCACGTTCGAGGGCCAGGTCGCTCATCTGCTGCGGCTGCCAGGATTCACGATAGTCGCCGTCTTCCTGACGATGACCAACCGGGGCGCAGAAATGCACGCCATCGACGGCGCTGACGGTGAGCAGGGTAATTTCGAAATCGAAATTCACCACCCCTTCAACAATCACGCGCCCGGCGCCGGCGCGGCCGCCTTGTTGCGCATAACGCCAGGCTTCGCTGAGCTGGTCAGCCGAGCGGATAAAGCTCTGGCCTTTGCCGGAGGAGCTCATCACCGGTTTGACGATGCACGGCAAACCGATCTCGGTAACCGCCGCGCGGAAGCCGTCTTCGCTGTCGGCAAAACGATAGCGGGAGGTAGGAAGCTGCAGCTCTTCTGCCGCCAGGCGGCGAATGCCTTCGCGGTTCATGGTGAGCTTTGCCGCCCGCGCCGTGGGGACCACTTTCTGCCCGGCCTGCTCGAGTTCGACCAGGGTATCGGTGGCTATCGCTTCGATCTCAGGCACGATGTAATCGGGTTTTTCCTGTTCAATCAGGGCGCGCAGGCTCTCGCCGTGCAGCATATTGATGACGTGAGCGCGGTGGGCGACCTGCATCGCCGGGGCATCGGGGTAGCGGTCGACGGCGATAGTTTCAATGCCCAGACGCTGACATTCAATGGCGACTTCCTTGCCCAGCTCGCCGGAACCTAACAGCATTACTTTGGTGGCTGCCGGGCGCAGCGCGGTGCCTAATACAGTCATAACTCTCTTCCGCAGTAAAAAAAGATGGCCACGATTATAAACGAAAACGTTTGCGTCTGTCTTTACGCGCGTGAGTTGAGTCCGCAGAGGAAATTTGTTATACTGTATAAAAATACAGTATTGAGAGGCTGCAGCATGGCGGTTGAAATTAAATATGTGGTGATCCGCGAAGGTGAGGAAAAAATGTCTTTTGCCAGCAAAAAAGAGGCCGACGCTTACGACAAAATGCTCGATCTGGCAGAGGTGCTGAATGACTGGCTGGTGGCATCGCCGCTGGAGATGGATGACGCCCAGCGCGATACCATGGCGATGTGGCTGGCAGAGCGAAAAGAGGCGCTGCAGCATATTCTGCGCGTCGGCCGACTGCCGGAGCATGATACGCCCGCGCACGACGTCCCCGCACCGGCGGCGGCCGGCGAGACTTCTTCGGCGGATGATGACGCCGTGCCGGTTGCCAAAGCGCGCAAAGGCAAAGCGGCCTGATTAGCGGCGGCCAGCCATCGGCTGAGGGGGCAGGAAGCCGTCTGCCGCGCCCACCTTTGCGCATCTTTAGCCACGTCTAACATTTCCTGACATCGCGTCGTTTAGGCTGATAACAGTGTTTGTCACCTGAGAGGAAAACCATGGCTAACTGGCTAAATCAACTGCAGTCGCTGCTTGGGCAGAAGGGCGCGTCACCGACTGGCGAGTCGTCAACAGGAAGCGCCTTACTACCCGGCGCCATCGGTGGGCTGGCCGGACTGCTGGTGGCCAGCAAATCGTCACGCAAACTGCTGGCGAAATATGGCACCAGCGCGCTGCTGGCAGGCGGCGGGGCGGTGGCAGGCACGGTATTGTGGAACAAGTATCAGCAGAAAATGCGCGCTCAGCACACGCCCGCACCCGGATCTGTCCCTGAAACGACTGCGGTGCCGGCGGATGTCGATCCGCGAAGCGTACGGCTGATTACGGCCTTGGTGTTTGCCGCGAAAAGCGACGGCCATATTGATGACCACGAGCGGGCGAATATTGAAACCCAGCTGCGGGCGGCCAATATTGACGTTCAGGCCCGGGTATTGATTGACCAGGCGCTGGCCCAGCCGTTGGATCCGCAGCGTCTGGCAGAGGGCATTGTTGATCCGCAGGAGGCGCTGGAGATCTATTACCTCAGCTGCGCGGTGATTGATATCGACCATTTTATGGAGCGCAGCTATCTGAACGCGCTGGGAGAGGCTCTGGCATTGCCAAAAGATGTGCGGGCCGACATCGAACAGGATATCCAGTCACAAAAACAAGCGCTAAGCGGTTAAATTATCACGTTTCGCTTGCATCGCCCGCGTCTTTTGCCACCCTTATAGACACGTCATCATTCAGGCGCCACCGTGCGCCCTGAATGCACTTGTGTCACGATAAAGCAGCAGAAGAATAACATGCCACCTAAAGCCAAACGGATCCCGCACGCCATGACCTTGCATGGCGATACACGCATCGATAACTACTACTGGCTGCGCGACGATGAGCGTGCGCGACCTGACGTGCTGGAATACCTGCACGCGGAAAACGCCTACGGCAAGGAAGTGATGGATTCGCAGCTCAATCTGCAGGAACGTCTGCTGAAAGAGATTATCGACCGCATCCCGCAGCGGGAAGTCTCCGCCCCCTACAGTAAAAATGGCTTTCGCTACCGTCAGGTATATGAGCCAGGCTGCGAATACGCTATCTACCAGCGGCAGTCGGTGCTGAAAGAGGAGTGGGACGAGTGGGAAATCCTGCTCGACGGCAACCAGCGGGCGGCGAAGAGCGAGTTCTACACGCTGGGCGGGCTGGGCATCGCGCCGAACAACCAGCTGATGGCCGTGGCGGAGGATTACCTTTCCCGTCGCCAGTATGGCCTGCGTTTCTGCGAACTCAGCAGTGGGGAGTGGTATCCGGAAATTATCGAAAATGTCACCTCCGGATTTGCCTGGAGCAACGATTCACGCTTTGTGTGGTATGTGCGTAAACATCCGACTACGCTGCTTCCTTATCAGGTCTGGCGCCACACTGTCGGCACTCCGGCGCAGAACGACGCGCTGATCTACGAGGAAAAAGAGGAGACCTTCTACGTCAGCGTGCATAAAACCACCTCTCAGCAGTTCGTGGTGATTTATCTTTCCAGCGCCACCACCAGCGAAGTGCTGCTGCTCAACGCCGAGCTGCCGGACGCCGAGCCGGTCTGTTTCCTGCCGCGGCGTAAAGATCACGAATATAGCCTCGATCACTATCAGCATGCCTTCTATCTGCGATCCAACCGGGACGGAAAGAATTTTGGTCTCTACCGTACCGTACTGCGCGATGAAGAGCAGTGGACCACGCTGATCCCTCCACGTCATGACGTGATGCTCGAAGGATTTACGCTGTTTACCGACTGGCTGGTTGTTGAAGAGCGCCAGCGCGGCCTGACCAGCCTGCGGCAAATTAACCGCAAGACCCGGGAGGTAGTGGGGATCGCCTTTGACGATCCGGCCTATGTCACCTGGCTTGCCTATAATCCGGAACCCGAAACGTCGCGCCTGCGCTATGGCTATTCCTCCATGACCACCCCGGACACCCTGTTTGAACTGGATATGGATACCGGTGAACGGCGGGTCATCAAGCAGCAGGAGGTGAAGGGGCTTGACACGCGCTGTTACCAGAGTGAACACCTGTGGGTGACGGCTCGCGATGGCGTCGAAGTCCCGGTTTCGCTGGTCTACCATCGCGACCATTTTCGTAAAGGGAACAATCCGCTGCTGGTCTATGGCTATGGCTCATATGGTGAGAGTATTGATGCCGATTTCAGCGCCAGCCGGCTGAGTCTGCTTAACCGCGGCTTTGTCTACGCCATCGCCCACGTCCGCGGCGGTGGCGAACTGGGGCAGCAGTGGTATGAGGACGGTAAATTCCTGTGCAAGAAAAATACCTTTAACGACTATCTGGACGTCTGCGATGCGCTGCTGGCGCAGGGGTACGGCGATCCGCAGCTCTGCTATGGCATGGGCGGCAGTGCAGGCGGCATGCTGATGGGCGTGGCCGTAAATGAACGTCCAGAGCTGTTTCATGGCGTGATAGCCCAGGTGCCGTTCGTTGACGTGGTGACCACCATGCTGGATGAAACTATTCCGCTGACCACGGGGGAATTTGAAGAGTGGGGGAATCCGCAGGATGAGACCTATTATCGTTATATGAAAAGCTACAGTCCTTACGACGGCGTGCGGGCGCAGGCTTATCCGCATATGCTGGTGACCACCGGGCTGCACGATTCCCAGGTGCAATACTGGGAGCCGGCCAAATGGGTGGCCAAACTGCGGGAACTGAAAACGGACGATAACCTGCTGCTGCTCTGCACCGATATGGATTCCGGGCACGGCGGCAAATCCGGTCGCTTCAAAAGCTATGAAGGGGTGGCGCTCGAGTACGCCTTTTTCATCGCCCTGGCGCAGGGCACACTGCCGGGCAAAGCGGCAGTGTAGGGGCTATTCCCCGAGGTAATGCTTAAGCGTCAGGCGCAGCTCGGGGCTCATGCGGTCGAGATTGTTGAATAACCAGCGCAGATAGCCGGGGTCGTTTTCAGCAATTTCGGCGACCGCTTTACCCCGGTATTTACCGAAGGTAAAGGTAGTGAGCAGCGCCGGGCGGCCGGTAATATCGGCCATTTCGTCAGGCGTCCAGCCGGAAACGTTGATGATATCCAGCAGCAGCGCAGCGGTAATATAACAGTCATACAGCGCGCGGTGATGATGCAGCCCCGGCGGGGTCGTCACGTTTAGCTTCCGTGATTTATATAGCCCCATATTGCTGTATTTGATCCCTGGCCACAGGCGGCGGGCCAGCTTCATCGTGCAGATCCACTCGCCATGCATCTCCGGTAACACCCGGCGGTCAAAACTGGCGTTATGCGCGACATACCACGGGCTACCATGATAGTGCGGAATAATCTCCTCAATCCACGGCTTATTGGCAACCATCTCTTCCGTTATACGATGGATGGCCATCGCCTGCGGGCTGATGGGGCGATCGGGGCGCACCAGATGGCTCATTGGGTTGGTGATTTGTCCGTCGACAATATCGACCGAGGCGATTTCGACGATGCCCCCCTGCAGGCCGCAGGTTTCGGTATCAATGACGCGCAGCATGGCTCGCTCCAGAGCAAAACGATAAGCGTAAAGGAATTGACCGGTCTTGCCAACCGACGACGAGCAGGCGAGCGCGCATTATTTCTGTTTCGGCTCCCACGGCAGTCGGGAAAGAGAGACAGAGGCCAGCCGATGGGCGATCAGCCGTTCCCGAAACCAGTCGCGCAGATGGGCCGGCTGCTCGCGTTCGACCAAATCAGCGACCACCGGCATGTTGTATCGCTCTTTAAAGGCGACGCCGGCGGCGGCGAGATCGACGTTGACTTTATCCATCTCATCTTGCGAAATTTTGGCCAGATTTCTTTCCATTATCTACTCCAGTGTGCTGGTAAACCCGGTCGAGTCGCTGACGCTTAGCTCGACTCTGCCATTATACAGGGTTATTCTCTGTGCTACAGACATAACAAAAGGGAATGACGAATATGCGACTCCTCGCTGGACGCGCGTTGCGCCTCTCCGTTGCGTTTGCCGGTATGTTAACCGCGGCAGGCGCCTTCGCCCACGCTCACCTGCAACAGCAGACCCCCGCCGCCGGTGCCCAGCTGACAGCCGCCCCGCAGTCGTTGACGCTCAGTTTCTCTGAAGGGATAGAACCCGCGTTCAGCGGCGTGACCATCACGGGTCCGCAGCAGCGCGCGGTTGCCACCGGAAAACTGACCCGTCATGCCGATAATCCCGCGCAGGTCACCATACCCCTGGCGGAAACCTTGTCGCCGGGGGAGTACTCCGTGTCATGGCATGTGGTCTCGGTGGATGGCCATAAAACCAAGGGGCAATACACCTTTAGCGTGAAGTAAAATGCTGACCGGGCTCTATATCACGCTACGCTTTGCGCACTTTTTCACCCTGATACTGGCTTTTGGCTGCGTGCTGTACGGCGCGTGGTGGGCGCCGGTGACGCTGCGACGCCTGCTGATGCAGCGCTTTTACCCCCTGTTACGCCCGGTGATGTTGATCGGCGCGCTCTCAACGGCGGGGCTGTATTTGCTGCAGGGAGGCATAATGGGCGACGGCTGGACGGACGTCTGGCAGCCCGCCGTCTGGCAGGCAGTGGCGGGTACCCGCTTTGGTGGGGTATGGATCTGGCAGATCCTGCTGGCATGGATCGCTTTCGCCGTGGTATGGATCCGCCCCCGTCATGGTGCCCGACAGCTGGTGGCGCTTCTGGCGGCCCAGCTGCTGCTTTCCGCCGGAGTAGGGCATGCTGCTATGCACGAGGGTCTCCTTGGCGCCCTGCAGCGGACCAATCATGCGTTGCATCTCTTCTGCGCTGCCAGCTGGTTCGGCGGTCTGTTGCCCTTCATCTATTGTCTGCGCCTCACGCAGGGGCGCTGGCGGCGGGCGGCGGTCTATACCATGGCGCGCTTTTCACGCTACGGGCATCTGGCCGTCGCCGGCACGATTGCCAGCGGTGTGATCAATGCGCTGTTGATCCAGGGGGGAATGGTTGGCGCCTCTCCATGGGGACGGATGCTGTTGATCAAATGTGCGCTGGTCGCCGGGATGGTGGCAATTGCGTTAGTGAACAGGTATGTTCTGGTACCACGCATGTCGGCAAGCGGTTCGCGGGCGGAAAACCTGATCCTGCGAACCACACAGGCAGAGATGGGTTTAGGCGCGCTGGCGCTACTGGCCGTTAGTCTGTTTGCCACCTGGGAACCTTATTGAATTAACTGGCAAAATCATGAAAAAAATTGTTCTGACCATGTTGTTACTGGCAAGCTCCGGCGCTGCTCTGGCGGCGCCGCAAATTATCACGGTAAGCCGCTTTGAGGTGGGGAAAGAAAGCTGGGCATTTAATCGTGAGGAGGTGATGTTGACCTGTCGTCCGGGTAATGCGCTCTACGCTATCAACCCGAGCACGCTGGTCCAGTATCCGCTTAATGAGGTGGCTGAACAGCAGGTCAAAGCCGGGAAAACCACCGCGCAGCCGATCTCAGTGATCCAGATCGACGATCCGCAGCATCCAGGACAAAAAATGAGCCTCGCCCCGTTTATCGAACGAGCGCAGAAGCTCTGCTAAATTTTTGTACTATCTTCCTGTAATAGCATAAAAAAAACCGCCATTGCCGGCTAGCGGCTGTGGCGGTTTTTTGTCTAACTGGCGGCCCTTTTCCATGAATTATGTGGTCACATTGGCCACGGACTGGAAAAGCTGACGCGTTAAACTATTCTTATAGTGCAAGGCGACTTAGCCTGCATTAATGCCAACTTTTAGCGCACGGCTCTCTCCCAAGAGCCATTTCCCTGGACCGAATACAGGAATCGTATTCGGTCTCTTTTTATTCCCCATAGATATCAGAGATCTACAAGGGTGTGACCGAGATTATGCGAACTTTTCCCCAGTTTCCACATTGCGGTCGAATCCACTTATAACACAACAAAACGCGCTCTAACATTCCTTTTACATAAAATTCAGAGCATAACGAACGATTTTTTATCATGTTCATCCAGACAGTACTTTGTTGTGGCATACTAAAATTGACCACTGCTTAGCGCTTTTGCGCTATGAGTCTTCCGATTCGTTGGGTGGTCTGGCTGGGTACTTTTCTTTGAACGCTAATCTCATCTCCAGTAACCCCGCAGGCCGAGCGGGAATACGCGGCGAAATCAACATTAAAGAGTATGCGTAATGCATACTCTTTAAAAAAATCACTTTTTGATGATATCTTTTATTTTCCTTAGCGGAGCTGTAATCTTCCATGATGAGGACTGTTTTAATGCTGAAATATGACTTTTGATCTCATTAATTTCACTCTCATGTTGAATTTGCATTTGTCTCATCTCATCTTTATATTGCCTGGCAATATCCAGATTGGTGTATTTAAAACAATCAAGCATATGTGTGAGGAATTTATTATATTCAGGGAGAGCCAGTAAATGATTGTTGGGTGGGTTGTTTATTAATTCAGATACACATGCATAGTAGCCATTAAGGTGATTGTCACCTTTTTTCTGAGTCATAACGGAACCATGCCGTACTCGTCTTTGATAAAGCTTTTCTTTGATGCAATATACCGACGGATTGTTATGCAGAAGTAACATCGTAGTGAATATGTTATCCTCATGAATGATTCCTTCCTTAAACTTTATATCCTGGGAAAACTCTTTTTTGAATGTATATAGACAAGGGCTTACTATATAATTGTTTTCATTCATTGCTGTTTTAAAAAACTCAACGCCGGTGAGTGCTTTATCTGCTAATGACTGTGCCCTTTCATAGATGGGATTGAACTTGGTTGTTAACAGTTCATCATCAAAGAAAACGTCTGACTCGAATAAAATAACGTCTGCCTTACTTTCAGATATGACCTCCAGCAACCTATGTAAGGTTTTTTTGTTAAGTTTGTCATCGCTGTCTAAAAAAAGGATGTAATCACCAGTTGCTTTATTAATGCCAGTATTCCTGGCAGCGGATTGTCCCTTATTTTCAGTGTGGATTTTATGAATAAAATCATCTTTAAAAGAGTTGATGATATCCCCTGTTCGATCGGTGGAACCATCGTTTATAATGATGATTTCTATATCATGACACGCATTGTCAAGAACCGACTGAATGCATTCTTCTATATAAAGTTCAGCATTGAATGCTGGAATAATTACTGAGAATTTCATCTTAATTACAATTTCCCGCGAACATTGTTAAGGATGTTTTTGTTATTCATGTCAGCATTATAGATGAATTTCCATAGAGAGGCTATATGGATAATCAATAAAAAATCGAAGACTCCGCCTGTTTTAAGACTAATGCCCTTGCATAGGATGATTTCATGTCCAGCGGAAAAGCAACCTTTGTCTCTAGTTTTGAAATAAAAAATTACTTTGAATGGTAGTCAAATAATATAAGTCACCATATTGAATAATGGAAAAGTGAAGCGCCATGTCTAATTTAGACACTTCTGAGTAATTGATAATATTGATTTTCATATTCTGTCGATAACACCTGATGATGCGAACTATGCCGCGCTTACGGTTATAGAACATTTCGACATAATAAAAATATCGCTGCGCGCTGCTTCCCGTGTTCCGTAGATTTTTTACTTTATCGGTTCGCGGTTCAGGCGGTGGCATATTTCTCCCACTGCGTTGCCGTGACAGTTACCGCGACGGCTCATACTGCCCCGCAGACCGGATGATTTCCGCAGCGACTGCCACTCATGGCTTGCGTACTGACTACCGTGATCAGAAAGAACCTGCGCCGGGTTTTGGGGATTACGACGCCACACGGCCAGCAAAGGTATATACAGGGCAATATCCTTTCCAGCGGGTTATATTGACCAGCTGATAACGTTGTGTATGAGCAGGCCAACAATCAAAATACAATCAGCCTTTGGTGGTTCGGATGTAAGCGATTTTCCTTATCCAAGATTCATCCAGTTCATCCGGGATGAACCGCCGCTTGAGTCTGTTGAGTGCTACGATACTGGTTTCCCCTTTACGCGCTCATGGGCTTCGGTACCCCCCCCTTCAGAGTCTTTATCCCTGCACGCGTCTTCAACCGCCAGACCGGGTTTATCCTGCAATATTGCCCGCTATCTCGCAGGTCGAGAGAGATGGTGCGATAACCATAGACGTAGCCGGATTCCAGGCAGAACTTTTTTGATTTGTCCGTCAGCCTCAGAACCGCCTAATGCTGCGGTGAATACGGCTGCTAAAATCAGATGTAAAACCAGCTCGGATGATCATTCCCCACCCGACAAAGTAGACGAACAGGCCTGGATCAGAAGTTGTCACCGGTAAAGACGTCCCTCAGTCGAACAGCTTCGTGAAGTACACCGCGGTGTTTTAATCTGTCCCGCTCGTCAGTAATCCGCTTCGGTTTATTCTGGAGTCGGCGGCTCTCGACCTGAGCCTCTGAATGCTATTTGTTGGTGGACGAGTCCGGCCCGTGCGTCTTTATCCAGGTATAGCGACTAGGGGTAGTGCCATTGAGACGTGTTTCAATACTGGAAACAGAATGGGCACGATCAACATCCTGTTCGACTGCTTCACTTTTAAACGCTTCAGGATAACGCTTGCTGCGCATGACTTGGGGAAGGGAAGACGAAAAGAAAAAACCTGCACCTAAACAGGCCCGGCGTGCAGGTTAACTGGCGGGCCAACATCGGAAGTCTGCTAGTATACATATTTGTATGATAAATAAAATAAGCAAAATCTACTCGGTTTGGCAATTCATGCGATTAGCGCTCTCAGCACAAGCGTGTGGATAAAATAATAGGCAAAAAGGCTTTTTCCCAACACATAAATTTATTCAGGAACGCTAAAAGTGGGGTATATCTGACTTTCGAGATAGCAGAGTAAAAGCCAAATTTCATCGCTGAAAATAAACCATATGCAGCCAACCAGAATGATGGCAAGAATAATCAGCAGGAACATTTCGGTTTTACTCATCTTGCCACCTACTATCCAATGGCGCCAGGGGCCATGATAGTAGCGAAATAAGGACCGAATAAGCAAACGCCGCGTGTCAGCGCGGCGTTACAGGCAGTGAAATTCAAGCACGGTGGCGCGGTTGCGTCAATATTGCCACCTGCTCAGTCAACTGATCCAGCAACTGGAATCGACGTCGGTATTCGGCCCGTTTTTTACTGGCGATGCTCTCCAGCGATTTTCTTTCCAGACCCAGCGGCAACTGCCAGCGCCAGGCGCTTTCCCGCTTGCCATCGATGGACTGCCAGAACTCGTCATAGCTGGCATGGAAATGGCGCCCCTTGCTCAGGCGATAGCGAAGCGCGCGGAACACATGACCATTATCGCTGACACCGTAGATCGACTCGATATGGCTGCGGGCAGCCAGTAGCCAGATAAACTCCAGCAGCAGACGCTTTGGGAACAAGCCATAGCAGGCGCGTGTCGCCTGCTTAATCACGTCATGGGAAACGTGGCGTCGCGGTCCCTGCAGACCGCCGATGATTAATGTGTAAGTTCACACAGATATTAA